>CAJXNU010000020.1 GCA_913057255.1 uncultured Wenzhouxiangella sp.
CAGGCCCAACGATCACCATTGCTGATGTGCAGATGTTATTCCCGCTGGAAACGGCGGTGGCCAAAAAAAGCATCCGCGCCGAGGCCTTTCCTAACGTGGTCTCTTATGTGACCCGCTTGCAGTCACGACCCGCTTATCAGGCTGCGCTCAAAAAAGCTGGACCTTATGAATTTGGTCCAGTCTGAGCGAGCGCTTCTAAAACGCGACTCTCAAGTTTCCCGCCTCGTGGCTTAGCCATGGAACCAAAGTGTTCGATCACTTCGCCATCGCGCCCGATCAGATATTTGTTAAAGTTCCATCTCGGCGGCTTAGTGGCTTCGGCCAGATCGGCAAATAACTGGTTTGCATCAGACCCGCGAACAGGGGTGGTGGCAAACATTGGAAATGTCACACCGTAGTTGAGCTGACAGACCTCGGCGGTTTGGCCCTCGTCGTCGTGCTCTTGTCGAAAGTCATTCGACGGGAAACCCAGCACCACAAAACCCTTGTCTTTGTGTGCCTGGTAAAGTTCTTCGAGACCCTCAAACTGGCCAGTGAAGCCACATTGGCTGGCGGTATTGACGATGAGCAGAACTTGCCCAGGAAAGGCATCGCACAGACGCAAGCTCTCTCGAGAAGCCAACACGCGATGTTCATAATCTAGGAGCTGAGCACACATCTGTATCTCTCCTGCGTTGTCTTTGGCAGCCCAAGTCAGGGACGAGCAGGCAATGGCCACGACAAGCATGAAACCAACGATGCACGCACGCCCTCGGGCAACAGCCGCAACGTCTGATCGGTTGGTGGCCAATTGAGTCACTTAGGTGATCACCACCACAGGTGTTTTGGCGTGACGAAGGACCTTATCACTCACACTACCGATCATCAGGCTTTTCATGCGAGAGAGACCTCGACGGCCAATGACCACCATGGTGCCTGCATTGTCTTCTGTGTAGCGAATCACCTCTTCAGCAGGATCGCCCATCGATGTCTCTGTTTCAAACTCAACGCCGGTCTCAGAGCCAAGGGCCTCATGTGTGAGATCGAAAGCCTTCTGAGCAGCCGCCTGCGCCGCTTGGTCAATATCAGACCGGGACATGCCCGCCATACCAATGATCTCCACCGATGCTGCGGGGAAGACATAAAACAAGCGAATGCCAACCCCAAAAGCTTTGGCCATATCGATACCAAATAACGCTGCTCGCGTGGAATTTTCAGAACCGTCCACGGGGACTAAAATTTCGGTGATCTGTTCACTCATTGGGTATTTCCTCCTCTTAAGTTCGCCTCTACTCTCATTCTACGGTATCGGGCATGTGGGTGCGCAACAAGTCCAAAAGCGCCTCTTCGCCCAGTATTGGGACCTTGAGGGACTCGGCCTTTTGGTATTTGGATCCTGGTTCGGCACCTGAGATCAGACCCGTGGTCTTAGCGGACACGCTGCCGGTGACTTTGGCGCCTAAGGTCTCAAGCGCTCGTTTGGCCGCGGAGCGGTCCATCGACTCTAGCCGCCCGGTCAGAACATAGGTTTGACCATTGAGGGGCAGCTCACCACTCTCATGCCTCTCCACGGGCGCATACTCCACGCCCAGCGCTTGCAAATCCTCAATCACTTCTTGGTTGTGCCGTTCATTGAAAAACGCCACGATGTGATGAGCTACGATGGGTCCCACATCTGGGACAGACTCTAGCGTTTGAGCATCACTGGCTGCGATGGCCTCAAGTGTGCCAAAGTGACTGGCCAATGCAGTCGCGGTCACCGCACCCACTTCACGAATTCCAAGGGCGAACAATAGCCGATCGAGCTGTGTTTTTCGGCTTTGATCGATCGCATCGATGAGATTTTGAGCCGATTTATCACCCATTCTCTCTAAACCCATCAGGGTCTCTTTATCTAGCCGATATAAATCCGCTGGCGTTTGAACGAGGCCCTCATCGACCAATTGATTGATCACTTGTGTGCCGAGGCCATCAATATTCATGGCTGTGCGGCTGACAAAATGCTCCAATGCTCGTTTGCGCTGGGCAGGACAGACCAATCCGCCGGTGCAGCGAACAGCAGCCTGCCCTTCAATCTGTTCGACCGCACTCCCGCACTCTGGGCATTCCGTGGGCATTTTCCAAGGGTCAGAGCGTTTCGCCTGATCAGTATTAATGGAGCGGACAATCTCAGGGATCACATCACCGGCGCGTCTTACCACCACCTGATCTCCTGGGCGCACATCTTTTCGTTTGATCTCATCGGCATTGTGAAGGGTGGCATTGGTGACTGTTACACCGCCGACAAACACCGGCTCAAGCCGTCCCACCGGGGTGAGAGCGCCCGTCCGTCCAACCTGGACATCAATGCCCAATAATCGAGTGACTTCCTCTTGGGCCGGAAATTTGTGTGCAAGTGCCCAACGGGGGGCGCGACTGACAAAACCCAATTCATCTTGCGCAGAAAGATCATTGACCTTGTAGACCACGCCATCAATGTCATGATCCAACTGGTCTCTGAGTCGGAGGAATTGCTTATGCGCACTCAATAGTCCAGACAGATCCTTGGCCACCGTGATGTCTGAACTAATGGGAAAGCCGAGCTCTTGAAGCCATTGGTAAACGGCGTATTGCGTGGTGAGTTGTGTGTTTGTGGTGACTGCCCCATAGGCATAGAACTGCAGTGGGCGTTTGGCAGTGATGGCGGGATCGAGTTGACGCAAACTTCCAGCGGCCGCGTTTCGGGGATTTACGAATAGTTTCTGGCCTGCCTCACCCAAGTGCTCATTCAAACGCCTAAATCCAGACCGGGTCATGACAATTTCACCACGGACCTCGAGCTCTGCAGGTGGCGTGTGAGTTCTCAATTGCAGCGGTATCGAACGAATGGTTCTGACGTTTTGCGTGACATCCTCGCCTTCTGTCCCATCGCCTCGTGTGGCTCCTTGTTGTAAGTGGCCCTCGATATATCTCAATGAGACTGCCAAGCCATCCAGCTTGGGTTCAGCGATGACATCAACGGTTTCTTGATCCAAGGCATCTTTCAGTCTGGCATACCAGGCGAGCACCTCATCATCGTTGAATGCATTGGCCAGGGAGAGCATGGGCACCTGGTGCCGCACGCTCTGAAAACCTTCCCCGAGCTTAGCGCCGACGCGCTGCGTGGGTGATTCTGGCGTGATCAATGAGGGATACTCAGTCTCGAGTGCCTCCAACTCTCTTAGCAGGACATCGTAGTGCTGATCGGAGACCGTTGGGTCGTTTAGCACATAGTAGCGGTGGTTGTGCTCTGTAATCTCAGAACGGAGCGCATCAGCGCGCTGTCTTGCATCTTCCGGAGCAAATTTTTCGGATGCGGGTCCCGACACCATTAGTTGGCCTCGTGACTCATGCCTGTGTCTCTATCGAGCTGGCGCATGTGTTCACGAGTCTCAGCGATGCGCTTGCGACTGAGCTGGAGTTTGTTGGCATCGAGTATGACCCCGTCGAGCAGTTCAGTGAGACGTGTGGCGGTGGCCAGCATTGAGTCCCACACATCCAAGGCGCTCACAGGGCCCGGTAGTTGGGCAAATAGCGTCACGCCCGGCGAGGTAAACGAATCCCAGTCATCTGGGTTGAAGTCGCCTGGCGCCACTAGATTGGCCAAGCTAAAGACCGGTTGGTCCACACCTTCTTGTCGCCGATGAAAGATGTTCATCTCACCAAAAGTCAAACCAGCTCGACGGGCGGCATCGGCCAACATGGGACCTGGAATGTGGCCCTGGTCTCTTCGACGCACATACAAGGTGATCACCTCAGACTCGTGAGCAGGTGGCGAGAAGCCCTTTAACGCCGGTTGGACGGGCTCCTCACGATACTCAGTGTCGCCACGCTCATCGGCTTCATCGGAGAACTCCCCATCATCGGTCGCAGGGACGTGACGGCCTCTTCCCAATTTGGGTTCTTGGGCGTGAACACGCCAATTGGCCTGCGTCTTACTTTTGTTGGATCGCTTGACATGGACCCACACCATGACGGCCAAGAGAACCAAGCCAGCCAGCAATAATGTCAGTCGCAGATCATCCATAAAACACCCGGTTAAATTATGCCTCCGCTGCTAGGGCCACGGCCTTATCTAGATCCACACTCACCAAACGAGAAACGCCAGGCTCTCGCATGGTGACACCCAGCATCTGATGGGTTCCCTCCATCGTGACCTTGTTGTGCGTTACAACAATAAACTGCACGGTATCCGACATTTCTTTGACCATTTCGGTGAAGCGGCCCACGTTGGCGTCATCCAGTGGGGCATCGACCTCATCGAGCAAGCAAAATGGCGCGGGATTGAGATTGAAAATCGCAAACACGAACGCCACCGCAGTGAGTGCTTTCTCGCCACCCGACATGAGATGAATCCGGGCCACCCGCTTGCCTGGCGGTCTGGCCATAATGGCGATACCCGCAGAGAGCCAGTCATTGCCAACCATCTCTAGATGGGCATGCCCTCCACCAAAGAGTCTGGGGAACAACATCTCTATGTTGGCGTTAATCTGATCAAACGTTTCTTTGAATCGAGTCCGTGACTCGCGGTCAATTTTTTCGATGGCTTTCTCGAGTGTCTCAAGCGCCTCTTCCAGATCCGCGTTTTGGCTGTCTAGATACTCTTTGCGTTCTGACTCGACGGCCAGCTCGTCGATGGCAGCTAGGTTGACGGGTTCGAGTCGTTTGATTTGCGCCTCAAGCTCTTCTAGCTTGGTCTGAAAAGCCTGTGTCTCAGCGTCATCGGCTAGATCGGCGAGGAGCTCTTCTACATTGGCTTTGAGTTCGCCAATGCGGTCTTGGAGATTTTTTGCGTGGATGTCTAGCTCTTGTTTATCAAGAGCTGCCTTAGACGATTGCTCACGCAGTTGCTCGACGGCCATGACCGCCCCTTGCCGTTTCTGATCTGCCTCGCTGCGCTGAGCTTCAAGATCGTCTAGCTTTGCCCGCGCAGTTTTCATTTCTTGTTCGATTTCTAGGCGTTTGGTCAAGAGAATGTCACGTTGCTTTTCCAGCGCTTTGATTGGCTCATCGCCCTGCGCCAGGGTGGTGCTGAGCTCTAAGTAGCGACTCTGGAGCTCACCGACTTGATGATCCATGCGCTCAATGGATTGACTCAACGACTCCAGTCCCGAACGCGCTGAGCGCAAATCCAGCGCGATTGACTCACGCTGCTCACGGGCCGCTTTGAGTGCTTCCTGAACATCCCGCCGATTGCTGTTGAGGGTCCCGCGCGAGGCGTTCAGCTCGTTTTCGACCGCCTGATGCCCATCCAGCGCCTCGATGGCTTTCTCTAGCGATGTGCGCGCTTGTTTAACCGCCTCGCCATCTTTGCTTTGACGCTCTCGCAGGCTGTGGAGCTCTTGTTCCTGCTCAGCTTTTTGGGCATGCGCAGCATTGATGCGTGTCTCAACGCCAGCCAGTCTTGCGGCAAGCTCTGAGCGTTTTCTCTCCTGTTGCGCCAAAGCTTTGGCATCTTCAGCTTTTCTATCTCGATGCGCTTCGAGCTTGGCGCGGGCATTGGTCAGTTGCAACTCGAGCTTCGCTATGCTCTCGGCTACTGCTTTGATCTCTGGTTCAATCTCCCTAATCTCAGCTTCTCGAGCCAGAACACCTGCGCCCTCATCCGCCTCGGTTGGGGGCTGCTTTGTCCAGCCATGACCCAACCATGTGCCGTCCAAAAGGACCACTGAGTGACCTTCAGGCAATCTGGATAACTGCGTCACTGCGTCATTCATGGAGTCGGCGCAGTGGACTTGATTGAGTATTCCAGTTAATCCACCGGCGTGCGAAACACAAGCGCCGAGCGTTCCATCCACAGGCGAGGCGCCCGTTCGATTGACGAAGCCAAAGCCATGGGGAGATTGACTGTGTTCGGCGCCAAGCACGTTGGGATCGACAACTTGCGCCTCTAGCCAGCCATTAAGAACTTGCTCAACCGCAGTGGCCCAGGCGGAGTCATGCACTTTGAGCTCGCTCATGAGCCGGCTGGCTTGGCCGCTGAGATTGGACGACAGCCAAGCCATGGCATCCTCAGAAGGGCCTTGCGCTTGATTCAACAAGGTCAGACTCTCAAGACGTGAGGTGAGATTCGACAGACGCGCCCTCGCCTCTTCTAAGTCGTTTCGATCTGACTCAATCGATCCGGTGAGATGATTTTCTTTCTCTTGATTGGCCTCGTGCTGGCGCTCCAAGGCCACGCTTTGGTCTGTCGCTGTTTGCAGCTCACGCATGATCTCGGCTTGCTCATGGCCTAGCTTTTCGGTCATGGCCTCGAAGCCGTGCTGACTTAACGCCTCAATGCGATCAGCATCTTGGCGCATGCGCTCATCTAAGTGACTGAGTTGCTGCTGCAGTAGCTTGATCTCACTTTCCAAGGCACTTTTTTTGCCTTGCTGACTTTCCCAATGGGCCTGCCAGTCGCTAAGCGCCTGCTCTATCTTTTCAAGTTCGGCTGTTTGGTTGGCCTCTGATGCTTTGGCCTTTTCTAGCTCAGGTTCGAGCTTCGCCATCATGGTTGAGGTCTCAGCCACTTGGGCTTTATCCAGCACCAAATGCTGTTGGAGCTCGCTCATCTGGGTTTCAATTTTGGCGTGCTCTGCCTCTTGACGCTGTCGAATCTCTCTTTGATGCTCGATGCCTTGCTCAAGACGCGCGATTTCGGCGCCGACCTCATAAAGTCTGGCCTGAATCTTTGAGCTCTCTTCACTGGCAGTTTGTTGGGCCTGACGTAAGTTCTCGAGCTCTTTTTCCGCCGCGCGCTGCTCGGCCACACGCGCTTCTAGCTCGGTGTTGAGTTGTGCAATCTGTTTGTTGTGCTGATCGAGCTTGTGTCTGATTTCTCGCAGCCGCAAGGCCAGAAGCTTGGCCTCGTCGACGCGGTAACGCTCTTTGAGCTCTCGATATTTCTCAGCTGAGCGTGCTTGGCGCTTGAGTTTTTCTAGTTGCTTGGTGACTTCTTCTCGTAAGTCAGATAAGCGCTCTAGGTTCTCCCGAGTGTGTTTGATGCGATTTTCGGTCTCGCGTCTTCTTTCCTTATAGCGAGAAATGCCGGCGGCTTCTTCTAAGAAAGCGCGCAAATCTTCTGGGCGGGCCTCGACGATTTGAGAAATCATTCCCTGTTCGATGATGGCATAGCTTCTGGGACCTAAGCCGGTGCCCAAGAACAAGTCTGTGATGTCTTTGCGGCGGCACCGCGTGCCATTCAAGTAGTAATTGGATTGCCCATCGCGACTGACTTGACGTTTGACAGAGATTTCGTTGTATTTGGCGTACTCCCCACCGGCTCGCCCGTCGGAATTATCAAAGACCAGTTCAACCGTCGCTGTAGCCACAGGCTTTCTGGCCGACGAGCCAGAGAAGATGACATCGGTCATGGACTCACCGCGCAGCTGCTTGGCGGATGATTCACCCATGACCCAACGCACGGCATCGATCACATTGGATTTGCCACAACCATTGGGGCCAACGACGCCCATGATGTTTGACGGAAATTTGATGGTTGTTGGGTCAACAAACGACTTGAACCCAGAGAGTTTGATCTCGGTTAATTGCATTAATGCGCCAGCCAGTGAATTTTTATAATAATATCGTCTTCAGAAATTTAACTACCCTTCAATTACCGACAGGTGACCCCAATGCCCAGTGAACCCAGCAAGGATCTCGAGTTGTTTCCGAATCCGCAACCAGAGAGAGATTATACCATTCGAATCGAAATTCCTGAATTTACCTGCCTGTGTCCAAAGACCGGTCAACCCGACTTTGCGGAGCTGACATTGGAGTACATTCCCGATGCTTTTTGCATAGAACTCAAAGGCTTAAAGAACTATATTTGGAGTTTCAGAAATGAAGGAGCCTTCCACGAGGCCGTGACCAATCGCATGCTTGAAGATTTTGTCGCTGCCTGCCAGCCACGGTTCATGCGCCTCTCGGCAGACTTCAATGTCAGAGGTGGAATCTACACCTGCGTCATCGCGGAACATCGGGCCGAGGGTTGGACCCCAGCTGAGCCTGTGCAGCTCCCCGAGACACCTTAATTTGTCTCTGCGGGCGTCTCGGGTGCCGGGGCATCCATCTCCAACATCGGCTGGATGTCTGCCGCCTCAAAGAGATCGTCGACCAACGCCTCGAGGCGCTGGCGCACCAAGCTGCGTGCAATGCCCTCGCGGACTTCTTCTAGTGACGGGGCCTCTAGTGGCCTTTGATCGACGATTTGTGCCACCAGCCACTCTTGGCCGTTGGGCGCTGGCAATGGCAGGCTTAAAGACTGCCCGACCGATGCATCAGCCAACTCTGCGTGGATTCGTTCAGGGAGTTGAGAGCGGTCGATCCATGCGGTGGTATCAATGACCCGATTCTCAGCCTCAGCCCTTGAGAGCAATTCATCAAAGCCAAACTCGCCTTCATTGAGGCCCACCAGCGCAATCAAAGCCTCACTCTGAGAGCCATAGGCGATGGTCTGTAACTGATATTGTTGGGTGCCTGAGCGCTCCAGTTGGCGGGCGTAGGTCTCTTCTATCTGTGTGGGTGTGACTGGATAGCGCTCATAAATATCGGTGAAATAGGCGATTTGTAGCGTTTCCATGTCACGGATGGCGCGCTGCGCCCTGAGTCTAGCATCCGATGCGATGCCCTCATTGATGGCGGCATTGGCCACAACCCGGAGCCTGATGAGTTCGTCCAAAAGCCCGCGCATGGCCTCATGATCATCCTCAGAGACACCACGGTTGGCCATCATGAACTCAAGCATGGGCAAGGAGATGGGTGCTCCATCCACTTCAACCAACACCACATCCTCCTCGGTGACCCACTGTTCACTGTCCGACCCGGGGTTGCAGCCCACGAGCAAAGCCGGACCTAAAATACATAATATCAATAGCTTATAATTCATTACTAGAAAATGCCTCAATATTGACTGCGTGAATATCACTTTGCATCAAGGTGCCCAACGCCCGATAGACCAAGCGATGCCGAGCCATCCGTGATAGCCCCTCAAATAAAGCACTGGCGATGCGGACCCGAAAGTGCCCCCGTCCGTCTTTTGCGCCCACATGGCCAATGTGCAAATGCGACTCATCGATGATTTCCAACCACTCCGGAGCCAGAGCCTCTCTGAGGCGCCCCTCGATCAGCTGCACACGGTGAGTGTTATCGGTCAATCCAGTCCCAACCCGAAATCATCAAAACCCCAACATTGTACCCATTGGTGGTGACAAACCGCTAAACTTGCACTCAAATGAACGAATCCAACGATATTCAGCCAGAAATCAGCCCTCAGAGTATGGGGCAGCAGGCGGAAATGCCCTTCGCTGTTGTTCAAGGCCAGCCCCTGCTTCAACTGCCCGATGATCTCTATATTCCGCCGGATGCGCTTGAGGTTTTTCTGGAGGCATTTGAGGGTCCTCTGGATTTGTTGCTCTACCTAACCCGACGGCAGAATTTGGACATCGTCGATGTCCCGATCGCTGAGGTTACCCGTCAATACACCGGCTATATCGAAATGATGACGACCTTGCGAATGGAGCTGGCTGCGGAATATCTGGTCATGGCGGCGATTTTGGCTGAAATCAAATCACGCATGTTGCTGCCACGAATTGAAGTCGAAACCGACGATGAGATTGACCCGCGGGCTGACTTAATCCGCAGGCTTCAAGAATACGAGCGTTTCAAACAGGCTGCAGAGGATCTGGACGCCCTCCCCCGGTTAGAGCGAGACATTGTTGTGGCGACGGCAAGTGCTGAGAAGCCAGAAGTCTTGCAAGCCCCGCCTGATGTGGATTTGAGAGAGCTCTTGTTGGCGCTTCGTGACGTGATGGCTCGGGCCGAGCTGATGGCACATCACCAAATCCAGTCAGAGCCTTTGTCTGTGCGTGAGCGGATGGCGCGCATCACCGAATTGGTGTCTGGCTCCGATCAGTTTGTTGAATTTGATCAGTGTTTTGATTTAACTGAAGGACGGCGCGGGGCCGTCGTGACCTTCCTGGCTCTACTCGAGCTGTTGCGGGAGCACCTAATCGATCTAGTACAACAAGAACAGTTTGGGATGATTTATTTACGTCGTCCCAATGAAACACAGGCATAGACCGGCATGGAAATCGAAGACCTAAAGAAAATCATTGAGGCAGCGCTGCTGGCGACGGGTGCGCCTTTGAGCATCGCTCAGCTCAAGGCGCTGTTTGACGAGGACGAAGCCCCCAGTCAAAGCGAGATCAAGCAAGCCCTGGCAGCACTCGATGTGGATTTGGCCGATCGCGCCGTGGAATTGGTGGAGGTTGGCAGCGGTTATCGTATTCAGGTCAGAACCAGCTTGATGCCCCGTGTGGCGCGTCTCTGGGCTGAAAAACCACCCAAATACTCGCGCGCATTGCTCGAAACACTCGCGATCATTGCTTATCGCCAACCCATCACTCGCGCAGAAATCGAAGAAATTCGAGGCGTCTCTTTGAGTTCAAATATTCTTCGAACCTTGCAGGAGAGAGACTGGATCAAAATCATAGGTCATCGAGATGTGCCTGGTCGACCTGAGCTGTTGGGGACCACACGAGCTTTTCTTGATTACTTTAATCGGAAGTCCCTCAATGAGTTGCCCACCTTGGCAGAGATCAAAGATCTCGATGACTTTGAGCCCGAACTGGCTCTCAATGATCCCGAGACCTATACCGAACAGCCGGGTGGAGAAGTCCAGAATGGCCATGAGGCTGAAGATCAACACGAGCCCGAAGACCAAGAGATGGATGCGCCAGCCACCGACTCTGAATTGACGCACGAGACGTCCGCTGACGACGCAGTAGAAGATTCAACCACAGCTCAGTCATGAGTGTGTCTGCCGAGCGGCTCCAGAAAGTCATGGCCAGAGCAGGTCTCGGCTCTCGCCGTGGCCTAGAGGCAGAAATCCAAGCCGGCAATGTCAAGATCAACGGCCAGACCGCAAAGCTTGGCGATCAAGTGAGCGTTGGTGATCAGGTCAATTATCAAGACACGATTTATAAGGTCTTATCCAGCCAGCCGATTCATCGCACCTTGGTCTATCACAAGCCCGAGGGCGAAATCACGACCCGTGACGACCCGGAGAGACGCAAAACAGTGTTCGACCGGTTGCCACCACTCAAAGACAGTCGGTGGATCGCGATTGGCCGATTGGACATCAACACCGCAGGACTCTTGTTACTGACCACTGATGGTGAGTTGGCCAATCAAATGATGCATCCCTCTAGCCAAATCGATCGAGAGTATCTCTGTCGGATCCGCGGTCATGTAACGGATGAACAGGTGGAACAACTTCGCCAAGGTGTGATGTTGGATGATGGGCCAGCGAAGTTCACTGACCTGGCCGTCGGCGAGACCACGCAGGGCCACACTTGGGTGACGGTCACGTTGATGGAGGGCAGACATCGTGAGGTCAGGCGCCTTTGGGAAGCGGTGGGCGCCCAAGTGGCCCGCTTAAAGCGCGTCCGTTTTGGACCCGTCTTTTTACCGGCGCGTGTTCGCTCTGGGCGCTACGAAGAGCTCACAGCGAAAGACCATCTGATTCTAAGAGAAGATGCGGGCTTGGTATCGCAGGCCGCTGAGTTGGTTCTAGTCAATGAGCGATCAGGCGGTCGCGCTGCCCGCCCCTCGCGCCCGCACCACACTAAAAAGCGCAATCGCCGCCGCCACTGAGACATTGAGGCTTTCTGTTTCTCCCGGCATGGGGATCGACACCAACCGATCACAGCGCTCAGCAGTCAGCCGCCTGAGTCCCTTACCCTCTCCTCCGACCACCAGCACCACGCCGCTTTCAAACCACTTTGAGATGTCTGGGGAAAAAAGCGACTCTCCCTCTGCCATCACCAGTCCGACGGTCCAAAGCCCAGCCTCTTTAAGTTGATCGAGTGCTCTGGCTAAGTTTGTAACCACGGCCAGCGGTAACCATTCAGAGGCGCCCGCCGAGGCTTTGCGCGCAGCCGCCGTGAGACCGGATGCGCGGTCTTTGGTGGTCACCACCGCCAGGGCACCTGCAGCAGCGGCCGAACGGATACAGGCACCCAGATTGTGTGGGTCTTGCACTTCGTCTAGGACCAGCAGCAATGGGTTCGGGTGATTGGCAACCAACTCGTTGAGTGCGTGCTCATCAATGGCTGCCTGGGGCTGGAATTCGGCCACAACCCCTTGATGTGGGATGTCTGACAGCCGCCGTGACAAAGCGCGGTCATCGGCCACTTCCACTGGCACGCCAAGCGCTTTGGCTTGATCCCAGAGCGCACTCAAGCGCGCATTTTGATCGGGCTTGACCCAAAGGCGCACCATTCTTTCAGGCGAACGCTGCAACAGCGCTTCGACTGCATTGATTCCACCCATCAGCTCACGTTTCATGTGGCACCCATTCAAAATCAATCTTGCGCTCTTCGACGCTTACGGCTATCACCTTAACGGTCACCTTGTCTGCCAGTTGGAATATTTTGCCTTGACGCTTGCCGCGCAGTCGATGCGATGTGGGATCAAAGTCATAGTAGTCATCGGGCAATGAGGTGATATGAATCAACCCACTGACCCCCATTTCAAACAGTTCAACAAACAATCCAAATCCGGTGACGCCGGTCACCACGCCAGAGAATTCATCACCAATATGGCGCTGCATAAACTGACACTTTAGACGTTCGTCCACATCTCTACTGGCATCTTCTGCCCGTCGTTCTGTCCATGAGCATCGCCGGCCCATCTCCACCATCTGACTGGCATTGGGCGAGAATGAATCAGTGCTTTTTTTGCGGCAGGCATGCTTGATCGCACGGTGAAGCAACAAATCCGGGTAGCGACGGATGGGTGAGGTGAAGTGGGCATACTCATTCAACGCCAAACCAAAGTGGCCTTTGTTATCCGGTGAATAGACCGCTAAGCTCAATGACCGTAAAAGAACGGCATTGATCAGGTGCGCTGCGGGGCTGCCAGCGACCTTATGCTGTAAGGCGGCAAACTGCGAGGGTTCGGGTGTCTCTTCCCAGCGCATTTTGATGCCCTCGGCTTTCAAGAAAGCGGCCAAGGACTCAAGTTTTTGTTCCTGCGGGGGCTCATGGACGCGAAATAACATAGGCAAGTGTTGCCGATGAACAAAACGAGCCGCCTCCACATTGGCCTGAATCATCAGCTCTTCAATCAATCGATGAGCATCATGTCGTGACTGTGCCCGAATGCCACTGACATGGCCATCGGCTGCAAACTCGAAATAGACTTGATCGGAATCGAAATCCAGCGCACCTCGCCGCTCGCGTCGTTTAAAAAGGATTCGATAGACAGCCATCAGGTCATCCAGATGGCCCCGTACGGCAGCAAACCGTTCGTTTAACGCGGCATCGTCTTGCTCGACCATGCGCCGAACCTGATCATAAGTAAGCCTGGCATGTGATCGCATCACTGCTTCATAGAATCGGCTGGAGGTGACTTTTCCGCTGGCATTGATGCGCATATCACAGGCAATGCACAATCGATCTTCATCCGGCACCAGAGAGCACAATCCATTCGATAGGGCCTCTGGCAGCATCGGCAAAACGCGATCGGGGAAATACACCGAGGTGCCACGCTTGAGCGCCTCCACATCGAGCGCAGATTGCCCAGTGACATATTCAGCCACATCCGCGATGCAGACCAAGACACGAAACCCACCATCCTCACAGGCTTCTGCGAAAACCGCATCATCGAAATCCCGAGCGTCCGCGCCATCAATGGTGACCAGAGGTATTTCTCTAAGATCCCGCCGGGTGGCAGCAATCTCTGGATCAATGGCGCCACCAAAACGCTCGGCCTCTTCGATCACTTCGTCTGGGAATTCGGAGGGTAGATCATGGGAGTGTATGGCGATCTCGGTCGCGATGCCTGGCTCATCGGCATGCCCAAGGGTGGCGACAATGGCACCCACTGCGGCTCTCTGCATGGTCGGTACTTGCACCAACCGCGCCACCACAATTTGACCTGGGGTTGCATCACCAATGTCTTCGATGGGAATGAGAATTTCTTGAGTGAGTTTCGGGTTATCTGGGACCACGCTGGCCACACCGCCCTCAATCATTAAACGCCCAACGATTTGTTCATGGGCACGGTGGACCACTTCCACGATGGCGCCCTCATAGCGCCCGCGCCGGTCGATGTTGGCAATGGAGGCCATGACTTCGTCGCCATCCATGACTTGGCGCATTTGCTTAGGCGACAGATACAGATCCTGATCGCCTTGTTCTGGGATCACAAAGCCAAAGCCATCGGCGTGCGCACTGACACGACCCTTGATCAAATTCATTTCGCGTGCCAACCCATAAGCACCGCGCCGATTGCGAATCACCTCCCCTGATCGCACCATGGCTTGCAATATGGGCTTAAGTTCGGCGTCAGACTGCGCTTTATTGAGACCAAAATGTTGCGATAACTGGCGTCGCGTCAGAGGCTGGTCGGCCAGCACGAGGGCCTCGCGCACCGATTCAAGCGTCATTTGGCTCTTTGAGGGCTTTGTCACAATATGGGCTTTCCTGCAGTACAATAGCGCATGGCTGTAAAAACCATGCCACACGGCCCTCTATTGTAGCGGGTAATGGGCAACCCATCCCATCAGACGATGCAAACACACCCAATGGTAAAAACCTCCAGACGAGACGGCTTCCGATTGACCTCCGCGGCAGTAGCGCTGACTGTGTTGAGTGGGTGTGCTGGTATGACCGGTTCGGTGAGAGAGGATCAATCAGACACCGACTTGACCCCACCCCCACCCTATTACCTGCGTGCGCATTTAGATGACCCTTTCTCCAGCATAGAAGCGGCCACACGGCGTTTGTCACAGCTGCCAAGAGCAGACATTATTGAAGCGCCGGAACGCGATGAGGACTTGTGGGAACAAGTCATCGGCCGCTTTGAATTCGCGCAGTGCACGGATTTCCCAGAAGCTGAGGCATGGGCCAACTGGTTTGGTGAGCGCCCCGAGTATATGGCTCGAGTCATGGACAGGGCCAAACCATGGCTCTATGACATCAATCGGGAACTTCAAAGGCGGGACATGCCAGGTGAATTGGCTCTGCTGCCGGTGGTTGAGAGCGCATATGATCCGTTTGCCTATTCGCATGGTCAAGCCTCTGGGACGTGGCAATTTGTATCGGCCACAGCCAGAAGTCACGGCATTGAGATCAACGACTATTACGATGGTCGTCGCGATGTCTATGTCGCCACACGCGCTGCGTTGGATTACTTACAACAACTCAACAACCGATTCGGGGGAGACTGGGATTTGGCGTTGGCGGCATACAACGGTGGACAAGGCCGTGTGGGTCGGGCGATCGCCAGAAATGAGCGAGCCAATCGACCGACGGACTGGCGCTCCCTGCGCCTTCCCAGAGAAACCAAAGCCTATATCCCGAAACTACATGGGCTGGCCTGCTTATTTCAATCTGCAGATGAACATGACATTGAGATTCCGATTTGGCCCAATCAACCCTTGGTTGAGCGGGTTGAGTTGAATGGACCGACCGATGTGGTGGTGTTCTCATCGCTGCTGGGGCTTGAAATCACCGAGCTCATGGCCCTAAACCCAGGCCTTAACCGGCACATCACCTCACCGGCTGGACCCCATCATTTGATCGTCCCCATTGGCTTGGCAGACAAAGCCGCTGCACTGGTCAGCAACTTGGAAAGCGCAGAGCTGGTGGAATATCGGCGCATTGAAGTGCAACCCGGCGATACGCTTTCTGGACTTGCGGTGAGATACGACACCAGTGTTGAGGCCCTCATCCGCCACAACGGCCTAAGTGGGGATATGATTCGATTGGGACAGTCTTTGGAGATACCCACTCGGATTAGTCCAAACCAACCTTCAGAGTATGCAGATCGTTATCAAGAGCTGGCCTTATTGCAATCGCGTCTGGTCCCCGCGAAGAGATTCCAGCATGAAGTTCGCCCGGGTGAGAGCTTATGGGTGATCGCTAGACGCTATGGGGTGGAGCTGAATGATTTGCAACGCTGGAATCAACTCGGGTCTGAGAGTCTTATTCGACCCGGGCAACGACTCACGGTCGTTCTCGAACCAAGACAAGCCCAGCAGTCATCAGCCAACGTGCCGAGTCTCTATACCGTCAAAACGGGTGACTCACTCTGGGCCATTGCCAGACGTCACCGAATTCCTCTCGATGATTTGATGGAGCATAACGATCTCAACCAAGGAAGCGTTTTGCGTCCTGGACAAAAACTCACTCTCAGACCAACGGCCGGAAGCAGTGATTAGGCGCGACCCAACACGCGGGGTCTCGCGGATTCGATCCGTTGGTGTTGTGTGTCTCCTCATGCTGGCTTCAACTGCTCAGGCCGAACCGGTTGAGTTGACTGGCCAAGCGGTGCAAGGCGGTGTGCTGTTTGGTCAGGCGCCAGCAGGGAGCGAGGTCACATGGAACGATTTGGTCTTACCCATCAGCGACGAGGGGCGATTCGTGTTCGGCTTGAGCAAGGATGCGACGGCAAGCACCACGCTCAAGGTGAGGCTACCCGATGGCAAAGATTGGGAAAAAAAGATCACGCCCACGGTCAGGGAGTTCGAGATTCAGCGCATTGATGGCTTAGATCAATCCAGAGTGACCCCTCCCCCGGAGGTCATGGAGCGGATTGCCAACGATGCCTATTTGGCAAGAAAGGCCCGAGAAACCATCAGCGAGCATGTGGCCTTTGATGAGCCGTTCATCTGGCCAGTCAAAGGTCGAATCACTGGCGTCTATGGCGCACAGCGCATTCTCAATGGTGAACCGCGAGCGCCCCATTGGGGAGTAGATATTGCGGCCCCCACCGGCACTCCAGTGATGGCGCCTGCAGCCGGCATCGTGGCTTTGGTGCATAAAGACATGTATTTCAGCGGGGGTACCCTGTTTATCGATCACGGGCACGGATTGATGTCTGCGTTTTTGCATCTGGATGACATCCACGTGGAGGCCGGAGAGTGGGTGGATCAGGGCCAATCCGTTGCCAGCGTCGGGAGCACCGGCCGATCCACTGGGCCGCATCTCGATTGGCGGGTGAGTTGGCGTGATGTTCGGGTGGATGCGCAGTTGTTGGTTGAGGGGGTCGATTGAGCGTGTTGAAATCCATTACCCGCCATTCTAGGAAGACATCGGTGCGCCTTGCGCTGGCCATGGGTGCAACGATTATCCTCAACGCTTGTGCTGTGCCACAAAAAGCAGATCCTGTGGCAACCAATGTGGTCCCTCGACCTGAGTTGAGTGCGCTGTCTCAGTGGCTTGGCACATACCGGAGCATTGGTGAGCAAGTGCTCAATCTGGAAATTACGATGAATCAGGACTCTTCGGTGGCCGGTTATCAGAGCCATTGGTGGATTCAGTGGGCCGATGGCGACGCGTCCAACCCACGGCGCTTTTTGATGCGCTATGCAACGGGTGAAGATGGTCAAGAGAGCTATTTTGCGCCGGTCAGTGATGGACAGGTGAGCGACCGGCGCTGTCTGGTCGACTGGCAAGTCATCACCGATACGGACAACATGCCGCGATTGTTTGGGCAAACATCACCCACCGAATGTCGATTCAGCACCTCCACGGGTGAGCTCGGCCTGCTCAAAGAGTGGTCATTCGATGGTCAACGCATCCAAGTGGCGGATCAACTCGTTGACTTGTCCAATGGCCTGCCTGTGGATGAAGCGCAAATCGTTGAGTTCGTCCGCATCGAACGGTTCGAGGGATGGGCAGCGGTCGCAGACAATGGTGAGTGGCGCGTGGATGAGCGACTGAGGGTGTTGACCGATGGTCAACGGCGCGCGAGTCAAGATGCTGCGGGCATGAGCCTAAACATCGGCATCACGCTGGAGCGCAAACAAACCGCTGGGACTGAGCGCCTGCAATTGGTGGTGTCTGACGAGACAACGGGTGAGGTACTGGGCCAGGCCTGGACAGAAGCAAACGCCGCCACGAT
Source organism: uncultured Wenzhouxiangella sp. (assembly GCA_913057255.1). Lineage (GTDB taxonomy): Bacteria > Pseudomonadota > Gammaproteobacteria > Xanthomonadales > Wenzhouxiangellaceae > Wenzhouxiangella. The sequence continues at coordinate 17,893 of CAJXNU010000020.1, forward strand.
TGGATGGGCCAATGAGTCGGTTCAAGTCGAGCTCGTCCGCCAGCAGAGCCGAGCGGGAACCCTGCCCCGCTCCACACAATAGATAGACTAGAGTTTCCAGCCTGAGGGGTGGCCGTCAATGGGCTTGTAACCCTGCTCGATGCCTTTGGTGACAATGGCGACGGCATCATGCGGGTGCAGGCTTTCAAAGTGTCGACAGCGCGCCCAAAAGTCCTCAATCTCGGCCTGCTCTAGCAATGCGGTTTGTAACCGTCTGGCAGAGTCTTCCACAAACATCAGATTTTGGCCGTTGAGCAAAGCAAATGCCTGCTCGTCTTCTCGCTTGACGGCTGCTTGTACCGGCGTTTTAAGCGCATCTTCAATCCAATCGATCATACGATCAAATCTGAAGGATGCAACAGAAGCTCCAAGCTTAAGCCGCACATCGGCTGAAGAGCGCTGACTGTGCGGTGTGGCGACAATGCCCTCTTCTGTGCCCAGCCAAGCAATCACGGCCTCCCGATCGAGAGGGCTTGCTGGATCAAAGTCCTTCTCAAACTGCTGCTGGATGAGCTGGCGTGAGAGTGCCGCGGAACAAGGACACGTACTGGAATAAACGACCTGGAATGAGACTTCGAATTCGCACCGCCCCTCATTGATGCTGGCGATGATGCTAAACGGATATTTTTTCCAGCCGCTGTTGTCGCTGATCAATGACGACCGACGAACCATGTAATCGAAATTGATTCTCACCAGCGCTTGTGTGCTGAGGTCACCATGTGAGTCCAAAAAGTCTTGCAGCAAAGCATGCAAAGACGTTGGCGTGACCGCTTCTTTGGACAGGCGTTCATCGAGGTGGAGATAAAGCCGCGACATGTGAATGCCACGCTTTTCGGGTTGCGCCAGGTCCACGAAGGCATTGATTTTGGCGTGCGCTGGGATCAGCGCGCCATCATTGCCTTCGATCTCAATGGGCATTTCGATTTCATTCATGCCGACCCAGTTGAGGGTGCCCTCCACGCCTGCTTTGGCGTGACTGGCGACATCGGGCATTTGAATGACTTTTGACGGACTGGCCATAACTTTATCTTCCTGTCGTTAAATGGTCGGAGCGGGGAGATTCGAACTCCCGACCCCCACAACCCCATTGTGGTGCGCTACCAGGCTGCGCTACGCT
>CAJXNU010000021.1 GCA_913057255.1 uncultured Wenzhouxiangella sp.
CAAGTGTATCTACTGTGGTTTCTGTGAAGAGTCTTGCCCAGTCGATTCCATTGTTGAAACCGATATCAGTGAATATCACTTCGAGAATCGTGGTGAACACGTCGTGACCAAACAACAGCTGTTGGCCATTGGTGACCGCTATGAGCCACAGATTGCCGCCGCACGTCGCCAGGATTCAGCTTACCGCTAAGAGAACACTGAGATGCCCATCATAGAAATCGTTTTTTACTTATTTGCCGCGGTGTTGGTGGCCTCAGCCTTGAGTGTCGTGACGGTCGGTAATCCAGTCTATGCGGTGCTGTTTTTGGTGTTGTCGTTTTTCTCCGCAGCCTGCATTTGGTTGCTGTTAGAAGCCGAGTTTTTGGCCATCATCTTGGTGCTTGTGTATGTCGGCGCGGTGATGGTGCTGTTTTTGTTTGTGGTCATGATGCTCGATGTTGGAGGCGGCCAAAAGAAAGCCCAATTTGCCCGCTACTTACCGGTGGGGCTGTTGGTGGCATTGGCCATGGCAGGCCAGTTGTTTTTGGTGATCTGGACGCAAGGCTTTGAGGCTCAGTTCATGCCAGAGCCCTATCCTGAAGGGTTTAGTCACACCAGAGCGCTCGGAGAGCTCCTCTATACAGACTACTTGTATGCCTTTGAGATCGCCGCTGTTTTGCTACTGGTTGCGATTATTGCCGCGATTGCGCTGACACACCGACGCCGCCCAGAAACGCGCTACCAAGACCCGTCAGAACAAATTAAAGTGCGCAAGGCAGAGCGCGTCCGTTTGGTGTCAATGCCGAGTGAGAAGGAAGGCGCAAGCGGCAATGGCAACGGGCAGGAGGGATCTTAAATGTTGACTTTGGCCCATTTTCTCACCCTAGGTGCCTTGCTGTTCTCCATCGCAGTGGCGGGCATCTTTTTGAATCGCAAGAATGTGCTGATTCTTTTGATGTGTATCGAGCTGATGCTCTTAGCGGTCAATATGAACTTTGTGGCCCTTTCTCGATTCATGGGGCTCATGGACGGTCAGGTGTTTGTGTTTTTCATTCTCACCGTCGCGGCTGCTGAGGCGGCGATTGGCCTGGCCATCCTGGTGGTCCTATTCCGTAACCGACAGTCGATTGCCGTAGGTGATCTGTCCGATCTGAAAGGTTGATATCGTGTCAATTAAAACGCTGATTTTATTGATCCCGATGCTGCCCTTGGCGGGCAGCCTGCTGGCGGGACTATTTGGTCGTCAGATTGGGCGCGCTGGCGCGCACTGGGTCACCATCTTGGCTGTGGCTGGCTCGTTTGCCCTGTCGAGCGTTGTGGCTTGGGAGGTCTTTTTTAATGACCTGCCGACCATGAATTACAGCGTTTATACCTGGGCGGTGGTCGATGGGTTCCAGTTTGAGATCGGGTTTTTAATTGACAGCCTGACCGCCTTAATGATGGTGGTGGTCACGTTTGTATCGTTGATGGTGCACATCTACACCGTCGGTTACATGCACGATGACGCGGGCTATCAGCGCTTTTTTGCATTCATCAACTTATTCACCTTTGCCATGTTGATGTTGGTCATGGCCAACAACTTCCTGCAGCTGTTTTTTGGTTGGGAGGCAGTGGGCTTGGTGTCTTATTTGCTCATCGGATTCTGGTTTAAGAAAGAATCGGCCGTGAAGGCCAACCTCAAGGCTTTTTTGGTCAACCGTGGCGGCGACTTTGGCCTGATTCTCGGTGTGGCCGCGGTCGCCTACTACATGGGTTCGCTGGATTATGCTCAAGTGTTTGAGGCCGTGCCTGCAGTCGCTGGCCAACAAATGAGTGTGTTTGGCGGTGTGGAGTGGTCTGTTATGACCTTTATCTGCATCTGTCTGTTTATTGGTGCCATGGGCAAATCAGCGCAAGCCCCGCTCCATGTCTGGCTGCCTGACTCGATGGAAGGCCCGACACCCATCTCGGCCCTAATCCATGCCGCCACCATGGTGACGGCGGGCATTTTTATGGTGGCCAGACTCTCGCCCATGTTTGAGCAGTCAGCCACCGCTTTGAGCTTTATTCTCGTCATTGGCGCCTTCACGGCACTGTTTTTGGGGCTGATCGGCATCGTCCAAAATGACATCAAACGGGTGGTGGCCTACTCAACCTTGTCGCAGCTTGGATACATGACCGTGGCACTGGGTGTCTCGGCCTACTCGGTGGCCATCTTCCACTTGATGACCCACGCCTTTTTCAAGGCCTTGCTGTTTTTGGGTGCAGGCTCAGTGATCATTGCCTTGCATCACAAACAAGACATGCGTGAGATGGGCGGATTGGCCCGTTATATGCCCATCACAGCGGCCACGGCTTGGCTGGGTTCTTTGGCCTTGATTGGGTTCCCGTTCTTCTCTGGCTTTTACTCCAAAGACATGATCATTGAAGCAGTGAAAGCATCCGATCGGGCTGGGACTGGATTTGCCACCTTTGCCGTGATGGCTGGGGTGGTGGTGACGGCCATGTACACCTTCCGGATGCTGTATCTAACCTTTCATGGCACCACCCGGATGGATGAGCACACCCGCTCGCATGCCCATGAATCGCCTTGGGTGGTGACCGTTCCGTTGATTTTATTGGCCATTCCCTCCGTGGCCATTGGCTATCTCACCATTGAGCCCCTGTTGTTCGGCGGCGCGTTGGCCGATGCCATCACCGTCTTACCGGCCAATGATGTCGTCGCCAAGCTCTCTGAGAAGTTCCACGGTGCTTTTGCTTTTGGCATCCATGGGTTTGTGACCCCAGTGTTTTGGTTAGCGATGCTGGGTGTGGCGATCTCGACCTATGTGTATCTGTTCAATACTCAAGTGGCGGCGGTGGCTAAAGCACGTTTCCACTGGATTTGGCGTCTCTTGGATAACAAGTATGGATTCGATGTGTTTTATCAAAAAGGCATCGCCGGTGGCGCCTTGATGTTGGCGGGCGGGTTGTCTAAATGGGCCGATGGACGTTTGATTGATAATGCCTTGGTCAACGGATGTGCTCGCATGGTGGGGCAGTGCGCCAGCCTTGTACGGCGACTGCAAACGGGGTTTGTGTTCCATTACGCCTTCAGCATGATCATTGGATTGGTTGCCTTATTGGCGGCCTTTGCGTGGCTAAGATAAGGAATTGATGAACAATGTTTGAATGGCCACTGTTGAGTCTGTTGATTTGGTTGCCCTTGGCAACTGCTGTATTGGTTGTATTCCTCGGGCAATCCTTTGAGACGCTGGTCCGTCCCGTGGCCTTGGCCGGCACTTTGGTGGTTGCTGCGTTATCGGTTGTCTTGTACTTAGGCTTTGACTCGGGCACTGCGGCTTATCAGTTTGAAGAGAAAGTCGCCTGGATAGAGACCTTTAGTGTTTATTACCACTTAGGGATCGACGGGTTGGCCTTGCCACTGATCTTGTTGACCAACCTCATCGGCATTTTGGTGGTGATTGGTGGCTGGGCAATTAAAGATCGACCGCATTTGTATCTGGCGGCGTTTTTGGTGTTGCAAGGCCTCATGGTGGGTGTCTTCGCCGCCATGGACGCCATGCTGTTCTATGTCTTTTTTGAGGCCATGCTGGTGCCAATGTTTTTGATCATTGGCATTTGGGGCGGGCCCAATCGGATTTATGCAACGGTGAAGTTTTTCTTGTTCACCTTCTTTGGCTCAGTATTCATGCTGATTGCCTTGATATGGATGTATCTTGAAGGCGGCAGCTTTCAGATCACCGATTTGCATCAACTGCCCATCGCTCTCAATGCCCAGATCTTGATCTTTTTGGCCTTCTTGATCGCTTTTGCCGTCAAGATCCCCATGTGGCCGGTCCATACTTGGTTGCCGGATGCCCACGTTGAAGCGCCCACCGGGGGCTCGGTGGTGCTGGCTGCCGTGATGCTAAAAATCGGCGGTTATGGGCTGGTTCGTTTCTCATTGCCCATTACCCCAGATGCCGCTGCCACGCTCGATTGGCTGGTCATTGGCTTGTCGCTGGTCGCAATCACCTATATCGGCTTTGTGGCCTTGGCCCAGTCTGATATGAAAAAACTCATCGCCTACAGCTCAATTTCCCATATGGGCTTTGTCACGCTGGGTCTTTTCTTAGCCTTTGCAATCGGTCGCAACAGCGGTGAATTCGCTGGCGCTGGTCTGGGTATCTCGGGCGCCATGGTGCAAATGGTCTCCCACGGGTTTATTTCAGCGGCCATGTTTTCTGCTGTGGGCGTGCTTTATGACCGGGTTCACAGCCGTGAAATCTCTTCTTATGGCGGGGTGGCCAACACGATGCCGTGGTTTGCGGTTTTTGCGGTGCTCTTTTTTATGGCCAACAGCGGGCTCCCGGGCACCAGCGGTTTCGTTGGGGAGTTCATGGTGATTTTGGCTTCGTTCCATGCCAATGTCTGGTTCGCCTTTGTTGCGGCCACCACCTTGCTGTTGGGCGCAGCCTACAGTCTCTGGCTGGTTAAACGGGTCTTCTATGGTGAGGTTGGCAATCAGTCTGTGGCGGCATTGAAAGACATCAATGCCCGAGAGTGGGTGGTGCTGGGTACCTTGGCATTTTTTGTGATTGCAGTGGGTGTCTGGCCATTTCCATTGATTGACATGATGGAGGTTTCCGTCAGCCATCTCATTGACCATATCTTGGAGTCAAAACTCAAATGATGTTGCTTGACCTACAGCTCGCACTCCCAGAGATTTTTGTGCTGACCACAGCCTGTGTGGTGTTGCTCGCCGATTTGTTCATTCCAGCCAATCGTCGGGGCCTGACGCATCTGCTGGCCACATTGGTGCTGATCTTTGCCGCCATCTTGACTGCACGGCTGATGATGGCTCCAGGCGAGGTGGCCTACGCATTCAGCGATACCTTCGTGCGCGACCGGTTTGGCGATATCTTAAAAATATTCAGTTATCTGACCTTGGCTGCCGTCTTTATCTATGCCAAACATTACCTGCGCCAATTTAACTTGTATAAAGGCGAGTTCTACACGCTGAGTTTGTTTGCCTTGCTGGGCATCATGGTCATGATCTCAGCATCCTCGCTTCTGACTTTGTATTTGGGCTTGGAGTTACTGGCGCTGTCTAGTTATGCCTTGGTGGCGCTCAACCGAGACTCGCTGCAGGGCTCAGAGGCGGCCATGAAGTACTTTATTCTGGGCTCCTTGGCATCAGGACTGTTGCTCTATGGAATGAGCCTGATTTATGGGGCAACCGGCTCTCTGGATTTGGCAGCGATCTCCGCTGGCCTCAGTGGCAGCGCCGGTGATAGTCTGCTGCTGACCTTCGGCTTGGTCTTTGTTGTGGTCGGCGTGGCTTTCAAGCTGGGCGTGGTGCCGATGCATATGTGGGTTCCCGATGTCTATCACGGGGCCCCTTTGGCCATCACTTTGTTTATCGGCACAGTGCCCAAAATCGCTTCACTGGCACTGGTGGTCAGACTGCTAGAAGATGGGTTGGGCAACTTGCATGGTGATTGGCAGTTGATGCTGGTGATCATTGCGGCCCTGTCTTTGATCTTGGGGAATCTGGCTGCGATCGCGCAAACCAACATCAAGCGCATGCTGGCTTACTCAACCATCTCTCACATGGGATTCATGTTGCTCGGGATCTTGGCGGGCACCAATGAAGGCTATGCCGCGGCCATGTTCTATACACTCGCCTATGTCTTTATGTCCGCTGGCGCGTTTGCTGTGGTCATCTTACTGAGTGATGGTGAGCGCGAGGCCGACCAAATTGAAGACCTCAAAGGCTTGGCCAAACGCAACCCTTGGTATGCCTTTATGATGCTGATGCTGATGTTTTCTTTAGCGGGTATCCCGGTCTTTTTGGGCTTTTTTGCTAAGTGGCAAGTGATCGCCGCCACCATTAGCGCCGGCTTTACAGGCTTGGCCATTTTGGCCGTCGTCATGGCCGTTGTGGGTGCGTTCTACTATCTCAGGATCGTCAAGGTGATGTATTTTGATGAACCAGAGGATACCCACGTGATCGCCGCACCGGTGGACTTCAAAACCCTACTCACCATCAACGGCGTGGGTGTGCTGGCGCTGGGTCTGTTCTCTAGTGGCTTGATTAAGCTCTGTGTGAGCGCGTTCTCCTAGACTGATCAGCTATTGGATTGATCAGCTGTTAAAACCACCAAGCTAGCGCGAACCAAACAAGCATCAAAAAGGCAATGACTCCCTTAGCGAGCGTGCCTGCCACCACGCCCACGGTCGCACCCACACCAGCACGCATGGAGGCATCCAAGGTCGCTTTGCCAATCAAATGACCCACGACGGCACCAATAAAGGGTCCAAGAACAATTCCTACGAGCCCAAAGAAGATCCCAAATAAAAGTCCGAGCGTGGCGCCGAGTATGGCCAAGCGGCCGGCACCAAAGCGCCGCGCGCCTTCTGCGGTCGCGATGAAGTCAACCACAATGGAGAGCACCGCCAACACGCCAAGCCAAAAAAGCGTCCAAAGGCCAACGGTTTCAAAGCCACCGAGCCACGCCATCCAGACCAAGCCCACCCACATGACAGGAACACCGGGCAAGATCGGCAAGATGATGCCCGCCAAACCAATAAGCACCAGAGAAATGGCGGTAAACCACCCCAACCACACCAAGCCGTCTGCGAAAAAACCTTCCATGATTTAAGCCTCTTTTTTCATCAGTTCAATGAATTGAGTGATTTGATCTGTGGTGGTGTCGAATCGGCACACCAAGCGCGCCACATCCTCATAATTGGGCCAAATATGGAATTGAGCGCCCGCAGCTTTTAGGCGGTCGAGCAGAGCTCGCTCGGCTTGAATAAAGACCTCGTTGGCCTGCACTGGCCATTTGAGTGTGGCAAGGCCTGTGGCCTCTATCCCTTGAGCCAATGCTTGGGCACGCTCATTGGCGGTTTTGGCTAAGCGGTGACTGAGCTCGTCATCCAATAAAGCCAGTAACTGAGCAGAGACATAGCGCATTTTAGAGAGCAAGTGCCCACCGCGTTTTCTTCTGCGCTCCATGCCTTCGAGCCAATCGGGGCGACCGAACACCACAATGGCCTCAGCCGTGAGCGCGCCATTTTTTGTGCCGCCATAGGCCAGTGCATCCACACCTGAACGCCATGTCATATCACCGGGTGTCACATTCAGGTGCATCAGGGCATTGGCAAAGCGGGCCCCATCCATATGGACGGGCAGATTGTGTTGATGGGCAACATCGGCAAGCGCTTGAATTTCGTTTGGGCTGTAGCAGGTGCCGCATTCTGTTGCCTGAGTGATGGAGACCACCGCCGGTTTGGCATTATGAACACCGTGGACACCGGCTTGGGTGATGGCGTGCTCGAGTGCCTGGGGCTGGAGCTTGCCATCGGGCCCATCGACCAACGTGAGTTTGGCGCCATGCGTGTAAAACTCAGGGGCACCCCCTTCATCATTTTGGATGTGGGCATTGGGGTGACAAAAAATCGCACCCCACGGTGGGCTTAACTCCGCCAAGATGATGCTGTTGGCGGCCGTTCCCGTGGCCAAAGGCAGAACTGATACGTCCGTATCAAAGTACCGGCCAAATGCCTCATTGAGGGCTAGGCTCATTGCGTCATTGGCATAGGCGGTCGCTGAACCGACATTGGCCCTAGCGAGTGCCTCTAGGATGGCCGGATGCGCTGGGGCTTCGTTGTCACTTTTAAAATTGAGCTCGTCCATTGAGGCATTGTAGCAACCCCATGTGCCAAAATAGCAGGCCATGAGCGCAAATACCAAGCCCATTGGCGTGGCCGATACCGACTTACCCATTGCCCTCGCTGCCGAAGAGATCAAACGGGCCATTGAGACTCATCCAGTGGTCATTGTCGCGGGTGAGACCGGCTCAGGAAAATCCACGCAGTTGCCAAAAATGTGCCTTGAGCTGGGTCGGGGTCAAGGAGGCCTGATCGGCTGTACACAACCCAGACGCATTGCAGCTCGGTCGGTGGCCCATCGGGTGGCCGAAGAGTTAGGCACCACGTTGGGTCAAACAGTGGGGTTTCAGGTTCGCTTTGTCGATCGCTCATCGTCTGCTACTCGCGTCAAGTTCATGACTGATGGGATCTTACTGGCCGAAATCCATTCTGATCGCGATCTAAAAGCCTATGACACATTGATCATTGATGAGGCCCATGAGCGCAGCCTCAACATCGATTTCTTGCTGGGTTATCTCAAAGTCCTCCTAGAGCGACGAGATGATCTAAAAGTCATCATTACCTCAGCGACGATCAACACGGAGAAATTTTCTCGGCACTTCACCGATGCGCCGATTATCTCGGTCGAGGGCAGAAGCTATCCGGTGGAGGTTGAATATCAGCCACCTAAAGAAGGCGAGGAGTTATCCCAACAGGTCAAGCGGGCCATCGACCGTGTCAGTCAGATCGACCCAATGGGCGATGTCTTGGTCTTTTTACCGGGTGAGCGAGAGATATTCCATGTGACCAAGTGGCTTCGCAAAGCCAATTTGAGACACACAGAGATCTTACCTTTGTATGCGCGTCTGCCTGCCCAGCATCAAGACAAGATCTTTAAGACCGGCGTGGGACGACGCGTGGTCTTGTCTACCAATGTGGCTGAAACCTCATTGACGGTGCCAGGCATTCGCTTTGTGATCGATTCAGGCCTGGCTAGAATTTCTCGCTACACCGCACATTCTCGAGTCTTGCGACTGCCGATTGAGCCGATCTCACAAGCCGCCTGCCAACAGCGTGCCGGGCGATGTGGGCGAGTGGGGCCTGGCGTGTGTGTGCGTCTTTTTGATGAGACGGAGTTTTTAACGCGCAAAGCGCATACCGAGCCAGAAATTCAGCGTGCCAGCCTCGTGGGCGTCATTTTACAAATGCGCTCTCTAGAGCTTGGAGAACCTGAATCTTTTCCATTTCTGGATCAGCCGCCGGCTCGGTTATTGGGAGAGGCATGGCAGACTTTATTTGAGCTTCAAGCGGTCGATGAGGACCGGCATCTCACCAAGATCGGGAAGACACTCGCTCGATTGCCCATGGATGCGCGGTTTGGGCGCATGCTGATTGAGGCAGACCGACGTCATGTGCTCAACGAGCTGTTGGTATTGGTGGCTGCCTTGAGCATCGGTGATGTACGTGACCGGCCGATGGATCAGCAACAGGCCGCAGACCAAGCGCATGCGGCCTTTGTGGTGCCAGGCTCGGATTTTCTTACACAGCTCAAGATCTGGTCGTGGTGGCAAAGCGTAAAAAAGGAGCACTCGAGCAACCAAGCCAACAAAAAAGCGCGGACATCATTTTTGGCGCCGAATCGGCTGCATGAGTGGTCTCAGCTCTACCAACAGCTCAAAGATGTGGCCAAACAAGAGCGCTGGATGGTCTCAGCCCCGATTAGCGCTGATCCAGTCAATGAGGAAGTGGCCGCACAGATTCATCAATCGCTGCTCTCTGGATTGTTGGCGATGGTGGGGCGCTTGGATGAGCAAGGAATTTATGAGGGCGTGCGAGGACACCGCTTCCGGATCTTCCCAGGATCGGTTATGGCCAAGTCCCAGCCCAACTGGATCATGTCAGCTGAGCGCGTGGAGACTGGACAAACCTATGCGCGCATGGTCACCAGCGTTGACCCGAAATGGTTAGAGCAACAAGCCGGGCATCTGATTAAACGCCGAGTCTTTGATCCGTATTGGTCTCGCCGTTCAGGCCGAGTGCTTGGGTTTGAGCAACTCTCTCTACATGGCTTGGTGGTGGTGCCCAAACGTCGAGTGCATTATGGCCCACACGACCCCAAGACCGCTCGGACGATTTTTATTCGTCACGCACTGGCGATGGGAGAAATCAACTTCTCCGCTGATTTCTTAAAGCAAAATCATGAACTTAAAGCGATACTGGCTCAGCACGAGCACAAGCAGAGACGGCGCGATTTACTGGCCTCGGATGAATCGGTGGCGTCTTTTTTCGACGAAGTCTTGCCCAAAGATATCTATACAACCAAAGCGTTTATCCGTTGGCATAACGGGCTGGAGGATCAGCAGAAGGAGCGTCTGCTACTCGATCAGGCAGCCTTACTACGAGATGAGGCGGGGTTAGCGAATGAGGTCGCATTCCCTGATCATTGGCAATTGGGTGATGAGGTCTATCGTCTGAGTTATCACTTTGACCCAAGTAGCGAGGACGATGGCATCACCTTGGATTGCCCACTTCATTTGGTGAATCAGCTTGATCCTGCGAGGTTGGAGTGGTTGGTGCCGGGCATGATCGAAGACAAGGTCATTGCCTTGATCTCAAGCCTGCGGAAATCGCAGCGGCGTTTGCTGGTGCCGATTAAAGACTATGCAAAAGCAGCATTGGAGTCGCTCGGTGACCAACAACACCCCACAGGTTCATTGTTGGAGAATCTTGCCTCCACGCTATCTCGAATGACGGGTCTTGAGATTGAGCCTCAAGATTTTAATTTGGAAAAACTGCCACCCCACCTGTTCATGCGGGTTCGCGTGTTGGATGAGGGTCATCAAGTGCTAGGACAAAGCCGAGATGTGATGGCATTGAAGTCTGAGTTTGCTCAGCAGGCGCGTGATCAGTTTATGGCCAGACAAGCCAGTCAGTGGCAACGCGATGGCCTGAGCCTGAAAGATTTGGAGCCTCTTCCCGCCCAAATCACCACGGCTGGCGGGCATCAGGCCTGGCCATGCTGGGTGGCACAAGGTCATCGGGTGGGTATTCGTTTATTTGATTCACCAGAGGATGCGATGCACTGGCATGAGGCCGGGCTGGTCACGCTCTGTCGAGAGGCGATATCAGACAAGATCAGGTATCTGCAAAAGAACTTGGGCCTATCGCATGCGGCTCAAGTGGCTTGGACCACGCAAGAGCCGATTGAAGAAATGTTTAAAGCACTGATCGACCGCCTGATTGGCGTGGTTGTTAGTGAGCAAGGCGGATGGGAGATCCGTAGCAAAGAAGCCGTGGAGCGTTGCATTGCGGTTTTGCGACTTAAGCTCATCGAGCGCTATCAAGTCGTGGAAAAGCAGCTCGATCATGTGATCGTGCAGTGGCATCAGTGTCTGATGCATGCCAAAGATCTGCATTATGCGGCACCTAACAACATCAACGATGTGCTCAGTCAGATGCACGATCTGATGTACCCGGGGTTTATCGCTGATATTGAGCTTTCTCGCCTCAAGGACTATGAGCGGTACTTAAAAGCGGTGGATGTTAGGTTGAACAGCCTTGAGCTCGACCCCAAAAAGGATTGGGATCGCCAGCAACAGGTGAGCCCATTTTGGGAGCGGTATCTCGAGCATTTGGAAGGGGGGCACTGGTATAGCGAGGCGGTAGATGCCTACCGCTGGGCCATCGAAGAGTACCGCGTGCAGCTGTTTGCACAATCTCAGAAAACGGCCCAAAAAGTCTCACCTAAACGCCTAGATGCCCTTTGGGAAGCGGTTGTAGCCGAATCTCAACATTAGGGAATTTAGTGAATCAGAAATGGTCACAGGTGTACAATATTCATAGTTTTCACCAGCGTAGGAAGAACGGACATATGTCTATGAGTCACCCCACTTCATCGTCAAAAATCATTTTGATAGCGGTGCTGGCCGTGGCATTCGGTCCTGCATTGGCCGAGGCGCAGCTCAAATTGCTGGTCAATAAAGACGACAGCGTCGGGCGCTTTGTGATTGAAGGCGATGTGGCTTATGACACGGCCACCGGCGTGGTGGGGATGGATGTATTTTCTGGGAAAGATGGTGCGGGCGCAGATAACCCACTGTTTTGCTTTGATTTCTCAACTGAGGAACAAGCAGTGACGCTAGACATTGACAGCAATGCCCGAGTGCTCGCCAAGGGCCTGAAACTGACCTCTGCTCTGCAATATCAGCTCAGCGCTCAAACGATCGCCGTGACGCCATCAGATGACGTGGCCTGTTTCTTCCGGGCCTATGACGCCACCAATGAAGCCCTAGGCGCTGATTTTGGCTTGTACGGTCAGGCACCTTCTGCAATTTCCAACGATAACAACATCGTTTTCGCTGATGATTTTTCTGCCAACCCGAATCTGGATGTGGCCCTCTCAGGATTTCAGGCCTCAGCAAACGAGATGGTCTATCAGATCACTGTGACCAATAACAGTCCCTTCAAGCTTGACTCCATGGCTTTTCAGCAATCATTGCCCGCTGGGATCAGTGTGGCTGAGATCGATGTGATCTGCCGCGTCAGTGGTGCAGTCAATGAGGCCGTATGTGCCACTGCGAGAAAAGACACGCTTCGTTACGAAGGCTTTGCATTGGACGCGGGAGAGAGCCTTGAGCTGTCTGTCACGGCCACTGGCACCACTCAATTGACGGTCTATGCCGCGGTGGCCACACCCAAATTTGGTGGCGTTGCCTTCGATGTCGATGAGCTGGTCATCAAGCCCTTATGACCTGACGTCGCTTAGCCGTGCTGAGCCATCAAGTCATGTCGCACCTCGTCAGTGGACACCCAATCAAAAATCCAACAATGGCTTAGCCAATACTTAAAGCAGGCGGGCATCGGTGATGCCAGCTGGCTGTTGGATATCATCACAAGCGATTTTAAGTCGCTTCCCGAAGAAGTGGCCGAGCTATCGCTCAAGGCCCTGAAAAACCTTGAGCCGCTTTCTCCAGATCCGGCCACCGTCGCGGCTACCCTATTGTTTGCCATCCCTCATTCCGATGAGAGTGCGGGTTCACCCGGAGAGAATCAGCCATCGGAAGTGGCCGCCCTAATGGATCAGCTGCATCGATTGGATTACTTCGGTCGGACTTATCTTTCCAGTGATCATGACCGTGCAGAGGGCTTGAGGCGGCTGTTGCTGGCATTGATTGCGGATGTCCGAGTGGCGCTGATTTTGCTTGCCTGGCAATTGGCACGGCTACAGATGGCCAGACGCTGGGAGGCCGAAAAACGCGAGGTGATCGCTCAAGAGACTCGGCTCATCCATGCGCCTCTGGCCAACCGATTGGGTATTTGGCAATTGAAATGGGCGCTAGAAGATCTTGCATTTCAATACCTAGAGCCCAAGGCTTATCAACGAATCAGGCGCCTCGTCGCAGAGCAGCGCGAGGAGAGAGAGCTTTTTATTGATCGCTTCATCGCAGACTTAGAGGGCAAGCTCAAAACACACCAGATCACCGCAGAGGTGACGGGTCGTCCAAAACATTTGTATTCGATTTGGCGGAAGATGCAACGCAAAGGACTCGATTTTCATGAGCTTTTTGATGTGCGCGCTGTTCGAATTTTGGTCTCCTCGTTGCCTGAGTGCTATAGCGTGCTGGGCCTCGTGCATACCCACTGGACGCCTGTGCCGGGAGAGTTTGACGATTACATCAGCAAGCCCAAAGCCAATCTGTACCAGTCGCTACACACCGCAGTCGTCGGGTCTGGTGGGCGTGTCATCGAGGTGCAAATTAGAACTCATGAGATGCATCAGCACGCTGAGCTCGGTGTAGCGGCGCACTGGCGCTATAAGGAAGGTGGCCCGAGAGATCAAAATCTCGAAAAGCGCATTGGCATGATGCGACAGTTATTCGATGGTGGGGAACAAGATGACCAGTCCATTCTCGAAGGATTTGAGAATCTCACCAGTGAAGATCGAGTTTATGTACTCACACCCACCGGCGAAGTTAAAGATCTGGTCAGTGGTTCGACACCGCTGGATTTCGCCTACCTGGTCCACACTGAGGTGGGACATCGTTGCCGCGGTGCTCGGGTGAATGGTCGGATAGTGCCCCTCACCACCCAGTTGGAAAACGGGGATCGAGTGGAAATTCTGACCGCAAAAGAAGCGCGACCCTCGAGAGACTGGATGCTCCCTCGGATGGGCTATATCCGAAGTGCCAGAGCGCGGGCAAAGGTTCGGCAATGGTTCAAGCAAGCCAATCACGACGAGAACCTGCAAGCGGGTCGCCAAGCGGTTGAAGTCGAGCTAAAGCGCGTGGATTTGGACGTATCTGATGTGCCTTCGGTGGTTTCACATTTCAACTTCCACTCCACCGATGAGCTGTATGTTGCTGTTGGGAGTGGCGACTTAACCGCCTCCCAAGTGGCTCGTGCCATCGAGAGAAAGCAGGACGCCAGCGGCCGGTCAGGCCTGGGCTTGCCGATTCGTTCAGTGCAGGCGCCTTCTAAACGTCAAGATGATGTGCAGATTGAGGGCATAGGTAATTTATTGCATCAAATGGCTAGGTGCTGTCAGCCCGTACCTGGAGACGATATTGCGGGCTATGTCACCCGTGGCCGAGGTGTGAGCATTCATCGGAGTGATTGCCGTCAGTTTCTCAATCTGCAGCGTCAACAGCCGGATCGAGTGTTGTCTGTTCGTTGGCGCAACCAAGCCACCGATCGCTATGCGGTTCGGCTATTGATCGAGGCCTGGGATCGAAATGGTCTAATCAAAGACATCGGCATGGTCCTAGCCACCGAAAATGCGAGCGTGAGCTCACTGCAAGGACAGCCACAAGATGAACCAGACTTGGTTCGGATTGATTTAACCGTTCAGGTCACTGACTTTGACCAGCTGTCGAATCTGCTCAGCCGTCTGCAAGGCATCGAGGGCGTCTTATCCGCTAGGCGTCTGAGATAGGATGTCTTCCAACACTTGGCGGGCAGCTTGTCGGGAGAAGTGTGCCTCCACATTCGCCAAGCCTCCCTCCGAGAGCCTTTGCCACAACGCCTCATCGTGATAGACGCGGATGATTTCGTCCACAAATGAGTCGGTGTCATCGGCAATCAAGATATCCACATTATGTTCGGTATGAAGGCCCTCAGCCGCCACTGAAGTAGCCACCACCGGGATGCCATGCGCCATGGCTTGGTTGACCTTACCCTTGACGCCGGCACCGTAGCGCAAAGGTGCAAGGGCAACTTTTCGCCCGGTGAGGTGAGGCATCAAATCTTCAACGAAACCATGGTTATACAGACCAGGTGCATGCATATTCTGAAGCCACTCGGGCATGCGACTTCCGATTAAGTGCAAGTCAATGTTGGGGTCTTTGCTGCGTAATTTCGGCAAGATGTCTTCGATCAACCAGCGGGCTGCATCAACATTGGGCGGATGCTGAAATCCGCCAACGAACATCAGTCCGGAGCGTTGATTCCTAGGCGCAACAGCATCTGTGATCGTGTGGATGTTAGATAAGATCCGGATGTCAGCCGCGGGGATCTGTTCATTTAAAAGATCTTTCTCGATTGAGCTGACCACCAGCGTTGTATCACTTTTCTCAATCAAAGCGGACTCAATCTTTCTGGTGGACTCGGCGGCTTTCGCCATGCTTGCGTCATTTTCTACAGCTGCCTTCCTTTGTTCCCGTAGAAAGTGCAGGTCAACGGTATCGAACATGATTCGGGCTTGTGGAGCGTGCTTTTTGATGTCAGCAAACACGTCATCGAGTACGTAATAGCGGCTACCAATGACCCAGTCGAGCAAGCTGCCGTAAGTTTGAAGCCAAGCACTGGGGGATGAGGTTTCTGGGTGGCGGATGGTCTCGATGCCTTTGGCCTGCAGCGTTTGTGAGTAGTGCCCATCCCAGGCCAAGTTAATTGGCATGAAGCTCACGCGATAGCCCATCTCCACCAGCAACTCCAAGATCGCGAGCATTCTCAGTGAGCCAGAGTCATGATCGGGTTGGGGGGTGACTGCATCAATCACCAGCACATGGCCTCTAGATCGGTGATGCCGAGCCTTCTCAATTAAGCAGGTGGCCTGTGGCCCCGGTACGGGATCAGGGTGGCTTGCCAATTGTTTGGTCCACCGTTTTTTGAACTTCTCTCGGTTGATGGCTTGATAACGTTTGGTGCCACTGCTCTCAGATGTTCCAGAGCTGATTCCTTCAAAATGAATCACTGTCGATTGGGGCTGATAGATCACTTTTAGGCCAAGCTCTCTGACTTTGAAGCACAAGTCAGTGTCTTCATAGTAGGCTGGGCTGTAGTGCGTATCAAAGCCACCCAGTGAGTCAAACGTCTCAGCGCGGATGGCTAGGCAAGCCCCTGAGACATAATCTGTCTCACTGACGAACTGGACCCGTGAGGTGGTCGCTGGCCCCAAGCGGCCATAGTTCCAGCCAGAGCCGTCGTTAAAAATGATGCCACCGGCTTCTTGAAGCTCGCCTGAGGGGTAAACCAAGCGAGCTCCGACAATGCCAGTATCCGGACGCGTTGAGAAAGGCTCCAGCAGGGCCGTGAGCCATTGATCGGTGACTTGGGTGTCATTGTTTAGAAAGACCAAGTACTCACCGCGAGCTTTCTGGGCTCCAGCATTGCAACTGCCGATAAATCCCAAGTTTTCGGCGTTATGAATCACTTCGATGCCATGACATCGGTCGAGAAAATCAGCGGTTTGGTCGCTAGAGCCGTCATCAACAACAATGATCTCGATGACATGGCCCGCATGATGTTTAACCAAGCTTTCCAGACAGCGGGCTGTATATGCCAGGTTGTTATACACCGGGATGACGATGCTGACTTCAATGGCTTGATTGCCGGCTGCTGCCTGCTCAAAGCGGATCTCAGATGGAACTTCATCGAGCTCTGGTGATGAGACGGGTTCAATATCACTGGGCTGGTTGCTATCCAATGGGCGATGGTGTTGCAGGGCTTCAAGGGTAGTGCGCCAGCCGTGGACTCGGATGGCATGGATGAGACGTTTGCTTTGCCGCACCCAATTGGCTGGATGCCAGGCCCGTCGCTGCCGCGCAGCGGACAAGATACGAACGCCCACACGGAGTGGCCGAGTGAGGCGCCACGATCGGCTAGTGAGTATTAAGCTCATCTCTGCTTGCAGATCGGCATGCTGCTCTTGAAGTTGTATGAGTTGCTGATAGACGGAGGTGTGTGCCTCACGCGCCGCGTCTCGCTCGGCTTCAACGGCTGTTAGCTGTGATTTAAGCGCTTCAAAAAACTTTCTTTGCTCTTCAAACTGAGCCAACTCTTGACTCAGTGCATGATTGGTCTGAAGCTGCTGTTGGAGCTCATGTGTACGATCCGTCAATGCTTGGTCAATGTCCAAGGCCCACTGGGTTCGTTCTTTAACGGTTCTATCCAATCGATCTAGGACGTCGGCTTGATGCCGAATGGTTGCATGCAATTGCTCTGCTGTCTCGTCCGATTGTCTGAGCAAGTGATCGGCTTGACGAATCGATTCATTTAGATGGCCGACGGAACGCTCGGATCTCTGAGAGTGTCTAGAAAAACTGATGCCCGATGACTCTACGGGTATCACTTTTGCATAGGATTTGATGGCATCTGCCATGCTGGGCTCGGTCGGCGCCCCAGGCTGTTTAGGAAGTTCCGCTCGAGTGGCTAGTAGAGCATCAAGTAGGTTGATTAAACCATCTGCGTTTGGTTCATAAAGCAGGCCAGAGACCTCATGTTGAATCCGTTCCTCAAAACTCCCAATTCGTGGCGCGATCACGCCTAGGCCCAGGCAGCGAACTTCGCTTAAGACATAATTCCAGGTTTCTGGGACCTGAGATAAGAATAAAGCGCCGTGAGGTGCAATGGCTTTGAGCTTATCTGGGAGTGAAGCTTGGTCATAGTCTAAGACCACATCAATATTGGGTAACCCAAACAGTTGCATGGCATCAAAGCCACCACCTAACACGGTGAAGCGGACACGATCGCCATAATGCTTGGCAACGTCCAGTAGCCGCCTGAGCCCCTTCCCCGATGAGATGCGCCCAATCACCACCAAATGTAGCGGTCCATCGGATTCAAACTCGGTTCTCTCCAGTGTTTGATCAGCCCATTGAGGTGGACAATCAAAACCATGTGCAATGTGATGCAGATTCTCGAGCTTGTGATCAAACAGCCTCTGCCAGCGATCAATGACGTGCGACGATGGGGCAATGAGGGCCACATGATTGGTGCTGACTTTCTCTAGCCACTGTTGTCGCAGCGATGCCCAGTGCTCAGGAGAGTCATTTATAAATTTGAATGTTTTTGTGCGATCCTGAATCAAACCTTTAAGATCCAGCCCCTGATCGGGCGTGTAATAGATCAAGGGGTCGACATCCAGCACGGGAGAGGCTGGATAAAAATCATGTAAGACTTGGGCCGTTGGGACCGCTTGAGTGAGACAGTCTAGACTGTGGCCGATTAGAGACGAGACTAGGATGCGCCCAATGCCGAAACGTCCGATCAGCCATTGAATGCAGGCCTCATAGGCCTCGTGATGCACGCAAGTATCGGCAATGACGGGATCCAACCAGCACTCTTGTATTGGCGCATGGCCCGGGCCATGCGCGTATAGCACAAGTTTTTGGCCGTACTGCGCGCTATCTGTTGGCGCGGTGGATGCCAAGACCAAATGATGTCCTTCAGAATCATGGTTGCACAAGTCTTGTATCCAGCGAGCGATGCCACCACCCCAGTCATGACTGATATGCAGAGTGACTGGTTTGCCATCTAGCCCGACGGGAGCGAGTCGGTTATATCCAGCACGAGCCAGTTGTTCTAGTCTGCCTCGAGTCACACCCAGCGCATCTCGTGTCATAGGACTGAGGGCCTGCGCGGAGCACAAAGGCTGTTGCGGGTCGAGAATAAAGCAGCAGTCCGTCACGGCCAGCTGAGAGCCG
>CAJXNU010000022.1 GCA_913057255.1 uncultured Wenzhouxiangella sp.
TGACGATGATTGTTTTGATGGCCACGGGCAACAGCCCGGTGATGAATTTCAATATTTTTGAGGGGATGCGAACCCTGTCGGCCAACATCGCTGTGGAGATGCCTGAGGCCGCGGTGGGCGGCACCCATTATCGGATTTTGTTTTTGGCGGCCTTGGTGCTGTTCGGCTTCACTTTCATTCTCAACACCATTGCCGAAGTGGTTCGGCAGCGGTTGCGAACTCGCTACAGCTCGCTGTGATCGGACGGAGATAGGGTTGTGATTCGACGCTGGTTTAAAAGTGGTGACCCTTGGATCTGGCTGATTGGCGGCGCGGTGAGCATCAGCGTGATCATGGTCATCGGGCTGTTGTTGATGATTGGGGTGCGTGGTCTGGGTCACTTTTGGCAACCGCCCATCATTGGAGCCACCGTCACCATAGAAACATCCTCCGGCACCCAATCGCGAGACATCCTCGGCACCATACGAACGGTGGAAACCGTGTCTGCTCAATCGGTCCGTGAGGCCGGTGTGGCCGTACCCGAGGGCCAAAACTTTGTTGATCGTTATCTGTTTAAACTGGGCAACCGTGATCTGACAGGCCAAGACTTTGAGTGGTTCGTTGCAGATAACTTGTCCGAGTTTAGACGGCCAGAGGACGCTATTCAGCTACAGCGTCGCGAGTGGGGCGATTTCTTTGGCTATCTAGAAGCCGTCACGCAAGATGGCCAGATCGTGGCCGAGGGCGAGGCCGCTTTTGACGCATTGAAAGAGCGTCTAAAGCGTGCCAACGACATCATGCGCGAAATCTATGAAATTGAGCGCTTTGAAATTGGCGGTGTCAACAAGAAAATCGAACAGCAGCGGTTGGAGCGCCGACGGGTCGAGCTCTCAAACACACTCAGCGAAGAAGAAAAACAGATTCGCTATGCAGAAATTGAGCAAGCGGTGGCTGAGTTCAATGCCGAGTATCAAGTCTTGTTTTCAGAGCTACGAGAGGTGCGGGAGCGTTCAGAGAGGGATGCGCTGATTGCTCGTACAGCCGATGGGCGTTCCGTGACCATTCCCTTAGCGCAAGTGGTTCGCGCCACGCGGGCCAATACGATGGGGGTCGGCGACAAGCTCAGGGAGTATGGATCAAGATTTTGGGAATTCTTAAGCGAGTATCCTCGTGAAGCCAACACCGAAGGCGGGATTTTGCCGGCCATTTTTGGCACCGTAATGATGGTCATGATCATGTCCATTGTGGTCTCACCTTTCGGCGTGTTGGCGGCCATTTATTTGCGCGAGTATGCCCATCAAGGACCGGTGACCCGGATGGTGCGGATCTCAGTCAACAACTTAGCGGGCGTGCCCTCGATTGTATTCGGGGTCTTTGGTTTGGGCTTTTTTGTCTACTTCCTAGGTGGCAACATCGATCAATTGTTTTATCCGGAGGCCTTGCCGGCCCCCACATTTGGTTCCCCTGGATTGATCTGGGCATCATTAACTCTGGCGTTACTGACATTGCCTGTGGTGATTGTTTCGACCGAAGAGGGTTTGACACGAATCCCGAAAGCCATGCGTGAAGGTTCCCTGGCGTTGGGCGCCACCAAGTCAGAAACGTTGTGGAAAGTGATTGTCCCGGTGAGCACACCGGCGATGATGACGGGCCTAATTTTGGCTGTGGCTCGAGCGGCCGGTGAGGTGGCACCTTTGATGCTTGTCGGGGTCGTCAAGCTTGCGCCCAATCTGCCGGTGGACGGAGAGTTTCCTTATCTCCATCTCGAGCGTCGAATCATGCACTTGGGCTTCCATATTTATGATGTGGGCTTTCAAAGCCCCAATGTTGAGGCGGGGCGTCCGCTTGTTTATGCCACGGCACTGGTTTTAGTGGCCTTAATTCTCATACTCAACCTCACCGCAATTGCCATTCGAAATCGCCTCAGAGAGCGATATAAGAGTGAGAGTGACTGACAACCAACGGAATGCAACTATGGTCAATGTGAATCAAAACGCCGGGCTCGATGCCGACCGACCGCGTCTCAATCTCAATCATGAAAAGATTACCCTCGAGACCAACGGCTTAAACCTGTATTACGGCGATACGCATGCGCTAAAAAACATCAGCATGCAAATCCCATCGCAACGGGTCACCGCGTTTATTGGTCCAAGCGGCTGCGGCAAATCCACCCTGCTGCGGTGCTTCAATCGTATGAATGACCTGGTGGATTCTTGTCGCATTGAAGGTGAGGTAAAAATTGACGGTGAGGACATCTACAATGCATCGGTTGATGTGCCAGAGCTGCGTCGAAAGGTGGGCATGGTTTTCCAAAAGCCCAATCCATTCCCTAAGTCGATTTATGACAATATTGCTTATGGTCTTCGCTTACAAGGCGTTAAGAGCAAACGAACGCTGGATGAGGTGGTGGAACGATCGCTGAAGCGGGCGGCTTTGTGGGATGAAGTCAAAGACCGTCTAGACGACAACGCGTTCGGACTGTCAGGTGGTCAGCAACAGCGTTTGGTGATCGCGCGCGCCATTGCCATCGAGCCCGAAGTCATCCTTCTCGATGAGCCTTGTTCAGCTCTGGATCCCATTTCAACGGCTAAAGTCGAAGAGCTGATCATTGATCTCAAAGAGTCCTATACGATTGTGATCGTGACGCACAACATGCAGCAAGCCGCGCGCGTGTCTGACTTCACGGCCTACATGTATTTGGGCGAACTGATAGAGTATGACGACACCGCCAAGCTTTTCACCAATCCAGGTGAGAAGGCGACTGAGGACTACATCACCGGTCGATACGGTTAATCAATTGAGGGCATTGGGCCCATATTGGAAAAATTATGGAAGAACATTTTCACCAACACATCTCTCGCCAATTCAATCAAGAGCTTGAGGAGTTGCGCAAAGATGTCATGACGATGGGCGGTCTGGCTGAGCAAATGATTGCCGACGCAGTCATGGCGCTAATAGAAGGTGAATCGGCCCGAGCGGAGCAGGTCATCGAAAATGACCACCAAGTCAATCAAATGGAAAAACAGATTGACCAGCAATGCATTCAGATCTTGGCGAGACGCCAGCCCACTGCCAGTGACCTTCGTTTGGTCATGGCGATCATCAAAACGGTCAATGATCTAGAGCGTGTGGGAGACGAGGCTGAGCAGATAGCGAAAATGGCCATTCGTTTGGTGAGCAGGGATCGGCCGCGGGGCAATTATCGGGAGCTTGAAACCATGGGGACGCATGTCCGTGCCATGATCCGTGATGCGCTCAACGGGTTTGCGCGATTGGAGCCTGAGGTGGCGATCGCGCTTAAGCGCCAAGATCAAAAGGTGGACTCGGAGTATGAAGCCATCTTGCGTCAGTACTACAGCTACCTAGTGGAAGAGCCGAGAAATACCAGCCGGATTCTTGACTCGATTTGGGTGGCGCGCTCGCTTGAGCGAATCGGCGACCACGCCAAAAACATCGGTGAATATATTGTCTATATGGTCGAGGGCAAAGACATTCGGCGGGCAACGGTCGAAGAGATCGAGCAAAGCCTAGGCGAGAGCGAATAGGCCCGAGAGAGCACCCACGGATTGACGCTAAGCCCCGATTTTTCGGGGCTTTTTTATTTCTCATGTTTTGAGAACGGGTCTTGGTTAAATGACCCCATCAACCCAAGATGGAGTACAAACCATGCCGAATCGACAAGCCCGACGCAACAGAGCCCCTCGCCACACCGTCCACCATGCCACTCAGACCATCAAGCGCTGGACGGGGGTGGTGATGAAAGAAATGCTGACTTTGAGTTTGCTGCTGGTTGCCCAAGTGAGTTTATTGATGGTCGTGACTGCCGTGATTTGATCGCGGCAGCAATAAACCATAAAACCAAGCGCTTTGTTAGGCGGCTTGTTCTCTTGTTGACTGATCCTCAGCGCTCTGTTTTTTCGGGCCATGTAACAGCGCCTCTCGGGTGGCTTCCACAATCAAGTCCACCTCTTGGCTGGTGGTGGCAAACACTGGCGTAAAGCGCAGTGAGTTTTCGCCACCATGGATGACATTGATGCCATGCAAGCGCATGTATTCTTCGGTGGAATTGGCGCCATAGGCTTTGTATTGACGATGATCAAGTTCAACGGAGAACAAAAGTCCGGTGCCTTGCACCGCGGTGATTGGACCGTCCAGTTCATGTTTGAGGGCATTGAATTTGTCTAAAAACTCATGGCCGCGCTGGACGATATTGTCTCTGAGTTCTTGACTGATGCCTTGCAACACCGTGGTGCCGACATCCAACGCTCTTGGATTGGCGGTCATGGTGTTGCCATAGATTCCTTTGCGATAAAGATCGGCGGCACGCTGATTCATGGCCAGCACGGAGAGGGGGTACTGACCGGCGTTCAATGCTTTGGAATAGGTTTCCATATCCGGCGGTGGGAGTGTCTCAAAGCCTGGGTAGTCGACGATGGATAGAGCTCCGGTGGCTCGGAGACCGGCCTGAATCGAATCCACCAACAGGACAGTGCCATGGGCCTCAGTCAGCTCGCGAGCCAGCGCATAGAAAGCCGGCGTGATGGCAGCCCCGGGGTTGCCTTCACCCATGACCGGTTCCATGAAAAAGGCCTCAATAAAGACCTTGTCTTTTTCGGCTTGCTCAAAGACCGCTCTGAGAGCGTCCAGGTTGTTGGGCTCAACGGTTAAAAGACTGTCTTGATCTCGATACGAGGCCAAGTGCGAGCGGTAGGTGGCGCGTGTTGAGTCCGAGTAGCGAGCCGGGCGGTCTGTTCGGCCATGAAAGCCACCGGCCAATGAGAGATTTTTGATGGTTCTGCCTGGCTTGGGGCCATTGGGATCGGTCATGTGTTTGGCATTGACGTCGGCAATGCGGGCACCAACAGACACCGATTCTGAGCCTGAGTTCATGCACAAAAACTGGGCATAAGGACAGCCAGAGGCACGGGCATGACCAATCTCTTGGCGCAATGCCTCACTAAACCGCAGGTGCGAAAAGCTCGGGGTCATGATGTTGGCCATCACATGAGGCTGGGCCATGGATTGGATGATTTTATCTGGGGCATGTCCAAACCCGAGCATGCCATAACCGCCGGAGTCATGGAGTACGCGGCCTTTGACCGTGATGATCCAGGGGCCTTTGGCCGCTAGAGCAACATAGGGTTTGACCGCATCGTTGGCATAGAAATTAACATACCCCGCTTGAAGGGCCTCTTTGATGTGTTCTTCGTCTCTTTCCACCAGCTCAGGATAGGCCGATGTCCAACAATCAATCACGCCACAGGCCATATCAATCGCTTGTTCGAGCTGAGGGTCGTGCTCGGCGAAGCGTTCAATCACACAATCCGACAAACCCTCGGTAAGGACTTGTCCTGGCTGCTGGCGCAATTTGGCTAATTTATCGAGTACGCGGGTCATAGAGACATTCCAAAATAAGGCTAGATTTCATTTTATCAGGAATCAGCTGCATGGTTGCTTGGGCCTGGGGTGTGCTGCCTTAAGGCCCATTCAACATGCTCTCGGACCAGCAAAGATGGGTGATCTAGGCGGCTTTTTAGGGCATTGATAACGGCCGGTGAGGTGGGCGCATTGCCCAAGGCCACGGCGATGTTTCTTAGCCATCGCTCGTGTCCAATGCGCCGGATTGCACTGCCTTCGGTGCGCGCGAGAAATTCAGTCTCATCCCAGGAAAACAAATCGGTCAGTTCGCCACTGTCGAGGTCTTTGCGCGGCTTGAAGTCATCTTCGGCGCTGAACTTGGCATAGCGATTCCAAGGGCAGACCATTTGGCAGTCATCACAGCCGTAGATGCGATTGCCCATGGGTTTTCGAAACGGCTCAGGAATCGAGCCTTTGAGCTCAATGGTGAGATAAGAAATGCATCGCGTGGCATCCAATTGGTAGGGCGCAGTGATCGCCTGTGTCGGGCACACGTCAATGCATCGACGACAGCTGCCGCAATGATCGGTCACGGGGGCATCAGCAGGGAGCTGAAGGTCTGTGTAGATTTCGCCTAAAAAGAACCAAGAGCCCGCCTGTCTGTTCAACAAATTGGTGTGCTTGCCGATCCAGCCTAGGCCTGCTTTCTCGGCCAAGGGTTTTTCCAGAACGGGTGCTGAGTCGGTGAAGACTCGATAGCCAAAGGGCCCAATCCAGTCTTCCACCTGCTCAGCCAGAGCTTGCAGGCGTTTGCGTAGCACTTTGTGGTAGTCCCGACCCAGTGCATAGCGTGAGATGCACGCTCGCTCAGGGCTGTCGAGCAAGTCTTCCACGGGCGTGGCATCCGCCGGTAGATAATCCATGCGAACAACAATCACCGAGCGCGTGTTGGGGACCAATTTTTCTGGATGTGAGCGTTTATCGCCATGTCTGGCCATCCACTCCATCTCACCGTGGAGGCCAGCATCCAGCCAAGCTTGCAGTTTGGGTTCGTACTCAGCCAAGTCGATGTCGCTGATGCCGACTTGATCAAATCCCAGCGCCTCGCCCCAACGCTTAATTTGCGAGGCCATGGCAGCGCCATCGGGCAGGTCCGACCTATAATCAGCATCATGAGACATGACTTGGCATTATATCGAGCCGATCAAGTGCGCGCGCTGGATCAGGTGGCCATTGATGAGATGGGCATGGATGCCTACGAGTTGATGCAACGCGCGGGTGAGAGAGTATTTCAGTGCCTGCGTGCTCGCTGGCCGGAGGCTCGATCTCTCACCGTGTGCTGTGGTCCCGGCAACAATGGGGGCGATGGCTGGGTCGTGGCCCGATTGGCGCTCGCCTCTGGCTGGAAAGTCCAAGTGCTCACGCTGCAATCGCCCGATGCGCTGACAGGTGCAGCCGAGCAAGCCTATAGGGACTACATTAAGGACTCGTCGGCAGATCCCAATTTTGAATGGGTCGACCAAGCCATTGAGGGAGAGGTGGTGGTCGATGCGCTGTTGGGTACCGGTTTAACCCGAGCGGTGGCCGAGCCCATGGCCTCACTGATTGAGCGCATCAATCAATGCCCCAGTCCGGTGATTTCAGTCGACTTGCCCTCAGGCCTGTTGGCCGATACCGGCCGTGCGCCGGGTGCCGTCGTCAAGGCCGATATGACAGTCACTTTCATTGGCCTCAAGCGAGGATTGTTTACCGGTCAAGCCGGCCGTTATGTAGGCCAGTTGGTGTTTGTGACTCTGGATGTCCCTCAAGCCGTCTATGCCAGCCAATCACCGGATGCCAGGTTGATCTCGTCCCATGGCTTAAGCCAGGCCCTGCCCAAGCGAGCAGTTGATCATCACAAGGGCAATTCAGGGCGGGTGTTGGTTGTGGGAGGCGATAAAGGGATGCTTGGCGCGCCCATTTTGGCTGGCTTAGGCGCGCTGCAGGCAGGCGCAGGCTGGGTCGAATTGGTGGGACAAGAGGCGTTGGTCGCTGGCGCGTTGGCCGCATCCCCTGCGCTGATGGCGCATGGCTATTACGACAAGGACTGGCTGATTCACAAGCTGGAGTCGGCCGATGTGGTCGCCTTGGGCCCAGGTTTGGGACAGAGCGAGTGGTCGGAGGTCTTGTATGCCACCACTTTGGCCGAGGCCAATCGTTTGGTCCTAGATGCCGACGGGCTCAATTGGCTGGCCAAGGAGCCCACAACGCGCTCTGACTGGGTCCTAACGCCTCATCCGGGTGAGGCCGCACGCTTATTACAAACCGAGATCGCCACCGTCGAGCGTGACCGCTTTGAGGCTGTATGCGAGTTGGCCGAGCGCTATCAGGCGGTGGTGGTGCTCAAAGGCTACGGTAGTTTGATTGCCGAGCCCTCAGGGTCTGTGGCGGTGTGCGATCGTGGAACGCCAGCCATGGCCACTGCCGGCATGGGCGATGCCTTGACCGGTGTGATCGCCAGTCTATGGGCTCAGGGGATGAGTGCCTTTGATGCCGCCCGATATGGGGTCTGGATTCATGCGGTGGCAGGTGAGACGGCTGCCCGGGGCAAGCGTCAGATTCTGGCGCCTGAGCTAATTGATCAAATTTCTCATGTGATGAACATAAGTAATTGAATAAAATCGTTTTAAATTCCCCATTTAAAGTGGCTTCTGAAGAGCAGATGGCCGAGTTCGGTGTCGCATTTGCCAATCAATTGCAGCCAGGTGATGTGGTTTATTTGCGGGGAGATTTGGGGGTGGGGAAGACCACCTTGGCCCGAGCCATCATTCGTGCCCTAGGCTTCGAGGGCCGTGTTAAAAGCCCAAGTTATGGCTTAATTGAAAGCTATCCTGGCTCGGTGATAAGGGCGGTTCACTTGGATCTGTATCGCCTGGCTGATCCGGCTGAAGTGCCTGATCTGGGTATCGAAGCTTATCTGGACGAATCCGCCGTGCTCTTAATCGAGTGGCCAGAGCGGGGTCAGGGTCAGCTTCCACCGGCTGATTGGCTCATTGAGATTCGTGACTGGCCAGATCCAAGAGAGGCCATGACGGCCAGAGAGCTGACCGTCAGTCGCCCAAGCGCTGATCCAACGCGTCCATGAATTGACGAATGCGGGCGGCATTTTTGCCCACGTCACTCAAGCCCACCCTAGATTTCGAGCGCATATCGACGTGGGTCGATCCATCCACAGGACGAATGCGAATGACCACATCATCGACAAAACCAAACCAGAAAGTGGTGTGATAGCCTTCAATTCTTCCTTCTGCTGGGCTTTGATCGACCACCTGCCACCCCAAGTCCTCGGCCACCGCCAATGCAGCAGCGAACACTTGCTCAGCAGGAGCGTTCGTCTCATACGTTTTGATGTCTGGATAGGCCGATTGCTGTTGGGTGATCACTTCGCCTCCGGCGTGTTCGACTGGGTTGGGCGCATCCGCTCTGAGCGGCACGATGGCCACAAACTGAGGTATCTCGACCACATCGGTGGTGATGTCATGAATCCTAGGAAGGCTTCTGGCTTGCTGGAGTAGGCTCAAGGGGATCGCCGCGGTGGCCAATGACACGACCAATGCCGTGACCAAAATCGCGGTGGGTCCTCGGCGAGTGTTTTTGACCAGCAGCAAGAGCCCGCCAATGACCACGCCAGCCAATGCGAAATAGACGGCCCAGCGCATCAGCACAAACCCAAAGCGAAAATCCCACCAGTCCAATCGAGTCCCTGGGCCTGCGATCAGCAGCAACACGGCCGCCACCACGGCCACAAGCAAGACCAGGTGGCTTAGAGTGAATCGTCGTTTGTTTTTCTGAAAGGTCATGGTCCTAGCTTAACGCAGTGGCTAGCTGTTTTCACTGATCATTTTTTGGAGCCGGTAGAGTGCATCGAGCGCCTGTTTGGGCGTGAGCGCATCCGGATCTAAGCTCGCCAGCTCTTTGAGGGCTTCGGATTTGCCCGGCTCTAGCCTCGGTGGTGGCGGGGCAGAGTGGCTGACGCCCGCTGAGAATAGGTCCGCTTGGGGGCCTGTTGTCTTCGGTTCAGTCGTAGGCTGGTTCTTCTCTAGCGCCGCCAAATGGGCTTTGGCCTGTGTGACCACGTGTTTGGGGATGCCGGCGAGTTGCGCGACTTGTAGGCCATAGGACTGGTTGGCCGGCCCGGGTTCGACCGCATGCAAAAATGCAATTCGATCGGCATGCTCGCGCGCGGCTAGGTGGACATTGCGAATGGCTGGTTGGTCCTCAGCCAGCTTGGTGAGCTCAAAATAATGCGTGGCAAACAAGGCCATGGCCTGAATATTGACCGCCAAATCATGCGCCACGGCCCAGGCCAAAGCCAGACCATCAAAAGTGGATGTGCCCCGGCCAATTTCATCCATCAACACCAAAGACCGTTCGGTGGCATGACGCAAAATATGAGCTGTTTCAACCATTTCCACCATGAATGTTGAATGGCCTCTGGTGAGATCATCGCCCGCGCCGATGCGAGAAAAAATCCGATCGACCGGGCCAATGCGCGCGTCTTCGGCCGGCACAAAGCTACCCGCATGGGCCAATAATGTGATTAAGGCCACTTGGCGCATGTAGGTGGATTTGCCGCCCATGTTTGGGCCGGTGACCACCATCATGCGCTCATCGGGTGTCAGTACACAATCATTTGGGATGAATGGGGCATCCAGCACTTGCTCCACCACGGGATGGCGCCCTTGAGTGATGTGGATGCCCGGTGTGTCAGAGAGTGTGGGCCTTTTTAGCTGGAGCTGTTCGGCGCGTTGGGCTAGGCAAACCAGCACATCGAGCTGGGCCAGCGCACGGATGGTGGGTTTGATCTCATCCAAAGCCAATGCCAGCTCATCGACCAGGGCATCGTAGAGCATTTTTTCTCGGCTCAGCGCACGATCGTTGGCCGAGAGAATTTTGTCCTCAAAGGCTTTGAGCGGCTCAGTGATATAGCGCTCTGCGTTCTTTAGGGTCTGTCTGCGTGTGTATTCTGTTGGTACGGATTCTGCATGAGCCTTTGAGACTTCGATGTAGTAGCCATGGACGCGGTTGAATCCCACTTTCAATGTGGCCAGTCCGGTTCTCTCTCGCTCTTTTTGCTCGTACTCGAGTAAGAAATCACCGGCGTTTTGACTCAGTGCACGCAGTTCATCGAGCTCAGCATCAAACCCATCAGCCAAGACTCCACCGTCTCGGATCACCATGGGGGGCTCCTCGACCAAGGCATCATCGAGGCGACCATGCCACTTTTCTTGAGGCGCCAAGCTCTCAGTGATTTCGCCCAAGGCCTTTGGGCCCAGCGGCGCCAGCAAATCAGCGATGGTCGGCAGTCGAGCCAGACCATCTCGGAGGGTCGACAGATCCCTTGGTCTGGCCGTTCTCAGTGAAATGCGCGTCACGATGCGCTCCAAATCGCCCAAGCCTCTGAGCTGTTCGGTGAACGCTTCGATGGTGGCCGCATGGATCAGCGCGTCGATGGCATCAAATCGTTGTTCGAGTTGTTGATGGTCTGTGATGGGCTGGGTCAGCCAACGTTTGAGTTGGCGGGAGCCCATGGGGGTTTGGGTGACATCCATCAAACCCACCAAGGTATGTTCGTGCCGGCCATCGGGGTGGCGGTCAATCTCTAGGTGTTTCCGAGTGGCGGCATCGAGCATCAAGTGGTCGTGGTGATGGACCACTTTCATTGAATCCACATGACTCAAATCTGCCGACAACATCGCCTTGGCATATCGAATCAAAGCCGCTGCGGCGCCCAGGCTGGGATCATTGGCTTTTAGACCAAAGCTCGCCAAATCCTGCACCGCAAAATGCCCACACAACAGTTCAAAGGCAGAACTGAGCTCAAAATGCCATGGCGGCAGGGTTTGGAGCGCCATCGTGCTTTGATCCAGGCCTGCCAAAAGGTCATGGTTGGGGTGATCTGCAATCAACAGCTCAGCCGGTTTGAGGCGCTCTAATTCAGCCAGCAAGCTGCCTTGGCCGTTCCCTTGAGTCAGTTGCAATCGACCACTGGCCATCTCCAGCCAGGCCAAATGCCAGTGGTGGCCAGTCTCTGCCTTGGCTGATGAAGGTGAGGCTGGCTGCCAGTCGAGTGCCACCAAGAGTTGTTCTGTTCTCGATTCAAGAAGCGCTTCATCCACCAAAGTGCCCGGCGTGACGATGCGCACCACCTCTCGCTCTACCAAGCCTTTGCTTTGGGCAGGGTCGCTGGTTTGTTCGCAGATCGCAACGGACTGGCCCTTCTTGAGCAATCTGGCCAAGTAGTTTTCGGCCGCGTGATAGGGCACACCCGCCATGGGGATGGGCTGCCCAGCCGACTGACCACGGGTGGTTAGGGTGATGTCCAAAAGTTGTGCGGCCCGTTTGGCATCCTCGTAGAAGAGCTCATAAAAATCGCCCATACGAAAAAACAACAAGACGCCTGGATAATCACTGTCCACTTGGGCTTTAAGCCGCAAGTATTGCTGCATCAAGGGCGTGTGCTGGGTCGATTTTGAGTCAGTCATGAAACGCACCATACCAAAACAAGGCATTATAGAGTCATGAATCCAGCACACAGTGACCAAGTTTTGGCAGAGCACGCCTTTGCCGTGGCCAATGCGCTCAAAACCAGCGGACAAACGCTCGCGTTGGCTGAGTCATGTACCGGGGGTTGGGTAGCCAAAGTTTGCACAGACCTAGCGGGTAGCTCTGCCTGGTTCGAGCGCGGGTTTGTGACCTACAGCAATGAGGCCAAGCATGATTTATTGGGTGTCGAGACCGCGCTGATCGTCAAAGAAGGGGCGGTGAGCGAGGCGGTGGCCGCTCAAATGGCGCTGGGTGCGCAGTCAAGGGCGGGAGTGGATTGTGCGATCTCCATCACCGGTATCGCCGGTCCGGGTGGAGGTAGCCCCGAGAAGCCCGTGGGTACGGTCTGTTTTGGATGGGTGCTAGGCGATGGGGCGGTGGAAACCGAGCGCCATTTATTTCCGGGTGACCGAGATGACATTCGCCGAGCCAGCGTTGTCAGGGCGCTGGGTGGTTTGTTGGAGAGATTGCGCGCCCCTCTCAGGTTTTGAGAATCGAATCCCTAAAATGCAAGGTAAGGCGCAAATGGGAAGGGCGGTCAATTGCCGAAAATCCGGTCAGAGATTGCCGTTTTGAGGACCTGAGGCGCTGGAAATTGGGTGAGCTATGAGATAATGCTTGCCATTGAAATTACGAACGCAATACAACACATTTCAAACGAGGTAATGGCTGTGGATGAGAATCGCAAACGAGCACTGAGCGCCGCGCTTGGTCAAATTGAGAAACAATACGGAAAGGGCGCCGTCATGCTGATGGGCGACGAGGATTCGCGCCGAGACGTGCCGGTCATATCGACAGGCTCACTGACGCTCGATCTGGCCTTGGGTATTGGCGGTTTGCCCCGGGGTCGGGTCGTCGAGATTTATGGCCCAGAGTCTTCAGGTAAGACAACCATGTCGTTGCATGCATTGGCTGAAGCCCAAAAAGCCGGTGGCACGTGTGCCTTTGTGGATGCAGAGCACGCTCTAGATCCTGGGTATGCACAAAAGCTGGGTGTGAACGTCGACGATTTGCTGGTCTCACAGCCCGATACGGGTGAACAGGCGCTAGAAATTACCGACATGCTGGTCCGCTCTGGCGCGGTGGATGTCGTGGTGGTCGATTCAGTTGCGGCACTGACACCCAAAGCTGAGATTGAAGGTGAAATGGGCGATTCGCACGTGGGCCTGCAAGCCCGTCTAATGAGTCAGGCTCTGCGAAAGCTCACCGGGAATATCAAGCGCACCAACTGCATGGTGATTTTCATCAACCAAATTCGTATGAAGATTGGTGTGATGTTTGGCTCGCCTGAGACCACCACGGGTGGTAATGCCTTGAAGTTTTATTCATCCGTGCGTTTGGATATCCGCCGAATCGGTGCATTGAAGCGTGGGGATGAGGTGATCGGTAACGAGACCCGAGTCAAAGTCGTGAAAAACAAGATGGCGCCTCCCTTCCGTCAAGCTGTCTTCGAGATTTTGTATGGCGAGGGTGTCTCTCGAGAGGGTGAGCTCATTGAATTGGGTGTGGAACATGGCTTGATCAAAAAATCAGGCGCTTGGTACAGCTATGGCGATGATCGGATTGGCCAAGGCAAGGACAATGTTCGAGGCTATTTCAAGGAGCATCCTGAGTTGGCCGCTGAGATCGAGGCCCAGCTGAGAGAAAAGCTGCTGCCTAAATCTAAGTCGCATGAGGCCCCCACAGATGAGGCGCCTGAGGAGATGACTGAAGAATAGTCGCCGAGGTCCAAGCCATTGCATTATGGGTCAATGATTGATTCAGTCGTCCGATTAATGAGTGGCTCGGCATCATGAGAAAGGACCGCAGCAATAGTCAGCCGACAGGCGATGAGGCCACCCATTCGGTGGCCTCATCCAAGTCCAAGGCAGACGCCCAGCACGCCGCCATTCGCCTCTTGGCCTCTCGTGAGCACAGTCGTCTAGAACTCATTCGGAAACTCATCAAGCGGGGTTGGTCGTCAGATCAGTCTGAGTCAGTCGTCGATGATTTGGTTGCCCAAGGGCTGCAATCGGATCAACGTTTTGCTGAGAGCTTTGTTCGTTCAAGAGCCCAAAAAGCTCATGGCCCAGTGCGCATTCGAGCCGAACTCTCCGAACGTGGGCTGGAGCGGTCAGAGATTGAGCGGGCATTGCAAGCAGAGTCATTGGATTGGCTGGCCATTGCCAGTCGTTGGTATGAACGTCGCTATGGTAGTGATCCAGTGACCGATCACAAAGAACGAGGCCGGCGTCAGCAGGCACTGGCAAGACGGGGTTTTACGAGCGATATAGTTCGAGAACTGGTAAATTAAGCAACATGAAAACAACTGCCAGCATTCGCCAAGCCTTTATCGATTTTTTTGCCGAACGGGGTCATCATCCAGTGGCTTCAAGTTCATTGGTTCCAGGCAATGATCCCACCTTGCTATTTACCAATGCCGGCATGGTTCAGTTCAAAGACGTGTTTTTAGGTGCAGAAGCGCGTGATTATCAACGGGCGGTGAGCGCACAGCGCTGCGTGCGAGCCGGTGGCAAGCACAACGATTTAGAGAATGTGGGGTATACCGCCAGACACCATACCTTCTTTGAAATGCTCGGGAATTTTAGTTTTGGGGATTACTTCAAAAAAGAAGCCATCGAGTATGCCTGGACATTTTTGACGAAAGAGTGCGGCCTGCCGGCAGAGCGTCTCTGGGTCACTGTATACGAAGAAGATGATGAGGCAGCCCGCATTTGGTTGGATGAGATCGGCATCGATCCCAGCCGCTTCTCGCGCATTGGCGCCAAGGACAACTTTTGGGCCATGGGCGACACCGGGCCATGCGGTCCATGTTCCGAAATCTTTTATGACCACGGGCCTGAGGTTCCTGGTGGGCCGCCGGGCTCGCCCGATGAGGATGGCGACCGCTACATAGAAATTTGGAATCTGGTGTTTATGCAGTTTGATCGGGCCAGCGACGGGACGATGAGTCCTCTGCCCAAACCCTGTGTCGATACCGGTATGGGTCTTGAGCGTTTGGCAGCTGTATTGCAGGGCGTACACAGCAATTATGAGATCGATTTATTTGAAACCTTAATTGAAGCAGCAGCGCGGCTGACGCAAACCAAGGACTTGAACGCGCCCTCTCTAAAAGTCATCGCTGATCACATTCGGGCTTGCGCTTTTTTGGTGGTCGATGGCGTGCTACCCAGCAATGAGGGGCGAGGCTATGTGTTGCGCCGCATCATTCGACGTGCCATTCGACATGGGCATAAATTGGGCGCTGAGGGGCTGTTCTTTTCTGAGATGGTCGAGGCTTTGAGTCAAGTGATGGGTGAGGCTTACCCTGAGCTTTTGGACAAAAAGGATGAAGTCAAAGCGGTTTTGGCCAGAGAAGAAGAACGGTTCGGGGAAACGCTCGATCAGGGGATGAGCCTGTTGAATGAAGCGCTGGCAGATCTTAAAGGCTCGGTGATACCCGGCGATATTGCGTTTAAGTTGTATGACACCTATGGCTTCCCTGTGGATCTCACCCGCGACATTGCCCGAGAGAAGGGGTTGAGTATTGACGAGGCGGCTTTTGATCAAGCCATGGAGACCCAACGAGCCAGAGCACGTGCGGCCGGTGCGTTCAAGTCTGGTGAGGGCTTGCCGAGCGAGGCATTGGCTCAGTTGCCGACCACACAATTTTTAGGCTATGACCACTTGATTGTGTCGAAGGCACAGGTGGTTGGTTTGGTGCACGAACAAAAGCTGGTTGAGCGTGTTGAGGCCGGCCAGCCAGTCGTGGTGTTTTTAGATCAGACGCCGTTTTACGGGGAGTCAGGAGGTCAGGTCGGTGATCGCGGGCTGATTGAATCCGATCAGGTCACCATCGAAGTCACCGACACGCAAAAAGTGGGCGGGAAGTTTTTCGCCCATCACGGGCGAGTCGTCTCGGGCACGGCGTCGGTTGGAGAGTCAGTGAAGGCTGAAGTCGATGAGTCGCGTCGGGCAAATATCGTTCGACATCACTCAGCCACCCATTTATTGCATGCTGCCTTAAGAGACATATTGGGCAGCCATGTTCAGCAAAAAGGCTCGATGGTCGCACCCGATCGTCTGCGCTTTGATTTTTCGCATCCACAACCCTTGACCGAGACCGAGATTGCTGAGGTAGAGGCTTGGGTGAGCGAACGCATCGTGGCCAACACGCCCTCAGAGATCAAAGAAATGGCCTACGACGAGGCCATCGCCTCGGGTGCACTGGCGTTTTTTGGCGACAAGTATGGCGATCGTGTGAGGGTTGTTCGATTTGGTGATTTCTCTGTCGAGCTCTGTGGTGGAACCCATGTCAGACGAATGGGCGATATCGGTCCGTTCAAGATCATCAGTGAAGGAGGGGTGTCCTCGGGCGTTCGTCGCATCGAAGCGGTGGCGGGCCAGCCTGGATTTGACTATCTCCAAAGTCGTGAGCAGGTGCTCTTAAAAGCCGCCGGATTACTTAAAGCGCAGCCCGAGCAGCTCGAATCACGCATTGAACAAGTTCTTGAGCGGTCTCGAGCGCTAGAAAAAGAGTTGGAGCGCTTGAAAAGCGAATTGGCCGCCGTTGCTGGTGATGATTTGGCCGATCAAGCCATTGAGATCAATGGTGTGTCTGTCTTATCGGCTGAGGTTCCAGGTATGGATCCTGGGGAGTTGCGGACCACGCTAGACCAACTCAAAAACACGCTCGGCTCAGCGGTCATTGTGCTTGGCTCAACTGCCGATGATGGCGTGCGATTGGTTGCTGGGGTCAGCAAGGACCTCACAGGAAAAATAAAAGCCGGTGACTTGGTTCGTCAAGTGGCCGAGTGGGTCGGCGGAAAAGGCGGTGGGCGACCTGACTTTGCCCAAGCCGGCGGGCCGAACAAAGAGGCACTTCCAGACGCCTTGGCCCGCGCCCAAGATTGGATGCGTGATCAGCTCGGCTAGGGACGTTTGGCCCCTAGCAAAACAGCCATCAATTTAATGGTGGCCCTCTGCCGCATCCGCCTCAGCTTTCGTCTCATGCCGCGTTCCGGCGCTGTGCTCAGGTGGTGCATAGATGGTGTAGAGACGAAGCGGTGTGGGCCCTGAATTGACGAAGTTGTGTTTAACGCCTGCTTTAACGAACACCAAGTCGTTGACGCCAATTTCAAATGACTCATCGTCGAGAATGGCTGTCCCAACCCCTTCTACGAAGACAAGAATTTGATCATGGTCCTCGTGGACCTCGCTACCAATCTCCTCGCCCGGTTGAATGGTCATGAGGACCAGCTGAGATTCAGGCCCGGTAATGAGTTCATCTCTGAATGCATCATTCTTCAGGGCCATATCGACTATGGGCAAGACATACTGACTTTTCGACATTGTTCACTCCTTGGACGTGCTTTTAAAAAATCACCAGTACATGATGGCATAGGCACCAGTCACCCATCGGCTAATTTCAGTGATGCGCCATTTCACCCCTGGCCAAAGCCAAGAGCGTTCGGAAAAACACAATTCCGATGATTAAGGTGGCCAGCGCAGTCAGCGCCAGCAGCATGGCATCACTGAGTAGGCCTTCAAAGTGGGCAAATCTATGACAAGCAACAACAAACGCTGCCACAGGGAAAGTGTATGCCCACCACGATGGAAAATAAGGGAGACGCAAAAAACCTGGGATTTGCGGTATCAGCAGCAATACAAAAAACACCGCAATGAAAAAGAGTGCCATCGCACCAATCCCCATTTCTCCGGTCATTGCAGTGAGTGACAAGAAAGACACGGTTGGGGGAGCGATCATGACGACCAGTGTGGGTCGCATTTGAGGTTCCAGCGCTGGTTTCGTGATCAGTCGGTAAAAGATGACGGTCACCAAAATCGCCCAGAAAAATAGCCCAATGCTCAAAAAGAACCAGCTCACCAACGGATAACCTGCTGGCGCGGCAGCAACGGGCACCAACACATTCCCAACAGCGGGGATAAACCAAGCGGGATTGATGCTCGCGCTTGGGCGTTCAGAGTTTAGCCAAATATTGACGATGATTAGGGTCAACAGCAGCTGAAGCGCGGCGCCGAGACGCCAGAGATCAAGGCCCAGCTCTGGAAGCCATGGGGTAATCAAAATCCCCAGCAAAATGAAATTTATTGAAATGGCGGGTAAAAAATTAATCCGCACTGGATGATTGAGTTCGGCGAGCACACGTTCCGGCGCTAAAAACCACTTGGTGATGTAGGCAGCAATGAGAAGAACAAAGACGGTGATGGTCAAGATGGTGATGCTTTGAGAGATCCCATGCATCAACCCCCAGTGGATTTCGGTGGCTCGCCAGACCATCGCAAGGCCTGACAGGCCCATGACAGAAGCGAATAGGGGCAGGGGAATCAAAAAGCGTGTGTGAGTCGACATGTCGTTATTTTAATTTAATAAGCGGGCATTCTGAATTGACTTGGCGCAAATGGCTTTGTCCTTGACACTTGGGGACGCTTATTGTGATAATTGAAGGCTTGCACGCGCCCGTAGCTCAGCTGGATAGAGTACCTGGCTACGAACCAGGCGGTCGGAGGTTCGAATCCTTCCGGGCGCGCCA
>CAJXNU010000023.1 GCA_913057255.1 uncultured Wenzhouxiangella sp.
GGAATTTCATACCATCAACTGTTGGGTGTGGCCACTAAGGCCTGAATGTGAGGATAGACCGAATCGAACATCTTCGGTTGTGCCTGGGCGGTGGGGTGGATGCCATCGTCCATCAACATCCCGGGTTGATCAAAAAAATCCACCAAGAAAAATGGCAGCAGGGCCACGTCGTGACGCTCAGCCAATGCGGGATAGACCGACTCAAACCGTTCAATATAGGCCGGCCCAAGATTCGGTGGCAGTTGAATTTGCATCAATCCCACTTGAGCGCCGGATGCTTGGGCCAATTCAATCATGGTGCTTAAATGTTCACTTAATTGATCGGGATGCAAAGCACGGAGCCCATCGTTGCCACCCAAAACAATGATCACGACATCGGGTTCATGGACTTTGAGTAAACTGGGCAGTCGAGTGAGGCCACCGGCACTGGTCTCACCGGAGATGCTGGCATTGATGACCTCGACCTCGGGGGCGAGGGCATCGCCCAGCAAAGCCACCCAGCCCGATTCTTTAGGCAGTCGGTAGGCATCGGACAAACTATCGCCCATCACCAGAAGGGTCGAGGCATGGGCGGTGGCCAAAGCGCCCAACCACAGCGCCATGCCCAGCAAAGCTGGCCAGAGACGTTGGATATCAAACAAGGATCTAATCATTTGACTCAAAAAATATCACCCAGCGAAGATTGTATTCTCTCATGCCAACACGTGGGCTTTCAGGTCATGGCCCCTGAGGGCCAGCTGGAGATCTTGAACGATATCAGCTTCGACCTAAAATCCGGTGAAACCTTGGCCATTGTCGGCGCCTCAGGCTCTGGGAAAACCACTCTCCTTGGGCTGTTGGCCGGACTCGACCGCCCCAGCCAAGGCGAGGTGTTTCTGACCGGACAGGCCTTGAGCGAGTTGGATGAAGATGAGCGGGCGGTGCTTAGACAAGACCAGGTAGGGTTTGTGTTTCAATCCTTTCATCTGCTCCCCACCCTCACCGCGCTTGACAACGTGATGCTGGCCTTAGAAATTGCCAATCATCCCGATCCAAAGAAAAGGGCCCAAGAAGCGCTCGAGATGGTCGGTCTATCACACCGCCTCAAGCACTACCCACGCCAACTCTCTGGTGGAGAACAGCAGCGGGTCGCCATCGCTCGAGCATTCGCCAATGGGCCAGCGATTTTATTTGCCGACGAACCCACCGGGAATCTGGACCGAAGCACCGGCACGGTGATTGCTGATTTGTTGTTTGAGCTCAACGACCAGGCCAACACCTCCTTGGTGCTGGTCACACACGACCCAGAACTGGCCAAGCGTTGCCAAATTACCCACACCATCGATGGGGGTCGACTGGCCTCATGAGCCCTTGGACGCTGTCTTGGCGCTTGCTGTTTCGGCAGGGCCGCTCTGGCGCCTTGCTGCTGCTCTTAGCTGGCCTAGTGGTGGCCACCGGCGCACTCACCGCCGTGGGTTTATTCACTGATCGGGTCTCCCGAGCACTGGAGCGACAGGCCTCTGAAACGCTAGCCGCTGATCTGGTCATCGCCTCACGGACGCCGAGCGATCCCGAGTGGATTGCCAAAGCCCACGAATTGGGTTTGGATACGGCAACTTTGGTGACCATCTCCAGTGCGGTGTTCATCAACGACCGCAGCCAGCTCATTGACATCAAAGCCGTCTCCGAGGGCTATCCCTTACGTGGCCAAGTGGGCGTTCGAGAGGATTTGTTGGGCGAAGAGAGACGAGGCCAAATGAGTCCAGCCAGAGGTGAGGCGTGGCTGGAACCTCGTGGGTTTAGAGAGCTCGGGCTCGTGGTGGGCGAACCGCTGGATATAGGGCAAACAGCACTCACGCTCTCGCGGGCATTGAGCTATGAACCCGATGGGGGTGGCTCGCAGTTTATGGTCGCACCTAGGCTTTTGATGCACATTGAAGACTTACAAGACAGCGGTCTGTTGGGCCCAGGCGCGCGCACTCGTTACCGTTTGCTCATCGCCGGTGAAGAGGCTGAGGTGTCCAGTTATGCTCGCTGGTTTCAGGATCAATGGAGCGAGAACAATCCAGCGAGCAATCAGCGCCTCATCACCCCAGCCGAGGGCGAGGCACAAACTGCCGAGGCACTGACCCAAGCGCGTCGCTTCTTGGGCGTAGCCGCGCTCACCACGGTGATCTTAGCCGCGGTGGCCATTTTGCTCTCCGCGCTTCGCTTCGCCAATGCTCAACGTGACTTGGTGGCCTTACTCAAAACCTTTGGCGCACGCTCGGGCACGATACTGGGCGCATTGACCTGGATGGTGGCTTGGTTGGTTTTCCTTGCCGTGATCTTGGGGGGTCTGGTGGGCTTTGCCGTCCAACATATCCTGACCGAGGTGCTCTCTGGCGTGGGCACCGAAGGACTCCCCGCACCGCGCTTCACCCCCTGGCTGGTGGCCGCTGCACTCACCGGCCTGTTGGGTGCGGGTTTTGCGCTACCGCCTCTGTGGGGGCTAAAGCGTGTGGCCCCCATTCGCATTTTGAATCGCTCGCTTGATCAACAACACCCCTTGTCTTGGGGTTTGTGGTCGATCTTGGTCGCTGTGGGCTTGGCCATCCCCTCCTTTCAGCTCGGGGATACCACCTTGGCCGTCATTGTATTGGGTGGCGCGCTGACACTGGCCTTGGCTTTGGCTTTCTTTGCCTGGCTGGCAATGCACTTGACCCGGTTGGCCTCGCGTCAGGCCAAAGCGGCTTGGCGGTTTGGTTTGGCCGGACTCTATCGCCGCCGCGGTGCCGGCATCATCCAAATCACCGCCTTGGGTCTAGGACTCATGGCGCTTTTATTGCTGATGGTGGTGCGAAGCGAGCTGATCACCCAATGGCAAGCCACGCTGCCCGAGGATGCCCCCAACCATTTTGTGGTCAACATCCAGCCCGATCAAAAAGACGAGGTCTATACCGCCCTCGACCAAGCAGGCGCTCGAAACTTGCAGATGGGCCCCATGGCCTCGGTCCGATTGATCGCGATCAACGAGGAACCGCCCCCAGCCGATCGGTTCACGGGTCAGGTCAATGTCTCCTGGGTGGCTGCTGAAAACATGGATCAGCTGCCACCAGCCAACCGCGTCACTCAAGGTCAGTTCTTTCAATCAGGCGCCACCGCTGAGGTGTCACTGGCCAACCGCTGGGCCGACCGCGTGGGCGTGGGACTGGGGGATGTGTTGCTGTTTGAATCGGGTGCGCAGACCTTTTCTGCCACCGTCACCAGTTTGCGTGAGGTGGAGTGGAATTCATTCAACATCAACTTCTTTATTTTGCTCACGCCGGATGCAGGCACCAGCTTGCCCCATCAAAACATCGCCTCGTTTTTCTGGCCAAGCCCTGACACAGCGGGTTCGTTGAGCGCGATCAACGATCAATACCCCAACCTGTCTATTCTGGATGTCGGTGGTTTGATCGAACGGGTCTTCGAGATCATTGAGCGCGTCAGCCAAGCCGCTGAGGTGGTTTTTTTCTTAACTCTGGTGGCAGGCCTCATTGTCCTCTTGGCCGCTCTCGAAGCCACCCGCGATGAGCGACGACATGAGTCGGCCTTGATCCGAGCATTGGGCGCGAGCCGGTCGATGGTCAGACGCGGCTTGATGATTGAATACGGCATCATGGCGTTGATCGCCGGCATCTTGGCCACCGGTGGCGCGGCGATCACGGGCGAATTGCTCGCCTCTGAACTGTTTGGCTTTGCCTACGCCCCATCAGCTGGCCTCTTTGTGGGTGGCCTGGCCGCGGCCTTCGTCTTAATTGTCGGGGCTGGCTGGTTGGGCAATAAAACCGTGATGTCCACCCCGCCGATGCGCATCTTGCGAGGCAACTAAGCCCATTGCCGCTCAGTCAAATGGCTGGGTCATTGAGACCCAGCCCCCTCGGGATCCTTAACGGATATAGGCCCACAGCGCATCGACCATGGCACGACCAAACTGGGCGCTGCGCATGCCATCCCATCCAGTGTCTGGCACAGGCGAGTTCGCCGCATCTTTGAAAGGCATCTCCAAGGTCACGGCCAAACAATCAAAGGTCTCAGAGAGATAGTCCGTGCACTTTCTCAAATCACTGGAATTGGGTGGGTCGATTTCATAACCAAATTCGGTCTGAAAATCCGGTGAGAGATCGGCCAAGATATTTTTCAGGCGATCAAAATCGGCTTGTTTTTTCTCATCCCAGCTCGCGGTGCCTTCAGCGCCAGCGAAAAAGTTGTAAGGCAGCGCCTCATCGCCGTGGATATCTAGAGCGATATCAATGCCAGTCTCTACCATCTTCTCGCGCACATAAAAAACCTCAGGCGAGCGTTCGGGGCTCGGCTCGGCCCATTCGCGGTTGAGATTGGCGCCCGTGGCGTTGCAGCGCAAATGCCCTCGAATCGAGCCATCGATGCACATATTGGGCACGATGTAGAACACGCACCGAGACAAAAGCTGACGCGAGACTGGATCGCTGGCATCGAGCAGGCGATCTAAGAACCCTTCGATCCACCACTCAGCCATCGGCTCTCCTGGGTGTTGACGAGCCGTGATCCAAATGATGGTGGGATCATCGAGGGTGGATTCGGTGGCGGTAATCAAACTATGCGCATGGCCATCGGGCGTGGCGCACAGGCTCTCGATGGAGACGGCAT
The DNA here is from genome assembly GCA_913057255.1 of uncultured Wenzhouxiangella sp. GTDB lineage: Bacteria > Pseudomonadota > Gammaproteobacteria > Xanthomonadales > Wenzhouxiangellaceae > Wenzhouxiangella. The sequence continues at coordinate 4,630 of CAJXNU010000023.1, forward strand.
CGGAGGCACCGGCCTCGGCCAAAAGCGCCATGTGCCGGGCGTGCCCGTAGGGCTCAAAGAAGGCGTAGTAGACAATATCGGCCTCCGGCGTGTGCTCGATCACCAGCTTCTGCCCATCAAACTGGGTGGGCACCCGAAACCAGTGGACATGATCGTGAGAGGCCACGGCCTGATAGTCTTTGAACGCTTCGGCAAATGAGGTCTTGCCGGCATTTTCGATGGTCATCACCAGATCAAGGCCAGCGGCATCGCAGACTTGATAATAAAACCACTGAAAATGACGCTCACCCGCATCGGGCCGAATGTTTAATCGAATGTGCTGGGCCTGACTGGCATCCACCACCTCGATGTTGCCGCCATCGAATGCACTAAAAATACTGATACTCATGAATCACTCCCGACAGTTTGGGTGTGCGCCAGCAATCGATCAATCAACTCATTGAGGAGCACTTGTTCTTGGTTGGATAACACCGCTTTGAGCTTTTTTTCATAATCCAGCGCGGCCGGTGCGATCGCTTCATACACCGCCCGCCCCTGATCGGTCAGCCACAAGGTTCTGGCTCGACCATCTTGATCATCGACTTGCCGTCGCACACGGCCAGCCGCCATTAAGCGCTTGACGGCACGCGAGATAGAAACCTTATCCATGGCCGAGCGTTCAGCCACCTCAGTCGCGCTCAAGCCATCTTTGAGACCCAAAATCGCCAAAATCCGCCACTCGGTGACGCTCAGCTGGTGCGGCTCGGCATAGGTCTCAGCAATCCCATGACTGACTTGGTTGGATAAAACCGAGAGGCGATAGGGCAAAAAATCATCGAGTTTGAGCATGCGAACGGGGCCACTTGTATTTGGTTTCAATTGTAACTAATATCGGATCTGTGAACGCTATCCACCACAAATTGTAGCCAACCCCAAGGCAACGGACGAAAAACAACCTCTTTTTGCCTGGGACGCAGTCATTACAGAGAAAGGAGCACGTCATGACCGATCATCCAAATCCACTGGGCGTTGAATGCTTTGAGTTTATTGAGTTCGCCGCGCCTGATGCCGCACCCCTCCATGGCCTGTTTAGAAACTTGGGGTGTGTGGCCGTAGCGCACCACCCTCAGAAAGCCTTGACCTTGTATCGCCAAGGGCGCATCAATTTCTTGGTCAATGAAGACCCCACCTCATTTGCTGGCGCTTTTGCCAAATTGCATGGTCCGTGCTGTACTGGCTTTGCCATTCGAGTCGCCGATGCCAAAAAAGCCCATGCCCATGCACTGACCCAAGGGGGTGAGGACTATCAACAGCCCGAATCGGGTGATTTGAGCATCGCATTTCCGACGCTCAAAGGCATTGGTGGCAGCGCATTGTATCTGACCGAAGGCATTGAGCAGTTAGAAGAACAGCTGCAGTGGATTGAAGGCGTCGATCACCATCCCAAAGGGTTCGGTTTGGATTTTGTTGACCACCTCACCCACAATGTCCATAACGGCAACATGCAAACCTGGGCCGAATTCTATGAAAAGATCTTTGGCTTTTACGAGGTCAAATATTTTGATATCAAAGGCAAACAAACCGGGCTTCGTTCCAAAGCCATGACCTCACCGGGCAATAAAATCTCCATCCCCATCAATGAATCGGAAGACCCCAAAAGCCAGATTAATGAATACATTGATGCCTATAAAGGTGAAGGCGTGCAGCACATCGCCCTCTACACGGATCACATTTTTGATGCCGTGGAATCACTGCGCGACACGGGGCTTGAGTTCTTAGATACGCCCGATACCTACTTTGACATGATCGATGAGCGCATCCCCGATCATGGTGAAGATGTCGAGCGCATGAGAGCCAATAAAATTTTGATTGATGCCGATCACCATCAGCCGGATAAAAAGCTCTTACAAATTTTTACCCAAACCAACATTGGGCCGATCTTTTTTGAAATCATCCAACGCAAAGGCAACGATGGTTTTGGTGAAGGCAACTTCCAAGCACTGTTTGAAGCCATTGAACGCGACCAGCAAGACCGAGGGGTACTCTAATCATGAAACACTGGATCACACATCCCAAAGTCGAAGGCAAAGCTTCCCGCCAAGCGCACTGCAACTTGCCCGAGGGCACTTTTGAGCGCGAACTCGGAAAAGAGGGCTTTTTTGGGCCAGCGACCCACATGTATCACCAAAACCCACCCACCGGCTGGACCAATTTTGAGGGGCCACTTCGACCCAGAGCGTTTGACACCACCTTAATGCCCAAAGCCGTGGCCTCGCCTTGGCAAGCGCCGGGTTTGATGCACAACGCCCATACCCAAATCCGCATGTGGCACTCCACCGGTACGATGGATCATTTGGCCAGAAACTCCGATGGCGATGAGCTGTTGTTCATTCATGAAGGCCAGGGTGATTTCTTTTGTGATTATGGTCACCTCAGCTTTCGCGATGGTGACTACATCGTCCTTCCTCGTGGCACGATGTGGCGCATTCAATCCGATGGGCCAGTGAGCGTGTTGATGGTCGAGGCGACCAATGGCAGCTACCAAATGCCCGACAAAGGCATGCTGGGCGCGCACGCCATTTTTGATCCGGCCATGCTCGACACGCCGAGCATCAACGAAGCCTTCAAAGACCAGCAAGGTCAGCAAGACTGGGATGTGGTGGTCAAGCGCCGAGATGCGCTGTCCACCATTTCTTATCCATTTAATCCCCTCGATGCGGTGGGATGGAAAGGCGATCTGTCACCGGTCAGAATCAACTGGCGAGACATTCGCCCGCTGATGAGCCATCGCTTTCACCTACCGCCTTCGGCGCACACCACTTTTGTGGCCAATCGGTTTGTGATCTGTACATTTACACCACGGCCGTTTGAATCGGATCCCGAGGCGCTCAAAGTGCCGTTTTTCCACAACAACGACGACTTTGATGAGCTGCTGTTTTATCACGCGGGTGATTTCTTCTCCAGAGACAACATTCATCCTGGGATGATGACCTTGCATCCGTGTGGTTTTACGCATGGCCCCCACCCCAAAGCGTTGGCGCATGCATTCACGCCAAAAAAAGAGGCCACGGAAGAAGTCGCCGTGATGATCGACACTCGAGATGCTCTGGAAGTCACTGACAACGCCGAGTCGGTGGAATTCAAAGCCTACGTCGATAGTTGGAAAACTTAAGCGATCGCCAAAAGACAAAGAGATAAGGAACGCTTCATGAAATTGGGCACACTCAAAGAAGGCGGGCGAGACGGCACGTTGGTGCTGGTCTCGCGTGACCTATCCAAAGCGGTCAGGGTCAGCGATATTGCACCCACACTCCAAGCCGCGCTCGATGATTGGGAAGACACTGCCCCTCGCCTAGCCGAGCGCTACGATCAGCTCATGGACGGTCAACTCGATGGGGTCTTTGATCTCACGCCTGAGAGACTCGCCTCCCCTTTGCCACGCGCTTATCAGTGCTTGGATGGCTCAGCGTATTTGCCGCATGTGCGTCGCGTGCGAAAAGCCAGAGGCGCGGATCTGCCTGAGTCCTATCTCACCGATCCATTGATGTATCAAGCTGTGAGTGATGGCTTCTTGGCCCCGACCGATCCGATCCCCTTAGAAAGCCTGGACCATGGGGCCGACTTTGAGGCAGAGATCGCGGTGATCACCAGCGACATCCCAACCGGCGCCGATGCCAAGACCTGTGCCCAGCACATCGAGCTGATCACACTCATGAATGATGTCTCACTGAGACTGCTCATCCCTAATGAACTGAGCAAAGGCTTTGGCTTTTTACAATCCAAACCACGATCGGCATTGGCACCGGTGGCGGTCACGCCCGATGAGCTCAATGACGCTTGGGTCGATAGCGTCTTGCACGGGCCTTTGGTCACCACGCTCAATGACACACTCTTTGGTCAGCCCAACGCCGGCCAAGACATGCAGTTTTCGTTTGCCGAGCTGTTGGCACACGCCGCCAAAACTCGGCCCCTATCCGCCGGTACACTCATGGGCTCTGGCACCATCGCCAATCAAGACCCGTCGGTGGGTGCCTCATGCTTGGTCGAAAAACGGGTGCTTGAGATGGTAGAAAAAGGCGAGGCATCAACGCCATTTCTCACCACCGGGGACCGCGTCAGGATCGAGATGCTCGATCGCGACGGCCAATCGATTTTTGGCGCCATTGAGCAAGTGGTGCGGTGCAAAGCCTAGAAGACGTCCTGCCCAACCCGCTTGGGGCTGATGCAGGCTCATGGTTTGCTTTAAGATCAATGAATCTATGAGCATTCCCACTGACCTCACCTTATATAGCTATTGGCGATCATCGGCCAGTTATCGGGTTCGCTTGGCGCTAGCGATCAAAGGCTTAACCTACACCCAAGTTCCTATCCATTTGCTCAATAACGGCGGTGAGCACAAAACCGAGCAATACAAAGAGCTTAACCCGCAGGCGCTGGTGCCTACGCTGATCCATAAGGGTCAGGTGCTCACCCAATCGCTGGCGATCATTGAATACATCGATGAGATTTTCCCCGACCCGGCCCTGCTGCCCAGTAACCCACACGAGCGCGCTCAAGTCCGAGCCATCGCGCAGGCCATTGCCTCGGACACGGCACCCATCCAAAATCTCAGGGTGTTGAATCGGCTAGAAACCCAATTTGGGGCTGGGCAAGATCAAAAGACTGACTGGGCCAAGCACTGGATCCAAACTGGTCTCTGGGCAGTTGAGGCGATGCTTCAAACCCATCATGCCCAGCCCTCAAGTGCCGCCTTTTGTGTGGGTCAAGGCCCGACGCTCGCTGATTGTTGCCTGCTCCCGCAGGTCTACAATGCCCAGCGTTTTGGGGTGGATATGGCAGACATGCCAACAATTCGTGCCATCTGTGCCAATTTGGGGCACAATGAAGACATCAAACAGGCTGAACCAGACAAGCAACCCGATGCACCCAAAGACTAACTTTTTCAATCAGATTCGACCGATCCGACAAACCCAGCTGTCTCACAAGCGACTCAAAAGCCGTATGTACCGCCGTGCGCTGACTGCGACCTTGGCGATGGTGCTGTTGAGCGCCTGCGCCACCACGCCACCCGATCCAAGTTTATTGGCCAATGCCCAGGAAGCCATCACACGCGCTAGCCAATCCGGTGGCGATGTCCATGCGCCCTTGGAAATTCGTTTGGCCACTCGCCGCCTGACGATGGCGCAAGAACAGATGGACCAAGGCAACATTTTGGGGGCGCGCCATCTGGCCGATCAAGCCCAAATCGAGGCGGAGCTTGCATTCGCACGCACGCGCGCTGCCCTGGCTCGAGCTGACCTAGAGACCAGACGGGAGGCCTTTGAGACGCTACAAGCCAATTTGGTCGAGCTCTACGGTGAAGAGGTATTAAGCGAGGAGGGATCGCCATGATTCGTCCGATCCTTGCCCTCGCTTTGATGGCCTTGCTGGGGGCCTGCGCCACACCGATGCCATCAGAAAATGATCAGCGCCTACAAAATCTAACCGCTGAGCTCGCCCGTTTATTAGAAGACACGGAAGTCGCTGAGCGCGTGCCACTGGCGGTCGCCGATGCCCAGCGTGCCGTGCGCGCAGCCACCACCGAGGGCATCACGGGAGATGAGCGCTATCACCGCACCGTGATGGCAGAAAAACGCATTGAAATTGCCCGTGCTGAGAGCTATCGCGTCAAAGCAGAACGCGACATTGAAGCGATTGAACAATCTACGATTGATCTCCGCCTCCGCGCCAGTCGACTCGAAGTCGAACGCGCCCGTGCCGAGGCCGAGCAAGCCAGACTTGCGAGCGTGGCAACCGAAGAAGAAATCAGACGCACCCGCCAGCAGGCGCTGACCGCTGAAGAGCTTCGCCAACAGGCCGCTGAGCGAGAACAAATGGCACGGGAAGAAGCTGAAGCGGCCAGACGGTTGACGGAGGCACAAGCCACAGAAATTGCACTGGCCCGCCGCGAGGCCGAACTGGCCTCAGAAGCCGCCGCTTCATTACAGCGTCGCTTGGAGTTGATGGAGCTTCGAGAAACCGACCGAGGCATGGTTATTACTTTGGGTGATGTGTTGTTCGATACCGGTGAGACCAGCATGGCCGAGCAAGCCATGTCCAACTTGGCCGATGTGGTTGAACTCTTGCAAAGTGAGCCGACCAAGCGAGTCCGCATCGAAGGCCATACCGATTCCACGGGCGCCCAAGCGGTCAATCTCAGAATCTCACAGCAACGCGCCGATGCCGTCGCCGATGAACTGATCGCGCGCGGTGTGGATGCCGAACGAATTGAAGCCGTGGGCATGGGCCCTGATTTCCCGATCGCCAGCAATGATACGGCCGAGGGACGAAGCCAAAATCGTCGGGTGGATGTCATCTTATTGGAGGACTTGCCGGATCCCTAAAATCAAACCCCGGGGTGGCGTCTTTAAGGTCGCACAAGCCTCGCACCACCGTTCGTTAGTTTTTTTGTGGAACAGGAGAGTCAGAGATGTTTGAATCACAACAAAATGAAGTTGAGCAACTCATTGCATCCAACGAAGAATTTAAAAGCTTATACAACGAACACAAACAGCTCGAAAAACGGGTGATCGCGGCTGAAAATGGAACCGCACCCATGTCCGATGAATCTCTGAACCAACTCAAGCGCGAGAAATTGCGCATCAAAGACCGCCTCACGCGGTTGATGGAAGAGTCCCACCACTGAGTCCAAACATGAATCGGTATGACAGCGTACTCGAGATGATCGGCAACACGCCGATCGTTCGAGTCCAACACCTCGATACGGGCCCTTGTGAGCTCTATCTCAAACTAGAAAGCACCAACCCCGGTGGCTCGATCAAAGACCGCATCGCGCTTCATATGATCGAAGCGGCAGAAAAACGCGGCGAGTTGAAGCCAGGTGCCACCATTGTTGAGGGCACCGCTGGAAATACCGGCCTGGGCCTCGCGCTCGTCGCTCAAGCTAAAGGCTATCGCTTGGTGTTGGTGATTCCAGACAAGATGAGTCGGGAGAAGATCTCCACCCTCAAAGCCATGGGGGCTGAGGTCATCATCACACGCTCCGATGTGGGCAAAGGCCATCCTGAATACTACCAAGACCTCGCACAAAGCACCGCCGATGAGATGGCCGCTCAAGGACACTCGGTGTATTTCATCAACCAATTTGCCAATCCAGACAATCCTGAGGCCCACGAACTGACCACCGGACCTGAGATGTGGTCACAAATGGATGAGGATCTGGATGCGGTGGTCATTGGCGTAGGATCGAGTGGAACGATCACCGGCCTGTCTCGCTACTTTGCCAAGGTCGCTCCCAATTTAGAGTTGGTCTTGGCCGATCCTGAGGGCTCAATATTGGCCGACTACATCGCCACCGGCGTGGTCCCCAAAGATGCCGGGGGTTGGCTGGTGGAAGGCATTGGTGAGGATTTCTTGCCCTCGATCAGTGATTTCTCTCGGGTCAAGAAGGCCTATGCCATCTCAGATAGAGACAGCTTCCACATGGCCAGAGAGCTCTTAGAAAACGAAGGCTTGATGGGTGGCTCATCCACCGGCACGCTGGTGGCTGCTGCCGTGCGATATTGCCAAGAACAAACCGAGCCCAAGCGGGTGTTGTCTTTGGTCTGTGACACGGGCAACCGCTACCTCTCCAAGGTCTACAACAGCTATTGGCTAAGAGAGCATGGCCTGATCGATGGCAGCAACTTTGGTGATTTAAGAGATCTCATCGCCAGACCCATGGCCAGTCGAGATGCCGTGGTGGTGGGTGCCGAAGAAACCTTGGCAAACGCTTACAAGCGCATGATGCTGTATGACATCTCGCAGCTGCCGGTGATGGACGGTGAGCGCATTGTCGGCTTAATTGATGAATCTGATATCCTGTTGGCAGTCTATGAAGATGAGTCGCGCTTTGGGCGTGCGGTGTCTTCTGCCATGGTGACCGATTTGGAGTTCATTGACTATCGCGCCACCATGGATGAACTGCTGCCGATTTTCAATCGAGATCATGTGGCGATTGTGATGGATGAAGGCAAATTTTTAGGCCTCATCACCCGCATTGACTTGTTGAATTTCTTACGCGCAAGGGCCAATCGAGACTGACTCGCCCTTGATTGGATACTGAGCTGATGACACGCGCCTAGCTTTAGGCCGCGTACACGTGTTGGGAAAAATCATGGCTGATACAAAGACGCAATCTCGAGGGTTGTTTACCCGCTTCTTAGACACGGTTGAATGGCTGGGGAACTTGCTGCCCCACCCCGTGACCTTATTTGCCGTTTTGGCCACCGGCATGGTGTTTTTATCCGGCTTTTTCGGCGCGATTGGATTGAGCGTGGAAGACCCGCGCCCGGGCAATGAAGGCATCATGATCGAAGCGGTGAGCCTACTCAATGCCGAAGGCGTGCGAATGATTCTCGGGGGCTTGGTCGATAACTTTGTCAACTTCGCCCCATTGGGTGTCGTGTTGGTGGCGATGCTCGGCGTGGGTGTGGCTGAGAAATCTGGGCTGCTATCGGCGATGGTTCGAGGCATTGTCTTAAACGCACCCAAGCATGTGGTCACCTTCGCCATTGTCTTTGCTGGTGTGATTTCCAACACCGCCTCGGAGATGGGTTATGTGGTCTTGGTGCCATTGGCGGGCGCCATTTTCCTGGCACTGGGCCGCCATCCCTTGGCTGGCATGGCCGCTGCCTTTGCTGGCGTATCGGGTGGCTACAGCGCCAATCTCTTGATCGGCACCGTTGATCCCTTGTTGGCGGGTATTACCCAAGAAGCCGCTCGCTTGATTGATCCCAGTTACTCGGTCTATGCCACCGCCAACTGGTATTTCATGATTGTCTCCACCTTTCTCATCACCCTCATCGGTGGGTTGGTCACCATCTATGTGGTGGAGCCCAAACTCGGGGCCTATGACTCCAGCAACGCCGATGCCTCCATCTTGGACGACCGTGCGATGGAGCCACTCACAGCAGATGAAAAGCGGGGCCTCATTCGTGCTGGCATCACAGCGCTGGGTATCTTCGCACTGATCGCTTTTATGGCGTATCCCGAAACTGGCATCTTACGAGATCCAGACACCGCAAGCCCAAGGCCTTTCTTCCAGTCGATTGTGGCATGGATTTTTATCTTCTTTTTGGCCACCGGCTTTGCTTACGGCAAAACCGTTGGCACCATGAAAAATGACCGGGACATGATCGATGGCATGGCATCGGCCATTGCCACTTTGAGCCTCTATGTCACTTTGGTCTTCTTTGCTGCCCAATTTGTGGCCTTTTTTGGCTGGTCAAACTTGGGCGTGATCACCGCCGTTTTGGGTGCAGACTTTTTACAAAGCGTGGGACTCACCGGACCCATTGTGTTCGTCTTTTTCATCTTGATGTGCGCCGGGGTGAATCTGATGCTGGGCTCAGCATCGGCACAGTGGGCCGTGACCGCGCCAATCTTTGTGCCCATGCTCATGCTCATTGGCTATGCGCCCGAACTCATTCAAGCGGCCTACAGAATCGGTGATTCCACCACGAACATCATTACGCCGATGATGAGCTACTTCGGCCTGATTCTGGCTTGGGCCGCTCGCTACAATAAAAATATGGGCATTGGCACCTTGATCGCGACCATGTTGCCCTACTCCATGTTCTTCTTGTTGTTTTGGACGATTTTGTTCTACCTCTGGGTATTTGTGGGAGGCTACCCCGTGGGCCCGGATGCGCCCACCTATTACTCGCTGGGTTAAGGCATGGAACACGATGGCCCCTTTCCCACCGAGCTTCGCTTGGAGAAAGCCCAGCGGATACTCGTGATTGAATTTGATGATGGTCAGCGCTTCGAGCTGCCTTGTTCGTACCTCAGAACCCATTCTCCCTCGGCAGAGGTCCGCGGACACGGACTCTCCGAGCCGATGTTGCTGACCGGCAAAGACGGGGTCAATATTGAGACCATAGAGCCGGTGGGTAACTACGCTGTGATCCTCACCTTTGACGATGGCCACAAAACAGGCATCTATTCGTGGCCCTTTCTTTACGAGCTTGGCGTTAATATGGAAGCCAACTTAAAGCGGTATCAAGACCGACTCGATCAAATGCCATGACAGAGCCTTCGAGCAGTAATAAAAAAACCATAGACTTTGGCTTTCGGGAAGTCGATCCGGCTGAAAAGGCCGGGTTGGTCCGTGAGGTCTTCGATACGGTGGCCGATCGCTACGATGTCATGAACGATTTGATGTCGGTGGGCATCCACCGCGTGTGGAAATGGCACTTTGTTGAACAGTGCCATTTTCAACAAGGCCAAAAGCTCTTGGATCTGGCCGGTGGCACCGGTGATATTGCCCGTCTGGCCAGTCGCAAGGGTGTGGATGTGGTCATTGCCGATATCAATGCCGCCATGCTCAAAGCCGGCCGTCGGCGCATGGATGACCAGGGCCTCATCCAAGCCTTTGAATGGGTCAACGCCAATGCTGAACACCTCCCCATGGGTGATGAGCAGTTTGATCACGTCACCATTGTCTTTGGGCTGAGAAATGTCACCCACCGAGATTTGGCCATAAAAGAAATGTATCGGGTGCTCAAACCTGGGGGCTCGTTGCACATCATGGAATTTTCGCCAGTGAACCGCCCGGTCCTCTCCGATCTTTATGATGCGTGGTCATTTAAGGTTTTGCCGTGGCTCGGTGAACGACTCACTGGCAGCGCCGAGAGTTATCAGTATTTGGCCGAATCCATTCGTCGCTTTCCCGACCAAGAAACACTGGCGGGCATGCTCAGAGACCAAGGCTTTGAGGCGGTGACTTGGAAAAACCTCTCAGCCGGCATTTGTTCCATCCACAACGCCAAAAAGCCAGGTTAGGTGATGAGCGCTTTTCATAGGGTGATGTCATGAGTGCGTTCAAGACGCCACTGCCGCGACTGTTGGCCGAGGTGCTAAGTCTCGCCTTGAATGAAATGATCCGTTTGGATACCAGCGAGCGAGTGGCCAAACGGATCGCATGTCTCGATGGGCGCTCGGTGGCATTGTGCCTGACCGGTGTGGGCATTGACTTGATCTTTCATGGCAGCGATCAAAGCCTGCAGGTGACGGCCAAACATCCCGATGAGTTTGACTCAGAGCAGTTTGATACCGTGATTACCGGCACGCCATCGGCACTGCTCGCGATGGCCGTGCCCGATTGGGCCAGTAGCCAGGGGGGTGTACGAATTGAGGGAGATGCGGCGGTGGCTCAGGCACTGGAGCAATTGATGCGACAGCTCGACCCCGATTGGGAAACCTTATGGGTGGAACGCTTCGGCGTCGTGGTCGGTCATCAACTCCATCGCCTCTTTAAGACCATGCTTGAGAGCGGGCAGACGCTCTCACAAGTGGGCATCACCCAGATCAGTGAGTATGTGCAAACCGAAAGCCCATGGGCCGTGGATCGAGCGACATTTAATGAGGTGAGTCATCGAGTCGATGAGCTCATCGAAGCCATTGACCGTTTGGAAGTCAATGCCCAGCGCCGAGGTCTCTTATGATTCGACACGGAATTCGTCTGATGGCCATCTTGGCGACACTGGGCCGCTATCGTCTCGATGACCTGCTGACCCAAGCGGGGCCTTTGCGGTGGATTCGGGTGGTCCGAATTATCCCTGGCGGTGGCCGTGGGGTGCGCGATCGGTCGATCGGCACACGCCTGCGCCTCGCTTTAGAGGAGCTCGGACCCATCTATGTGAAGTTCGGCCAAATACTGTCAACCCGGCGAGACTTGTTGCCGCCCGACATTGCCGATGCCTTATCTCTACTGCAAGACCATGTGGCACCTTTTGATAGCAATGAGGCCCGAGCGATTGTTGAGGCAGAGCTCAAAGCGCCAGTTGAAGAGTGTTTTGCCAGCTTTGAATCAGAACCGATGGCCTCGGCCTCGATTGCCCAAGTCCATGGCGCAACGCTCCCCGATGGGCAAGCGGTCGTTGTCAAAATTGTCCGGCCCGGCATCGAGGCACAGATCAGAAGCGACTTGGCCCTTCTGTATCAATTGGCCAAATGGGTCCGTCGCTATCACCCCGAAGGCGATCGCATTCGGCCTGACGATGTGGTGGGTGAGTTTGAGCGGGTCATTGTCAATGAGCTCGACATGCAGGCCGAAGCCGCCAACTGCACGATGATCCGGCGGAATTTTGAAAACAGCAAAGAACTCTACATCCCAAAAATTCACTGGCCGCTGACCGCCAACCGCGTGTTGGTGATGGAGCGCGTATTCGGTATTCCGGTTCGAGACATTGATGAACTCAAACGAAAAAATGTCGATCTAGAAAAACTGGCCCGACTCGGCATTCGTTTGTTCTATCGCCAAGTCTTTAGAGACAATCTCTTCCATGCCGATATGCACCCCGGCAATATCTTGGTCGATGCCTCAGACCCCAATCAGCCGAGTTTCATTGCGCTGGACTTTGGCATTGTCGCCAGTCTCACTCAGAAAGACCTCTACTATATCGGTGAGAACTTTCTAGCGATCTTCAATCGCGAGTATCGCCGAGTGGCCGAGCTTCATGTTGAAGCGGGCTGGGTGCCGGCTGATACCCGCGTCGATGAGCTTGAAGCAGCGGCACGGACGGTGTGTGAACCCAACTTCACTCGCCCCTTAGAAGAAGTGTCATTTGCGGAATTGGTGGTGGAGCTATTCAGCGTCGCTCAGCGATTTAAGCTCACCATACAGCCACAATTGATCATGCTACAAAAGACCTTGCTCAATATCGAGGGCATGGGTCGCGAGCTCTACCCCAAGCTCAATATTTGGGAAGTCGCCAAGCCAGAACTCGAAGCCGCCTATCGTGAGCGCTATGGCATGGAAAAAACCATGGAGACCATCACGCGCCAAATTCCAGGATGGTTGGCCCGCACGCCCGATTTGCCAAACATGGTGTTTGATTCCATACGGCTGGCCGCCTCTGGACAAATCCGGACACAAATTGAAGCCAAAGATCTGGTGCGTTTGGGTCAGGAAGTCTCATCCCACAACCGCAAGCTGCCCCTTTCCATTCTGGCTGCGGGTCTAATCATTGGTGCCTCGATTCTGATCGGCTATGAGACAGCACCACTCATCCACACCTACTCCATCCCCGGACTGGTGGGGCTGGTGGCCGGCGTGTGGATTGGCTGGCGGGCATTAAGAACACCCAAACGCTAAGACGCGCCCATGGTGACGTGATGGCAGTCGATGGCGCTGATCGCTTCTTGGCTGGCCACCGCTCCGATTAGAGACTCAGTGAATGTCACTGGTGCCAATGTCCACCGATCGGCACCCGGCCAGTCAGTGGGTGTCGCTTGTAAAGACAGCCCTGGCAAGTCAAAGTGAATGCCCGAGAGACTCTTGGCCAAGGTCACGCCTTGGGCTTTGACCAACGCTTCGGTCCGAATCCATCGATCCATAAATAACTTTGAGCGTTCGGGCTCATCCAAGGAGTTAATTAATGCAGCCTCTTTTTCGCTGTAGC
>CAJXNU010000024.1 GCA_913057255.1 uncultured Wenzhouxiangella sp.
CCCTGAGGGGTATTCGCTTCTGTTGGGCCCCATCTGGAGTGGTGATAAACTGCTCGGCTCAGCTCACTTGAGGTCACCATCACCCATGTCCGAATCCAATCCATCGCTTGATTTGATTCAACGTGTTCTGGCCGGCGCCCGTCGGGGTTTGCGCCGACTCTTGCACCTGTGGGTGAAATCGACTTGTGTGCCTGAGACCATCGAGGATTGGGGGATTGATCCATCAAAACCCGTGTTCTACGTACTCGATACCTATGCGGTCACCTCAATCCTGATCCTCGATGAGCTGCTAGAAAAAGCAGGACGCCCATTGGCCTCTCAGCCCTTTGAAGCGGGGCCAATCCGATTGTCACGAAGCTTTGGGGCGAACAAGCGTTACGAAGGCCTATTTGTTCGGAGGCTAAAAAAGCGCCGTCATTCCGCGAAACTCAAAGCTTTAATCGAGCAAGTGACGCCGGAGGTGTTGGCTCAAAGTGGTGATTTGCAGCTTGTGCCTGTCTCTGTGCTGGTGGGACGGGCGCCGGATAAAGAAGCAAGCCTGTTTAAGGTTTTGTTCTCTGAAAACTGGGGTGCGGGTGGCCGCCTGCGGCGTTTGATGTCCACGTTCATCCACGGCCGCCACACTTTGGTCCAAGTCGGCCAACCGATGACCTTAAAGACCTTGTTCGCCGAAACCACGGACCAAGAACAAGCGCTTGCGCGCATCTCGCGGGTAATGCGAGTCTATTTCAAACGGGTTCGAAGCTCAGCCATTGGGCCCGATCGCTCTCACTTAAGGACGCTGATCGATGGTTTGATCCGAAGTGAGCCAGTTGAAAAAGCCATTGTTGCCAAAGCGCGCCGCGATCAAATCTCTGAGGAGAAAGCTCGATCGCTCGCCTATGGCTATGCCAAAGAAATTGCCGCGAACTATTCCTATACGTTCGTGTTGGTGGCGAACAAGATCCTCACTTGGTTTTTGTATCGGATTTTCCGAGGCGTTGAAGTCAAGCATTTTCAAAGCTTCAGGCCGCTAGCCCCTGCCTACGAAGTGGTCTATGTGCCGTGCCACCGAAGCCACATCGATTACTTGCTGCTTTCCTATATTCTCTACCACCGCGGACTGATGCCGCCACACGTGGCAGCCGGCGTCAACCTCAACTTACCTTTTGTGGGTCCGCTGATTCGTCGCGGGGGTGGTTTTTTCCTTAGGCGCTCGTTTCGGTCCAAGCCTTTGTATGCGGCCGTGTTCAATGAGTACGTGGCCATGATCTTGGGCAAAGGGGTCTCTTTGGAATACTTCATTGAGGGTGGCCGATCCCGCACGGGTCGATTGCTGCCAGCCAAGGTAGGCATGCTCTCCATGACTGTGCGTGCCTTTTTAGCACAGCAAAAGCGGCCCATCTTGTTTCAACCTGTCTCGATCGCCTATGAGCGTCTGGCCGAGGGCAATGCCTATCTGGCCGAACTCTCCGGGCAGGAGAAAAAACCCGAGTCTTTAAGTGATTTCAGAAACGTCTTGAACATCATCCGAAGAAACTATGGCGAGGTCACGGTGAGTTTTGGTGAGCCTGTCTTCCTAGACAGCGTGCTGGATCAACACTCATCTGCATGGCGCGAAACGGCGTTTGATACCAATCAACGCCCTGAGTGGGTCTCTGATGTGGTCAATGACGTGGCCCAACAAATCTTGGTCAACATCAACCAAGCGGCACATGTGAACCCTGTTAGCCTGCTGTCCATTGCGCTTTTGTCCACACCGAAGCCTGCTTGGGATGAGAGTGAATTGATTGACATGCTGACCATCTTAAAAACCATCTTTGGCGGCAAGGCCTACTCAGACCGCATCACGATGACCGACAAAAGCCCACAAGAGATCATTGACTATGGCATTGAGCTCGAGCTGATCAAACGACAAGCTCATGAGTCCGGCCCGATTGTGTCGGCTGATGAGAAGACCGCGGTACTGATGACCTACTTTAGGAACAACGCGGCACATCTGTTGGCCATGAGCGCCTGGGTGGCCTCTTGCTATCTCAACGTCAGAAGGATTAAACGTCACCGACTGCATGAACTGACCCGCAGGGTGTATCCATTTCTGCGCGATGAGCTCTTCTTGCCCTGGCCCGACGAAGCGCTCAATGATGTGGTGGATCAAACCATCGACACGCTGATTGGCTCCGGCCTGTTGCGTGATGATCAGGGGCACATCACTCGGGCTGCAGGTGGCGAAACCGGTGCACATTTGTTGCGCCTGCTGGCCAATACCATGGCACATACGTTTGAACGCTACGCCATTGTGGTCGCCGTCTTGGTCAAAAATGGCTCAGGCACGCTGACCAAGCAACAACTCGAATCGCTGTGTCACTTATCCGCCCAACGACTGACGTTGCTCCATCCGGTGACAAGCCCTGAGTTTCATGATCGAACCTTGTTGTCGCAGTTTGTCACCACATTACAAGAGCAGTCTCTTCTCAAACGAAATGAAGAAGGTTTGTTGGCGTTTGGTGAGACGCTAGAGACCTTAAATAGAGATGCCAGGCTGGTCCTAGATAGAGAAATCCATTACACCATCGTTCAATCAGCACCGCTGTTGAGTGAATTGGCCAAACCGGCCGCGGTTTAAGCCGGGCAGCCAGAGGGATCGGCTAACTGCCGGAGAAATGACTAGGCGTCAAGATCGGGGAGTAACTGGTCTTCCCAGTATGCGATTTGATCTTTGAGGCGAAGTTTGCGCTTTTTCAGGCGTCGAAGCTGGAGCTGATCCATGCTGGGGGTTTCGACTAGGTTGCCAATGGCTTGGTCGAGGTCTCGATGCTCCTCCCGCAACACAGCCAAACGTTGCTGTATTTCTGACCAACCTGTTGCCATTGAGACGATCCTTCGAACGCAGTCCCCTAGTGCTTCATTTTCTTTCTAAAGCGCTCAAGCGCGGCCAATTGGGCCATTGCTTGAGCCAGTTGTGCTTGCGCCTGAGCCACTTCCATGCCCGCTGTCTTATCAGCCAGCGCACGCTCTGCGGCGGCCTTGGCCTCTAGGGCTGCCGCCTCATCCACGTCTGAAGCACGACTGGCGGTATCTGATAACACAGTCACCACGTGGGGCTGGATTTCTAACAAGCCACCTGAAACATAAAAATGCTCCTCTTCACCCTCAGGCGTTTGTACCCGAACCTCGCCGGCGCGAAGCCGAGTCAGCAATGGGGCGTGTTTGGGCGTGACACCCAAATCACCCTGCTCACCCGGAACAATCACCATGCTCGCCTCACCTGAGTAGATCTCAGCTTCCGCGCTCACGATGTCACAATGAATGGTTGAGGCCATAAGTTGTGTTGCTCCGTCGAATTAAGCGGCTTTCTGGGCCATTTCTTCGCCCTTCTTGACCGCTTCATCAATGGTGCCGACCATGTAAAACGCCTGCTCTGGCAGGTGGTCATAGTCACCATCGACAATGCCTTTAAAGCCGCGGATGGTTTCTTTGAGAGACACATAGACTCCCGGTGAACCGGTGAAGACTTCCGCCACGAAGAAAGGTTGCGAGAAGAAGCGCTCCACTTTACGAGCTCTGGCAACGGTGAGCTTGTCTTCTTCACTGAGCTCATCCATGCCCAAGATCGCGATGATGTCTTTGAGCTCTTTATACCGCTGCAAGGTGCCTTGGACTTTGCGGGCCACATCATAGTGCTCTTGTCCAACCACGAGTGGGTCGAGCTGACGAGAGGTGGAATCCAATGGATCCACCGCTGGATAAATACCAAGCTCTGCAATGTTTCTTGACAGTACAACCGTGGCATCCAAGTGCGCGAAGGTGGTCGCGGGGGATGGGTCAGTCAAGTCATCGGCAGGGACATACACCGCCTGAATCGAGGTGATGGATCCGGTCTTGGTTGAGGTGATGCGTTCTTGCAAAGCACCCATCTCTTCGGCCAGTGTCGGCTGGTAACCTACCGCCGATGGCATCCGACCCAACAGGGCAGACACCTCGGTACCGGCCAAGGTGTAACGGTAGATGTTGTCAATGAACATCAAGACATCACGGCCTTCATCACGGAAATACTCGGCCATGGTCAGGCCTGTCAATGCGACACGCAAACGGTTACCCGGTGGCTCATTCATCTGGCCGTAAACCAGTGCCACTTTGTCCAAGACGTTGGAGTCTTTCATTTCATGATAGAAGTCATTTCCCTCACGGGTCCGCTCACCGACGCCGGCAAATACAGAGTAGCCAGAGTGCTCAAGAGCGATGTTTCGGATCAACTCCATCATGTTCACGGTTTTGCCAACACCGGCACCACCGAACAGGCCGACCTTACCGCCCTTAGCGAACGGACAGATCAAGTCAATCACTTTAATCCCAGTCTCTAGAAGCTCATTACTGGCCGCTTGGTCTTCAAAGCTGGGTGGCTCGCGGTGAATGGGCATGATGGTCTCAGCGCCAATTTCGCCGGCATCATCAACAGGCTTACCCATCACATCCATGATGCGTCCTAGGGTTTTTTGTCCCACTGGAACCGAGATCGGCGCGCCTGTATTGGTGACCGCTGAGTGGCGCTTGAGGCCATCGGTACTTCCCAAGGCAATGGTGCGAACAACGCCATCACCGAGCTGCTGCTGGACTTCCAACATGATGTCTGTGCCATCAATGGTGAGTGCATCATAGACTTTAGGCACATTCTCGACGTCAAACTCGACATCGACAACCGCGCCAATGATCTGAACAATTTTTCCCGAACTCATGTCATAACCTCAACTGATATGAATAGTGTCAAACCGCCGATGCACCACCGACAATCTCTGAAATTTCTTGCGTAATGGCCGCTTGGCGCGCCTTGTTGTAAACCAAGCGAAGCTCGTCAATCAAGCTGTTGGCATTGTCTGATGCGCTCTTCATCGCCACCATGCGCGCTGCATGCTCACTGGCCACATTTTCTAATGTCGCTTGATACACAATGGACTCAATGTAGCGTGTCAAGAAATCATCCAACAGCGCCTCAGCACTGGGCTCGTAAAGATAATCCCAATTGCCGCCGGAGCTGGCTTCTTCTTCCACGGCCGGCAAGGGCAGCAGTTGATCAAAGCGAGCCTGTTGGCTCATGGTGTTGATGAACTCGTTGTAACAGACATACAAGCGGTCAAGTTTTTCTTCCCGATAGTCGTCCAAAACCACTTTAATTGAGCCAATCAAGCTTTCAAGCTGAGGCTGGTCGCCTAAGTCTTGGGTGCTAGCGCTGATATGCACTTTTAAGCGTTTGAAGAACTGCGCGGCTTTTTTGCCAATGATCACCGTAGTGATTTCAACGCCTTGGTCTTGCCACTGTTTAAATTCACCCAGCAGTTTTCTGAACATGTTGTTGTTCAAACCGCCGCACAAACCTCGGTCAGTGGCGACCACAATGTAGCCCACTCGCTTGATGTCTTCCCGAACCTGGGTGAATGGATGCTCATACTCAAGACTCGCTTGCGAGAGATGGCCAATCACCTGCCGCATCATGCGTGCATATGGCCGCGATGCGGCCATGCGATCTTGCGCTTTCCGAATCTTACTGGCCGAGACCATTTCGAGCGCACGGGTTACCTTGCGGGTGTTTTGTACGCTCTTAATTTGGCCGACGATTTCGCTTGAATTGGCCATTTCGCTTACCAGCTACCGGTGGCTTTAAACTCGTCCAAAGCCGCTTTCATCTGGCCTTGAAGTTCATCGTTCCAATCACCGCTTTCGTTGATTTTGTTCATTAACTCAGCGTGGCTTTGGTCCATGTAGTCCCGAAGTGCCTTCTCAAAGGCCACCACTTTGTCCAGTGGCAGATCATCAAGATAGCCCTCGTTGCCGGCATACAAACTCACCGCCATCTGTGCGACCGACATCGGAGAATACTGTGGTTGCTTCATCAACTCAGTGATGCGCTGGCCACGCTCCAACTGTTTACGAGTTGCCTCATCCAGATCGGAAGCAAATTGAGAGAACGCCGCCAACTCGCGGAACTGGGCCAATGCCAAACGAACACCGCCACCCAGCTTCTTAATGATCTTGGTTTGCGCCGCGCCACCCACACGGGAGACCGACAAACCGGCGTTGATCGCGGGTCGAATCCCTGAGTTGAACAAATCAGTCTCTAGGAAGATCTGGCCGTCGGTAATTGAGATCACGTTGGTGGGAACGAAGGCGGATACGTCGCCGGCTTGCGTTTCAATAATGGGAAGCGCAGTCAGTGACCCTGTTTTGCCTTTGACTTTACCGTCAGTGTGCTTTTCAACGTACTCAGCATTGACTCGAGCAGCGCGCTCCAGCAAGCGAGAGTGCAAGTAGAAAACATCGCCTGGGTAAGCTTCGCGACCCGGCGGACGACGAAGAAGCAAGGACACCTGACGGTAGGCTTGTGCCTGCTTGGTCAAGTCGTCGAACACGATCAAGGCATCTTCACCACGATCGCGGAAATACTCGCCCATCGCACAGCCCGCGTAGGGTGCAATGTATTGAAGGGCGGCTGATTCCGCGGCATTGGCTGCCACCACGATGGTGTGCGCCAACGCGCCATGCTCTTCAAGTTTTTTCACGACGTTGGCCACCGACGAGGTCTTTTGGCCCACCGCCACATAAATACATTTAATGCCGGTGCCTTTTTGGTTGATGATGGCGTCAATCGCAACGGCCGTTTTACCCGTTTGTCTATCGCCAATGATCAACTCCCGCTGACCGCGGCCAATCGGAACCATGGCATCGATTGACTTGAGACCCGTTTGCACTGGCTGGTCGACGCTCTGACGGCTGATCACACCCGGGGCAATTTTTTCAATGGGCTCAAAGCCGTCATTTTCAATCGGGCCAAGACCATCGATTGGATTACCCAATGCATCCACCACGCGGCCCAACAAACCTTCGCCGACCGGCACCTCGAGGATCCTTCCGGTACAGCGGACGGTGTCGCCTTCTGAGATGTGTTTGTAATCGCCCATGACGACCGCACCAACGGAGTCACGCTCCAGGTTAAGGGCCAGACCATAACTATCGCCAGGGAATTCAATCATCTCCCCTTGCATGGCATCAGCTAGACCATGCAGACGACAAATGCCATCCGACACACTGACCACCGTTCCCTCAGTCCCTGTCTGGGATGAGACATCGAACTGCTCGACGCGCTTGCGAATCAGCTCGGAGATTTCAGTTGGGTTAAGCGTTTGTTGCATGCTTGCAATCCTTCAAAATCAATTAATCGTTGTGTGTGCCATGGGCATTACAGAGCAATCTCTCGGCTCAAGCGTTCTAGTCTGCCCCGAACACTGCCATCGATCACTTCATCGCCTGCACGAATGATGGCACCACCAATGAGTGCCGGATCCACTTCCACATCCAAATCAATCTCTTGACCAAACCGTTGCTTCAACCGCTCGGTCAAGTGTTTGTTCTGTTCTTCACTCACAGGCTCGGCGCTTGTGATGTGCACATGTACACGTGCTTCTGCCTCACGGCGGTAGGCTTCAAATTGCTCGTAGACAATGTCAAGCAATGCCAACCGATCGTAGTGGGCCAATACCCCCAAAAATCGGCCAAACGCCTCATCAAAATGCTCGCCGCCGATCTGCATTAAACGATCCACCACCGCCTCAGCGGTCAGGCGCGGATCATGAATCATGCGGTTCACTGCGTCGTTTTCAATCGCTGAAGCGGCTACGTGCAGCGCTTGAGACCACTGGCCAACATGACCTGCATGCTTGGCCGCTGCGTAAGCCGCTCTCGCATAGGGTCTGGCCAATGTCGTCCGATTCTGCATGGATTAGAGCTCCTGGGCCAACTTGTCGAGAATGTCACGATGCTTGGCAGCATCGATTTCTTTCTCGATCACTCGGCTCGCACCCGTGACGGCCAGTTCCGCAACACGCTCGCGCAATGCTTCTCTGGCTTGGTTGGTTGCTTGCCGGATCTCGCCCTCAGCCGCTTCCACCCGACGGGCCTGCTCTGCCATCGCTTCTTCGCGGGCTTGCTCAATCATTTGATTGCCACGCTGCGAAGCCTGCTCGATGATGTCGCCTGCTTTGACGCGAGCTTCTTTGATAATGCCTTCAGCCTCTGCTTGGGCATGCGCCAACACTTTCTCAGCTTCATCAGACTGAGCCAAACCCTCAGCGATTTTTTGGCGACGTTCTTCCATCGCCTGAACCAGTGGCGGCCAGACAAACTTCATCGTCACCCAAATGAAAACGAGAAAAGTACCCGCCTGCCCAATTAAAGTGCCAATACTTAAATCCATAACAGCGTCCTAGCTTGTTGATCCGCTATCAAACGAGGCTATTAACCAGCGAGTGCGCCCAAAAGTGGGTTCGCGAACATCAGCAAGGCAGCAAAGGCAACACCGATAATGGACAGCGCATCCAACAGACCCGCGATGATGAACATACGAACCTGCAACATGTTGGCCAACTCCGGCTGACGGCTAGCGCCCTCCAAGAACTTTCCACCCAACAGGCCAAAGCCGATACCCGTACCCAGTGCCGCAAAGGCAAAGATAAGACCGACAGCAATGGCGGTGTTGGCCTGAATTTGAGCGATTAAAGCGATGGTTTCCACTTACTTTCTCCTAAAAGTTAAATCAAACAACAAACAAATCATCAGTGGTCTTCATAAGCCAAGGAAATATAGACGATGGTCAAGGTCATGAAGATAAATGCTTGGAGCGGGATGACCAAAATATGGAAAATGGCCCAAATACCACCCGGTAAAAACTGAACCCACCAGGGCAACAGCGCGATCAAAACGAAAATCAACTCGGCCGCATAGAGGTTGCCGAACAACCGCAATGCCAAAGAAACGGGCTTTGCGATCAACTCAACGATGTTGAGCAACAGATTGGCTGGCCACAAAAACGGGCTCGAACCAAATGGGTGATGCAGGAGCTCTTTGCCGTACCCGCCCACGCCCTTGCCTTTGATGGCATAAAAAATAATGATCAGCAACACGGTGATCGATAGCCCAAAGGGTGCATTGATATCAGCCGAGGGCACGACCCGCGTGTAGTCCAACCCCAATACTTTGAAGCTGAACAGCGGCAAGTAATCAACGGGGATTAGGTCCATGATGTTCCAGAGGAACACCCAAGCGAAGATGGTCAGCGCCAAGGGCGCAACGAACTCACGTGGCCCATGGAAGCTGTCTTTGACCGAGGTGTCGACGAAATCGACCAACATCTCAACAAAATTCTGTAGTTTGCCCGGCACGCCGGCTGTGGCACGACGAGCCGCCAACACAAAAAATGACAAGAAAAAGACGCCCAAGACAAACGACACCACCAAGGTGTCCAAATGAAACGTCCACAGGCCATCACCCACCGAAAGATTGGTGATGTGGTGTTTGACATACTCTGTCGGCGTTGGTGCTCCACCAGCCATCTATTCTCTACCCTGTCTCGTGGCCTAACCGTCGCTGCTTCGCAGTCGCCATAAGGCGATCCAGTAAGCCAGCACGGTGGCGCAATACCCTATCAAAATGGGCCCAAACCATGGCGCAAACCAGCGCGCCACCACCACAAACAAAAAGGCCGCGAGGGCCAGTTTCAGCATCATCGCACGGTAAAAGCGTCTGACCACTTGTTCGTGCTGATTCCCGACGCTGATGGTCATGCGAAGCCCGACGACGGCGGTCAATACGATGCCGATTGCACCCCCAGCCAGCGCCGCCAAGGCGTGGCTCTGACCACCTAAAACGAGGAAAGCCAGGCCAACCAAACCGACGAGTATGGCCTGAACACGCAACAGCCAGACCACGGTCTTAGCAAATTGCGCTTCCGACACTCGCCACTCCCATCAGTCAAGGCGAACACACGCGGCTTAGCTCGCATGTTTCCGCCCAACAAATCACCCAAATTATACCAGCCCAAGACTTAGGCCAGCAACAAAAAGGACTAAGTTTGTCCCCTAAAGCGGGCCAATAATCCATCCAGCTCATCCAGAGACGTGTAGCGAATGACCACCTGCCCCTTGCCAGACGCTGTGTGCTTAACCGTCGTTGGTGCACACAGGGTTTCGGTCAGCTCTTGCTCTAAGCGCTCTAGGTCTGGGCTTTTGGCCGCCCCGTTCGCTGTTTTCTTCGATCCTTTCGGGGCTTTAAGCCCGCGGACCAATTGCTCGGTCTGTCGGACAGACAGCCCCTTGGCCACAATTTCATGCGCCACCCTGACTTGGTCTTTGCTCTCCAGGGTAAGCAGGGCTCGAGCATGGCCCATATCGATTTGGTGTTTTTCGATCAACTGCCGGACCACGCCATCGAGTTCCAGCAGTCTCAATAAGTTACTGACCGCCGCACGAGAGCGTCCCACCGCATGGGCAGCCTCGGCATGCGTCAACTCAAATTCATCAATTAAGCGCTTAATGGCCAAGGCCTCTTCTAAGGGGTTGAGGTCTTCGCGCTGGATGTTCTCAATCAAGGCGAGTGCCAGAGCCGATTCGTCTTCGATTTGGCGAACAATGGCGGGGATGGTTTTTAAGCCCGCCAGCTGGGTGGCCCGCCAACGGCGCTCACCGGCGATCAATTCATAATGACCCTCGCGGGCCAAAGGCCGAATCACCACGGGCTGGACCAGTCCTTGTGCCTTAATCGACTCGGCCAATTCCTCCAAACGCTCAGGATCCATGACCGAACGAGGTTGGTACCGACCAGGTTCGATGCGCTCCACCGGCACATCCTGCAAACCCAGGCCCAGGGTCTGGGATTGTTCGACCGAGACGGCTTGTTTGGTTTTACCTAAAAGTGCGTCTAAATTCCGCCCCAACGTGGCTTTTTTCCGTGGTCCTGCCATCAATGGGCCTCCTGTGTCCGTCTGAGATATTCACCCGCCAAACCCTTGTAGGCAATCGCGCCACGAGACTGTGGGTCATATTGGATCACCGATTGCCCAAAGCTCGGGGCCTCAGCGACCCGCACATTGCGTGGCACCACCGTTTGAAACAGCTGCTCCCCGAAATGCGCCTGCAATTGCTGCGACACCTCGCCTGATAGATTATTTCTCACGTCATACATGGTTCGCACCAACCCCTCGATCTTCAGGTCGGGATTGACGGTGTCTTGGATTTGCGACACGGTGCCTAAAAGCGCACTCAACCCTTCCATCGCATAGTACTCGCACTGCATGGGGATCAAGACACCATCGGCGGCCGTCAATGCATTTAGGGTTAAAACATTCAAAGCCGGCGGGCAATCAATCAAAATGTGGTCGTACTTCTCAGCCACTGGCATCAAGGCGTTTTTCAGCACTTGGGCTCTATCATCGCGATCCATCAAGGCGACCTCGGCAGCCGTCAGATCGCCGTTGCCCGGCAACAAATCAAACCCCTGCTCGTCGGCTTCTATGCAAATGGCCTCGGCATCGGCCTCACCAATCAGCAAGTGATATAGCGTCAAGTCATCGTCCCCCAGCTCCACGCCGGATCCTGTGGTGGCATTGCCTTGGGGGTCCATATCAATCAACAACACGCGCTGACCCAGCTCTGCCAGCCCGGCTGCCAGGTTCAATGCGGTGGTGGTCTTGCCCACCCCGCCCTTTTGGTTGGCCACCGCCACAATTTTGGGTTTGTGCTCTGTCATTGTTTGTTTTCCAGTCGTTCAATGGCCTCAGCGTGTCCAACCAACACCAGCCGGCGCGTGAGCGTTGGGTCTGCGCTTTTAAGCGTCTGAATCGAGACATTGTACGATGCGTCCACCTGATCGACCTCAGTTTCTTGCAAGTCGGCCTTCATGGCCAGCAACACCGCACCTTGATCCAACCAATGCCGCGTCCATTCAACCAGCCGCCCCAAAGGCGCCAAAGCCCGCGCCACCACCACTTGAGGCGTCTTTTCTAAGGTCAGCGACTCCACTCGACCTTGCACGGGTGTGACCTGATTGAGGCCAAGACTTCGACACGCTTGGCGAATAAACCGGATTTTTTTGCCGTTGCTATCGACCAATATATATTGCTCACCCACGCCTGCGATGGCCAACACCATGCCCGGCAGGCCCGCACCGGTGCCGGCATCGACCACCAAGCCTTTCGGTATCCACGGGCTCAAGCTCAAGCTATCGAGCAGGTGTCGGTCCACCATGGCCAGCGGTTCGGTGATGGCCGTCAGGTTATAAGCCCGGTTCCAACGGGCCAATAACGCCAGATAGGCCATCATCTGCTCTTGTCGGGCCTCATCGACCGCCAAGCCCATTGTCTGGATGCCGTCTGCCAAACGCGCACGCGCCTCGGCCCACTCGCCGTCTGGCTGCAAATGCGTGGCAGCGCTGGCCTCAGTGTGCATCGGCCCGGTCCTTTGCGGGCGCCTCGGGATCATCGCCGACTTCCGAGGCCATGGCCGCGGCCAAATCACCCAGCTCTTGATAGCGAATGCAGGCGACCTGGCTACCTTCGGCGGTGCGCTCCAGCACCGGTGGGCTTTTGGCGCATTCGTCGATGGCAAAGGGGCAGCGTGTTCTAAATACACAGCCCGATGGCGGGTGCTGAGGCGATGGAATGTCACCCTGAATTAACCGCCTGGCCCGAGCGCGCTCCAAGACGGGGTCTGGAATCGGCACCGACTCAATCAGCGCCTGGGTGTAGGGATGTCTGGGGTTTAGATAAATCTGGTCTCGATCGGCTATTTCCATCACCCGCCCCAAATACATCACGAGCACCCGATCGGAGACGTGACGCACCACCGATAGGTCATGGGCGATGAAAATCAGCGACAGATTGAGTTTCTTTTGTAGGTCTTTTAACAAATTCACAATCTGAGCCTGGACCGAAACATCCAGCGCGCTGACTGGCTCATCACAGACCACCAGCTTAGGGTTCACCACCAGCGCACGGGCAATGCCCACCCGTTGACACTGGCCACCGGAAAACTCGTGGGGATAGCGATTGATTTGATCCGGCAACAAACCCACCATCTGCATCATGCCCCGCACACGCTCAGCCACTTGTAGCTCAGACATGTGTGGATAAAAAGTCCTCAGTGGTTCGGCAATGATCTCCCCGACCGTCATGCGAGGATCCAGAGAACCTGAAGGGTCTTGGAAGATCATTTGGATGTCGCGGCGCTTATTTCGAAAAGCCTCTTCGCTCAGCCCCAATAAGTCTTCGCCCAACCAACAGACCTCGCCCGACTGAGCAGATACCAAGCCCATGATGGCGCGCGCCAAGGTCGACTTACCGCAACCCGATTCACCCACAATGCCCAAGATCTCACCGCGGCGGACTTCCAAGTTGACGCCATCGACCGCTTTGATGGTGTGATAGTCATGACTAAAAAACCCGCCGGTGTCGATCCGAAACTGAACTTTGAGGTCTCGAACCTCCAGCACCGTCGGAGAATGATCGCTCATGACTGAGCCTCCTTTGGTACAGCATCGCTCATGCCCTCAGGCAGCTTGTCTAGATGGCACCGCTTGGCATGGCTGTCATTGACCCAATCCCAATCGGGTCGGTTCGCGCACTCAGACCAGGCGTACCGACACCGGTCTTTGAAAGCGCAACCTGAAGGCAAATGCAGCAGGTTGGGCGGATGGCCAGGAATCGCATTTAGAATGCCGGATTGTTCTCGGTCCAAGCGAGGCACTGAGTGCAACAAGCCTTCTGTGTAGGGATGGTGTGGTCTAGCAAATAACGGTTCCACGCCGGCCATTTCCATGTCTTGGCCGGCATACATCACCATCACGCGATCGCAGAGTCCTGCCACCACGCCTAAGTCGTGAGTAATCAACAAAATCGCAGTGGATGATTTGACGGAGAGCTCACCCATCAGGCTATTGATTTGGGATTGCACCGTGACATCGAGTCCTGTGGTGGGCTCATCAGCAATCAGCAAATCCGGCTGGCACAACAGGCCCATGGCGATCATGATGCGTTGGCACATGCCGCCAGATAGCTCATGCGGGTATTGCCGCATGCGCTGGTCGGCATCGCTTAGACGAACCAAGCGAAGCATTTCAATGGCGCGTTGATGCGCTTCTTTGCGCTTTAGGTTTCTGTGGTGTGTGAGGACTTCAATTAACTGCTCGCCCACCGGCATGTAGGGGTTTAACGAGCTCACTGGGTCTTGGAAGATCATGGAGATTTTTGATCCTCGCACTCGAGAGAGCTCCGCCGGGCCCATGCCCAACAATTCTTGACCGCGGAATTTCACCGAGCCGGTGGCGTTGCCGTTTTCTGCCAACAAGCCCATGACCGCGAGTGCCGTTTGTGTCTTGCCAGAACCTGACTCACCGACCAAGCCCAAAGTCTCGCCCGGCTCTAAATCAAAATTGAGGTGATTGACGGCTTTGACTTCCCCTTCCGGGGTCTCAAAACGCACACACAAATCACGAACCTCTAAAAGCGCCATGGCTAGAGTCTATCCTTTGGATCTAGGGCATCACGGAGCCCATCCCCTAGGAAGTTAAATGCAAACAAGGTCATCGCCAAAAATGTGGCGGGGAATAACAGCGACCAAGGCGCCGTTTCTAATTCTTGCGCGCCCTCATTGACCAACGCACCCCATGAAGTCAAAGGCTCTTGTACACCCAAGCCCAAAAAGCTCAAGAAAGACTCCACCAAAATCACCTGTGGAATGGTCAGTGTCACATAAACAATCACGACACCCAACAAGTTGGGAATGATGTGTCTTCTGATGATTTGGCCCTGACGTGCCCCGCTGGCTCTGGCTGCTTCGACAAAGTCTTTGTTTTTCAAACTCAAGGTCTGACCACGCACGATGCGCGCCATATCCAGCCAATTGATCGCGCCAATGGCGACGAAAATTAGAAAGATATTGCGGCCAAAAATCACCATCAACAAAATCACGAAAAACATAAACGGCATGGCATAAACGGCATCGACCAATCGCATCATGACATTGTCCACCCGCCCCCCGAAATAACCGGCCACCGCCCCATAACTCACGCCAATCAGCAAAGACACCAGCGTGGAGATGATCCCGACCAATAACGAGATTTGGCCGCCAATCAGCGTTCGAACAAACAAGTCTCGACCCAGTGCATCGGTGCCAAACCAGTGACCCGTTTCAAGAGAAGGTGGCGATGAGTAATGATCCCAGTCGGGGATTTCGTGGTCCCAGTCGCTCAACATTGGGCCTGCCACCACCAAGACCACCATCAATGCCAAGACCACCAAGCCAGCAACGGCGGCTTTGTTCTTCAACAAGCGATGCCACGCATCGACATACAGCGACCGGCCCATGACCGGGCGCGTATCGAGGGCTTGCTCAAAGGCATCCCCCGGCATGGTTTTGGGTGTCTCACTCATTGCCGGCCCTCATTCGGATCATCGTAACGAATGCGTGGGTCGAGCCAGGCGTAAAGCAAGTCCACCAAGAAATTAAACAAAATGATCAGCACGCCATACAAAATCACCACGCCCATCACCAAGGTGTAGTCACGGTTCAATGCGCCTTGGACAAAATAAGAACCAATGCCTGGGATGGTAAAAATGCGCTCAACGACCACCGAGCCTGTCAAAATTCCGGCAGCCGCGGGGCCCAAATAAGAGATCACCGGCAACATCGCAGGCTTTAGCGCATGGTTTAACAAGATGGATTTTTCCGGCATGCCTTTGGCGCGTGCCGTTCGTATGAACCCTGAATGGAGCACCTCAATCATCGAGCCTCGAGTGATGCGGGCGACATAGGCAATGATGGGGAGCGATAGCGTGATCACCGGCAACAGCATTCGATCAAAGCTAAACGCCCAGCCGCCTGCGGGCAACCAGCCCAATGAAATGGCAAAGACCAAAATCAATACCGGCGCCATCACAAAAGCCGGTACTGAAATGCCAATCATGGCCACGCTCATGACGGTGTAATCAATGGCTTTGTTTTGATTCACTGCCGCCCATACGCCGATGGGGATGCCAATGGCTAGAGCCAGTAACAAGGCCAAAAAGCCCAGCACAAAAGATACGGGCGCGCCTTGGGCGATCAAATCATTCACCGTCCAATCGAGATAATGAAACGATGGCCCAAAATCAAACTGGGCAATTTGCCAAAGATAGCGGCCATATTGAACGACCAAAGGCTCATCCAAGTTATATTTCGCCGCCAAGTTCGCCTCGACTTCCGGTGCTAAAGCGCGCTCAGAATCAAATGGCCCACCCGGTGCCACCCGAATTAAGAAAAATGCCACCGTGATCAACAAGAACAAGGTCGGCACCGCCGAGATCAATCGCTTGATGGAAAACCCGAGCATCAGAGATTGTCCTCTACGTCCGCTGGCGGGCTCTCTGTCTGATTGGCATTTGATTCTGCGGGCTGTTTTTTAACAAAGTACATAAAGCGCGTGGGGTGGCGGTCCATGACGTTGTTCTCCCAACCTTTGAGCGTTGGATCCACCAAGCGTTTGGAGACATACACAAACACAGGCAAGATCACTTGGTCAGCCAGTAAAATCCGCTCCGCCTCGGCCATCAGATTGCGGCGCCTGGCATCAATGCGCTCCGCGGCTGCCCGTTCGAGCAGGTCATCATAGATTGGGTTGTCGTAGCCTGGGTCATTGCGACCATGTTCTGAGTGAAACATCTCCAGAAAAGTAAACGCATCCTGGTAGTCCCCAATCCAACCTGCCCGAAACACCTCAGTCACACGTTTCTGTGCTCGGTTGGTCAAAAACACCCGAAACTCTTCATTGATCAAGCGGGTTCGAACGCCAAGGACCTGCTTCCACATCGCGGCCACCGCAACGGCAATTTTGCGGTGGTTTTCTGAGGTGTTGTAACGAAGCTCCACCGTCAATGGCTGTGATTCAGAATAGCCCGCACGAAGATAGAGCTCTCTAGCAAGTGCCTCGCGCTCAGCTTGGGTCATCTCGGCATATTCAATCTCAGGCGAGATATAATCAGGGAGCCCCGGGGGCACCAGACCGAATGTTGGGATTTCTCCAAACTGCGTCACTCGCTCAGTGAGGATGTTTCTATCAATGGCCAGGGAGAGCGCTTGTCTGAGGGCGAGATTGTCGGCAAACGGGGGTCGGGTGAGATTGAATGAGAAAAAGTAGGTGCCAAACCATGGGCTCACCGACAAAGCCTCGGCTAAGTTCTCCGACAGCCACCGAAACTGTGAACTGGGGACTTGATAGGTCCAATTGAGATCACCCGACCGAAAGCGAGTGAACTCTGTGTTCTCATCTTCAAACGGGTAAAAGACCACCCGCTCAATGATGGTTTGATCGGCCAGACGATAGTGTGGATTTTTAACCAGCTCAATCTTGGAGCGGACTTGCCAATCGGCCAGCTGATAGGCCCCATTCGAGACCAACCGACCGGGGCGAACATGGCCACTGCCAAACTCTTCCACACTGGCTCGGTGGACAGCAAACGTGGTTGGGTGAGTGAGTAAGCCTAAAAAATAGGGCGTGGGGTCGCTCAATCTCACTTGGAAGGTCAGCTCATTCAGTGCGCTGACCCCCAGCTCGCTTGGTGCCATCTCACCTGCCAAAATCGCATCGGCGTTTAAAACGGGCACCAACATCCGAGCGTAGGTGGCAGCAGTGGCAGGATCGACCACCCGCTGCCATGACCAAACAAAATCATGAGCAGTGACCGGGTCACCATTGCTCCAGCGTCCGTTTGGGTCGAGATAAAAGGTGTAGGTCAACCCATCGCGACTGATGTCCCATCGATTGGCCGCCCCTGGCACAATGCGCCCATCGGGGGTGGTTGATGTGAGCCCCTCAAATAAATCAATGACAATGTTGGTGGTGGGGACCCCCTCCCC
>CAJXNU010000025.1 GCA_913057255.1 uncultured Wenzhouxiangella sp.
CATCACTTCAGATTCTTAATGGTGCCCTTCGGGACAACTTGAGCAATTGAATGGCGCTGGATATGAACCTCCACGCCGTCGTTGACTTCAACGGTGACAAAGCTGTCGGCCACTGCGCTGATTCTGCCGAGAAGGCCGCCAGCGGTAACCACTTCATCTCCAATCGATAAGCCGCTCACGAGCGCCTTGTGTTCCTTGTTGCGCTTCATTTGTGGCCGAATCAATAAAAACCAAAAAATGACAACAATGAGAATGAGAGGAAGCAAGCTTGCAATCAAGCTGGGTGCTTCCGGTTGAGCAGACTGCGCCATTGCGCTGGCAATTAAAAAGTCCATGGATTGAACCTCAATTATTGGTGAACCAAATTAGCCCCGTATTATCGCACAGCCTTCAAGGCTGAGCTAGACGCTTTTGCCAAGCGCTGGGGCCAGTGCTTCCAGTGTGGCCTGCCACGGCAGGCAGGCATTGCCACGTCTCGCCGGAAAGGCACCGACGGGCTGCAAATCGTTGAGCTCACCCAAGAGCTCATTGGCTCGCGCCTCTGGATTGGCCAGTAGCGCCCGAAAAGCCTCATAAGCCTCCGGAATATCAGTGATTGAGCGCCCGATGAGCCAAGACATCAGCATGGACGCGCTGGCTTTGGTGACCGCACAGGCCTCTCCAGAAAATTGGGCGTCTACCACCCGCTCGCCCTGGACAATGAGTGCAACCTCAATATCATCGCCACACAAGGCATCCAGTCCACGCCCGCGGTGTGTGGCTTCTGGCAACGGACCAAAATGCTGCGGATCTTTGTTGTGCTCGAGGATGCGCTGCTGGTAGAGCTGATCCAGGGTCACGGTTTGAGCATGTCCTGTGCGCGCCCAAGCGCATCCACAAATGCATCAACCTCATGACGCTCATTGTAGACAGCGAACGATGCGCGGGCAGTCGCTGCGACACCAAAAAACTGCATGGCTGGCATCGCACAGTGGTGCCCTGTCCGAATCGCGACACCAAAATGATCAACAATCGTGCCAATGTCATTGGCATGAGCGCCATCCAATACAAATGACAGCACTGGACCCTTCTGAGCTGCTTGACCGATGATGCGCAAGCCCTCAAATTGACTGAGCGCATCAGTGGCATAATCCAGCAGCGCCATCTCGTGAGCGGCGATGGCCTCAATGCCGGTGTCTTCAAGAAACTCAATGGCGGCAGCCAGCCCAATGACGCCAGCAATATTGGGCGTCCCTGCCTCAAATTTATGCGGGATGTCGTTGTAAGTGGTTTCCTCAAAACTCACATACCGAATCATCTCGCCACCCCCCTGCCAAGGGGGCATGGCTTCAAGGTGCTCGGCTTTGGCCCACAGTGCACCGATGCCAGTGGGACCATACATCTTATGACCCGATAAACAATAAAAATCACATCCCAACGCCTGTACATCGACATTCAGATGAGGCGTCGCCTGCGATCCATCCACCAAGACCGGGATGCCTCGTTGCTGCGACAACTCGCAGATTTCAGTCACTGGATTGATGGTGCCCAGCGCATTGGAAACATGCACCACGCCGAGCAACTGGGTGCGCTCATTCATCAGCTCTACAAGAGCGTCGATGTCCAACACACCCTTGGAGTCCATTGGGGCCACCTTTAAGACCGCGCCCGTGGCTTTGGCCAACATCTGCCACGGCACAATGTTGGCGTGGTGTTCCATGTGCGTGATTAAGATCTCATCACCGGGTTTGACCTTGGGTCTGACAAAGCTATTGGCGACCAAGTTGATGGCTTCTGTTGTCCCACGCGTAAACACTATCTCGCGCTGTTGCCGGGCATGGATAAAGCGTGCCAGCGCTTCGCGTGCCGCCTCAAACTGCTCAGATGCTTCCACCGAGAGTTGATGCACACCCCGATGCACATTGGCATTGGTGTGTCGATAAAAGTCATCGATGGCTTCAATGACGCGGATGGGTCGTTGAGTGGTGGCTGCATTGTCGAGATAGATCAACGGCTGCCCGTGGACTTCTCTGGTGAGAATCGGGAACTGCGCGCGGATGGCCCCCAAATCAATAGGGGCAGCCGTTGTTGCCGCGCGCGATGCCATCAGAGCACCTCTTTCAACTGACCCAGCACCCATTCACGAATCTCTGGCGTCTGGATCTGCATCATCGGCTCAGCCGCAAAACCAAATTTCAATAGAGCCAGGCCCTCGGCTTCAGTGAGCCCGCGACTTCTCATGTAAAACAGAGAGCCCTCATCGAGCTGACCAATGGTCGCCCCATGGCTGGCGGTGACTTCCTCAGAATAAATTTCCAACTCTGGCTTGATGTTGATGCGCGCATCATCACTCAAGAGCAAATTGGCGGTGTTTAGATCCGAGTGCGAATCATCAGAGTCGGGATGAATGTGAATGCGGCCGTTTAATACGCCAACACCTGATCCATCGGCCAAGAAGCGAAAGGCCTCACGGCTATTGGTATGACCCACACAGTGGGCAATCTCTGTATGCCAATCGACGTGTTGACGGTCATTCAGTAAAACCAAGCCATCAATTTCACCATTGGCGCCAGCACCTTTGATGTGAACATTTAAATCGTGGCGAGTTAACCGGCCACCGCGATCAAAGGCACTGACACGATAATCAGCGTCTTTGGCCACATCCACATCGGTCCTCTGAATCCAAACAGACTCAGCATTTTGACGGCAAATCACATGCTCAACACGGGCTGCTTCAGCGACATTGATTTCGCAGGCGATATTGATTAGACCTTGGCCTTGATCACGCTGATCCTCAATCAATTTCAACGACGCATTGGCCGCCACATCAATCAGCAATCTTGGATGCACTTGGGCTTCAAAGGCTTTTGACAGGGTGGTGGCCAAGATGACCGTCTGATCGCCCGTAATCTCCAAATGCCAGGCTTGCTTGAATTTCGCCAAATTTAGCCAACCAAACGCACCCTCGCGTTGCCCATAGAGTGGGTCATAATCTTTTTTCCCCAAAAGATCTGGGCTGATCGGTGAAAGCTTGACGCCTTCGGGCAATGTCGCCGGATCACTGGTCAATACCCCTTGCTCAAAGTGCAGAACCACGCCGTCGACAGGCCAACTGGGCAATGCGGTTGTTGCCTCAATGGGATCTTGAAACGCTCGTTTTTCCAATACGCGCAGTGGCGTGTACTTCCACTCTTCCGTTTTCATGTCCGGGAAGCCGTACTGCATCAATCGCTGCTGACCCAGCTCATGGATGGTGTCATAACCGCTGGTCTCGTCGACAGGCGTGACCATCAGTTTTTCAGCCAAGGCGCTCATGCCGATGCCCTCTCCAGGTGGCCATAACCTTCTGATTCGAGTCGATGCGCCAACTCAGGCCCACCACTCTCGACAATTCGGCCACCGGACAAGACGTGTACCTTATCAGGCGTGAGGTAGTCCAATAAGCGCTGGTAGTGGGTGATCACAACAAAAGACCGCTTCCCATCGCGCAGGCGATTGATCCCATCGGCGACCAGTTTCAACGCGTCAATATCGAGGCCCGAATCGGTTTCATCTAAGATGGCCAACTTAGGTTGTAACACCGCCATTTGCACGATCTCATTGCGCTTCTTCTCACCCCCAGAGAACCCTTCATTGACCGCGCGCTTGAGCAAAGACTCATCCATTTCCAACTCAGCCAGCGACTCTCGAACCATTTTTAGGAAGTTCACACCATCCACTTCCTCTTCACCGCGGGCCTTGCGCTGCGCGTTCAACGCCGCACGCAAAAAGTAGGCGTTGTTCACCCCAGGGATCTCCACCGGGTACTGAAATGCCAAGAAAACGCCGGCGGCTGCGCGCTCATCAGGCTCCATCTCCACCAGATCTTCGCCGTCAAACTCAATGGAGCCGCTGGTCACCTCATAGTCATCTCGACCCGCTAAGGTGTAGCCCAAGGTTGATTTTCCTGAGCCATTGGGACCCATCACGGCATGCAGCTCGCCCTCACCGACCTCTAAGCTCAGTCCTTTGAGAATTTCTTGTTCATCAACGCTGACATGTAAATCTTTAATTTTTAACATCCTAGCTTTCCAATTCGTTCTGTCGTTATGTTGTCTTCTCACCCACTGAGCTCAATGGGGACTCGACTCTGTGCTGCACCTAACCCACCGAGCCTTCCAATGAAATTTCAAGCAGAGCCTTGGCCTCGACCGCAAACTCCATCGGTAACTCTTTAAAGACCTCTTTGCAGAAACCATCCACGATCAAAGCCACGGCCTCTTCCTCATCCAGCCCTCGCGATCGGCAGTAGAAGAGCTGGTCCTCACCAATGCGCGACGTGGTGGCTTCGTGCTCCACCTTCGCACTGGCATTGGCCGCTTCGATGTATGGAAAAGTGTGCGCCCCGCACGTTTTGCCGATCAGCAAACTATCGCACTGCGTGTAGTTTCTGACATTGGTGGCTTTTTTGGCCACGCGGACCAACCCGCGGTAGCTGTTGTTGCTACGACCGGCTGAGATACCTTTGGAGATGATTTTGCTGGTGGAATCTTTACCCAAATGGATCATCTTGGTACCGGTATCGGCTTGCTGATGGTTGTGTGTGAGCGCGACTGAGTAAAACTCGCCAGCCGAACGCTCACCCCGCATGATGCATGAGGGATATTTCCACGTAATCGCAGACCCAGTTTCTACCTGTGTCCAAGAGATTCGAGAATCATCACCCCGGCAATCCCCTCGCTTGGTCACAAAGTTATAAATCCCCCCTTTGCCGTTTTCATCGCCCGGGTACCAGTTTTGTACAGTCGAGTATTTAATTTGCGCCTTTTCCAAAGCCACCAGCTCAACCACTGCGGCATGGAGCTGATTCTCATCACGCATCGGTGCAGTACAGCCTTCCAAATAGCTCACCTTTGAACCGGGCTCTGCGATGATTAATGTGCGCTCAAACTGACCGGTATCGCGGGCGTTGATTCTGAAGTAGGTCGACAACTCCATGGGACAGACGGTGTCTTTAGGAATGTAGACAAATGACCCATCAGAAAAGACTGCCGAGTTCAGTGCAGCAAAGAAGTTATCGGTATGCGGCACCACCGAGCCAATGTACTCACGAACCAAATCGGGATGCTCTTGTAGCGCTTCGCTCATGGAGCAAAAAATCACGCCCGCTTCTTTGAGTTCTTTTTGGAAAGTGGTGCCCACAGACACCGAGTCAAAAACGGCATCCACTGCCACACCGGCAAGACGAGCCCGCTCGTGTAAGGGCACGCCCAATCGATCAAAGGTCTCGAGTAACTTTGGATCGACCTCATCCAGGCTTTGTGGTCGGTTTTTTTGCTTCGGTGAGGCGTAGTAATGCAACGCCTGAAAATCAATCGCTGGAATATTGAGATGTGCCCAGTTGGGTGTTTTCATCGTCAACCAATGCCGGTAGGCTTTCAAACGCCACTCCAGCATCCACTCAGGCTCTTCTTTTTTGGCAGAAATCATGGCGATGATTTCCTCATCCAAGCCTGGACGGATCATGTCGGATTCAATATCGGTCGTGAATCCAGCCGCGTAGCGCTTCTGGATCACTCCTTGGACTTGTTCTACTGTTTGACTCATAACCTGCCTAACGCCTTGCTTTCATCTGGAGTGTTAGTGATCAAAATGGGTGGTGATGGGGATTTTGGCCGACCCCACAACGCCTGATTTCGACTCCAAACCCGCCAAATCAGCCAGAGTGAGCTCATTGAGCGCCTGCTCCACCGCCACGCCAATCTTTTGCCAGCTGCTTCTCAAGCTGCAATAGGCCTCATGTGAGCAAAGACCGGGCTCCAAGCCACATTCAGTCAGCGCAATCGGGCCTTCCATGGCCGCAACAATAGAGGCCACTGAGGTCTCCTCCGGCCGATGCGCGAGCTGGTAGCCCCCATTCACGCCTCGAATGGACCGAATCAGCCCCCCACGGGCCAGCATTTTTAAGACTTTGGCCACCGTTGATGTCTCAATCGCGGTAACCTCAGCAAGCTGGCTGGCTGAGGCACGCTGATCCCACGGCTGTTGTCTCGCCAACTCGGCCAGCAAAACCGTCGCATAATCAGTGAGTTTGCTGATTCGAAGCATGTAAAAGGCCTCAATTAATAAGTAATTCCTAATGATACCAAATGAAGACCAAATTAGTATGAATTACGTGAAGATCGGGCTTGAATTAGACTATTCGTTGCCGCGCGACGATCAAATTCAATAAGGCAGAGGTTCATGACGAAAGACACCAACGAATTCGAGTTTTCGCTTGATATGACGCCACAAGCGGCGCCCGTCTCAGGCACTCGCCCCGACCGGTGGATGGCACCCCCTTTCAAGGCCCACACGCTCAATGCAGATGCTGCGTGGGTGCAGATGGAGGCTCGCTATCCAGCCAAAAGCCTCAACCTGCAGTTGGTCCAGATTTTGAGCCTGTGCAACGGCCTTCGTTCAATTGATCAACACATCAAGCACATCATCAACGCCTCGGGTCTATCTCCCCAACAAACACCGGCGATAAGGGAGGCGCTGGAACATTTGGTGGATCAGGGTTTTTTGATTCATGAGACAGAGCTCATGTCCACGCTTGGCACGCCCCCAGAGGCAGCGGCCAAGCCCTCTCCGCTGACCCACTGCTTTATCCGAACCGCCGATCGCCCGAGCGATCTCGCCCAATTGTTGGCGAGCTTGCAATCGAAAGCACCCCGACAAGCTCTGAGTGTCTGGGTTTTGGATGACTCGCGAGAAAAAGACAGTCAAACCCAAAACCAAGAAGCTTTTGATCGATTCAATGAACACTGGTCTGGCCCTTGCCATTACCTGAATCGTGAGGCGAGAGCGGCCTTGATCGATCACATTGCCGAGGGCAGTGGCGCGGATCCAAAGGCCCTCCACTGGCTGATCGAAGGCGATCCCAAAAATCCCTCGCCCACCTATGGAGCCAGCCTCAACACTGCCCTACTGCTGGCTGCCGGCCAACGGTTTTTGATGCTCGACGATGATGCGACTCTAGACCCCTTCGTGTTAGAGGAAGCCCACTTTGGGGTGCAACTTCGACCCAAACGCGAACTCAAGACTCAGTTTGTCGATCCCGATCAACCCGAAACCAATCAGTTTCCCAAATCCACTGCCAACCCCTTGGCTTCCCATGATCAGTGGTTAGGGCAATCTCTGGCAGACATCATTCAGTCAGCGGGCGAGACGAAAGGCGATCTATTGGCCAGAACCGATGCCCACATGCTCCATCAGATCAAAGGTCGCCCAAGGGTCCGCCTCACCAGCAATGGCACCTTGGGCGATCCTGGCACGAGCTCGATGACCTGGCTGTTTAGCCAACCGGCCAAAGAGCTCCATGCGGTTTGTCACCAAGACCCCGCATGGGCCGAAAGACTGTTCAATCGACGCTTTGCCCGAGGGAGCTTGGGCGTGCAAGTCACCACGGACTTCTCTTTGATGACCACCACACTCACGGGCATCGACAACCGAGAGATGCTGTTGCCCACATCCGCCCAAGGGCGGAATGAAGACCTCTTCTTTGCGGTGCTCATGCGCTTTGTCTACCCCGACTCGCTTACAGTGAATCTCCCACTGATGCTGCCCCACCGCCCAACAGATCCTCGGCGCTGGTCCGATCAAGACTTAGATCCTGAGCGCCCCATCGATCGAGGCTACAACCACATGATGGTCTTGGGTGATCTGATTGAGTCTCTGGAATTGCCCCAAGGCGACCACCGCTCACGCATCGCCTTTTTGGTGGCTTGGCTTGAGCATTTGGCTGGCTTGGATGATCAGGCCATCCGGGAACTCATGGTGAACTACATCAGCGAACTCCAAGGCGAGCAAGTCCGTGCCATCAATGAAACTGCCTCTCACTTGGACGCTCCAGATTGGCTGAAAACGCTGTTTGGTCGGGTGATTGGCCACCTCCTGCAAGAAGACATGGATGCCGAAGCAAATTTATTGACCCTGGGGCACTCCATTCAGGGATTTGCGGGCCAATATGCACCAGCACTCAGCGAGTGGACAAAGGCTTGGCGCTGGTGTTGCCAACGCGATATGGCCGGTGAATTGCCTTGATCGATGAGGCAGGACAACGCGCCTGCGACTGGGCCTTCGATGTGCTTGGATGCCAAGCTAGCCGAGTCGAGGCGATTGGATCAGACGCCAGTCGGCGTCGCTACTTTCGCCTCTTCCTAGAACCAGACCAAGCGGGGACAGTCGCAGATGGGCTGAGCTCAACTTTGATTGTGATGGACGCACCTCCCGAGCAAGAACCCTTGGGGCCTTTCATCGATATCCAAGAGCGCCTGACACAAATTGGGCTGCATGTCCCTGCCATCTTGCATGTCGAACAAACTCAAGGCTGGATGGTGTTGAGTGATCTTGGCAGCACCAGCTACTTAGACCGGCTCGATCCAAAGAACGTCGATGCTGCCGACGATCTTTTTGAAGACGCCCATCAGGCTTTGCTGATGATGCAATCGAGGGCATCGACGGAGGGACTCAGCGCCTATGATGCCTCTCGCCTCTTGGCTGAGATGAGCTTGTTCACCGATTGGTTTTTAACCCATCACTGGGGCGTTGAACCCACCGACGAGGAGTGGGATCAGTGGGATTTGATCTGCGCAGGGGTCATTCGCTGGGCACTGGATCAACCGAAGGTCTTTTGTCACCGCGACTTCATGCCCAGAAATTTAATGGTGAGTCAACCCAATCCTGGTGTGCTGGATTTTCAAGATGCCGTCATTGGCCCGGTGACCTATGATCCAATCTCACTGTATATGGATGCCTTCATCAGTTGGCCTCGGTCTTATGTGGACCAATGCTTGGAGCGCTACCGCCAACAGGCCAAAGCGCAAGGGATTGATGTCCCAGATCAGGTTGATCTGTGGCGGCGAATGTGTGACTTCATGAGCATCCAGCGCCATCTCAAAGTCATTGGTATTTTTGCGCGCATCGCCTACCGTGATGGCAAGCCGCGCTATCTCACAGACGTTGGACGTTTCTTTGACTACATCACCGAGACCGCTCAGAGAAATCCTGAGCTTCAGGCACTGACCGACCTCATCCAGGTCTGGGAGAGTCGGCAAGTGGCTCCCCAGTCGTGACGATTCGACAAGCCATGGTGCTTGCGGCCGGACGCGGAGAGCGTTTGAGGCCATTGACTGATCGTCTCCCAAAGCCCCTGGTCCCGGTCAACGATCAACCCCTGATCGTTCATCATCTCAACAAGCTCGCTGCCGCCGAGTTTGACCGCATCATCATTAATTTGGGTTGGCTGGGAGAGCAAATCCCACCCGCGTTGGCCCAATGGCTCGATACACCGGCCTTGTCAGACTTGGAGGTGATTTACTCGCAAGAACCGCCTGGCGCGTTAGAGACAGCAGGTGGGATTCGGCATGCCCTCGAGTACTTTGAAGATGAACCTTTTGCGTTGATCAGCTCTGATGTGATGAGTGACTTTGACTACCGAAATCTACATAAACACACCCTGGCCGGTTTGGGGCACTTGATCTTGGTCGACAACCCACCCCATCACCCCGCTGGGGATTTCTCTTTGCTTGGCGATCGAGTGCTGTCTAAAGAAGCCGCAGGCGATGGCCGGCCCGGTCTTACCTATGCAGGCTTTGGTTTGTTCTCACCCAGCCTATTTCGCTCACTCCCGCCAGGCCACCGTCGACTCAGACCGGTCCTAGATCAAGCCATTGATCGCCAAGCTTTAAGCGGAGAGCACTTTGGCGGGCGGTGGTTGGACATCGGCACCGCAGAGAGGCTCGCGAGCGCACAGGCTCAAACCTGGTAACACACTTTGAAAAGATGGCTGTGATCAGGCGTTTGCGCTGATTCACACTGGAGCGCTACACTCAAGGCTTAAGAGCTGAGGTGTTTGTATGAGTCTAGTGATTGGCGTCATCAAAGAAACCGCGCCGGGCGAGCGCCGCGTCGCACTCGACCCAACGGCCGTTGGCAAACTGCTGGGGCAAGGCCACCAGGTCATGATCGAGCGAGGCGCTGGGACAGCAGCCGGCTTTGCCGAAGACCAGGAAGCTTGGGCCAATGCCCAATGGGTCGAGGATGCCCATGCGGTGGCCAAAGCGGCGGATGTCTTGGTCTGTGTCCGTCGACCCACAGCCGAAACACTGGCGTTACTCAAATCAGGCGCAGTCGTGGTGGGTCAACTCCAGCCCCACCTGGCACTGGATGAATTGGTGGCAGCACCCACCGAGGCAGTGTCCATGGTGGCCATGGAGTTGGTGCCAAGAATCACTCGAGCCCAAGCCATGGATGTGCTGTCTTCACAAGCGACGGTGGCGGGTTACAAAGCCGTGATTCTGGCGGCCGAATGCTCGCCGCGACTGTTTCCAATGCTGACCACCGCGGCAGGCACCTTGCGACCAGCCAAAGCGGTGGTGGTGGGTGCCGGCGTGGCCGGTTTACAAGCCATTGCAACATGCAGACGCTTGGGCGCGCAAGTTGAAGCCTACGACATTAGAAAAGCAGCCCGGGAACAAGTCGAGTCACTGGGAGCGACCATGATTGACACCGGTGTCGATGCCGAGTCCGAAGGCGGTTATGCGCGCGAGCTAACCGATGATGAGAAACAACAACAGGCCGATGTGTTGGCCCAGCACTTGGCCAAAGCCGACGTGGTGATCACCACTGCAGCCATTCCGGGTCGACCTGCACCTAAGATCATCACGCAAACCATGGTCAAGGGCATGCGCGCGGGTTCAGTGATTGTGGATATGGCCGCCGAGAGTGGAGGCAACTGTGAACTCACCCAAGTGGGTGAGACCGTCGATGTCAATGGCGTATTGATCCAAGGGCCCACCAACTTGCCCAGCATGGCGCCGCTGCATGCTTCCGAGATGTATGCCAAAAACGTCAGCAATTTGTTGGCATTGATGATCGGTGATGAATCGATTCAGATTGACCAAGACGATGAGGTCATCGCCGGATGCCTACTCATTCACCAAGGTGAGGTGATACATCCTGGCTTTATCGCCAGCGCCTCAAAGGAGCCAAGCTAATGGAAGGTTGGGTTGCGTTATATATATTCATGTTGGCTGCTTTTACCGG
Organism: uncultured Wenzhouxiangella sp.; assembly: GCA_913057255.1. Taxonomy (GTDB): domain Bacteria; phylum Pseudomonadota; class Gammaproteobacteria; order Xanthomonadales; family Wenzhouxiangellaceae; genus Wenzhouxiangella. Next base: position 11,047 of record CAJXNU010000025.1, read on the forward strand.
CATTGAGATCATTGCCAGAGTGCCTGCCATTTTGCATACACCCCTGATGTCGGGCTCAAACTTCATCCATGGCATTGTCTTGGTCGGTGCGATGGTGATTCTGGGCATGGCCACCACCACCGCAGAGATCGTGGTCGGATTTATTGCCGTCTTTTTGGCGGCGGGCAATGTGGTGGGCGGCTATGTGGTGACCGATCGAATGCTCGAAATGTTTAAATCCTCCGGCCAGAAGAAGGAGGAGTGAGACCATGATCTCTGTCCTTGATTTCTTGGTACCTGCGGCTTATTTCATCGCCGCGGTGATGTTTATCTACGGCCTGAAAGCCATGAGCTCTCCGGTGACTGCTCGATCTGGGATGATTTGGTCTGGCGTGGCCATGGCCGTGGCCATATTGGTGACTTTTGTTCACCCAGAGGTGAAAGGCAACTATGCCTTGATGGTGATTGCCATTGTCATTGGTGGCGCTGGCGCTTGGGTGACAGCCAGACGGGTGGCGATGACCGACATGCCGCAGATGATTGCACTCTACAACGGCATGGGTGGCGGTGCTGCTGCTGCGATTGCAGGCGTTGAGCTACTCAAACGAGGCAGTGGCGAAGTGCAAATGGACACCGTCACTGTTGTCCTCGCTGTGCTCGGCGGCATTATTGGTGCAGTGGCCTTCAGCGGCTCGTTGATCGCTTTTGCCAAACTGCAAGGCTGGCTCAAGAAATCATGGCGCTTCTCAGGCCAACAGGTGATTAACTTGGGCGTGTTCATTGCGACCTTGGCCTTGGGCGTGTTTTTGATTATTGGAGAGGCCAGCCCAACGGTTCTGTTGGCTTTCTTTGGTTTGGCCTTGGTCGTGGGCGTGCTGATGACCGTCCCCATTGGCGGCGCCGACATGCCGGTGGTGATTTCTTTGTACAACGCACTCACCGGCTTGGCGGTGGGTTTTGAGGGTTATGTCTTGCAAAATCCCGCCATGATGATTGCAGGGATTGTGGTCGGTGCCGCAGGCTCTTTGCTCACCCAGTTGATGGCCCGCTCGATGAATCGCTCGCTCGGCAACGTCTTATTTGCCGGATTCGGCAAAGCCGATGAAGATGGTCCCGGTCTGGAAGTCAGCGGCGAGATGCGATCCATTGATGCCACGGATGCCAGCATTCAGTTGGCCTATGCCGAGAAAGTGGTGATTGTTCCTGGCTATGGTCTGGCCGTTGCGCAAGCTCAACACAAAATCTGGGAACTGGTGGAGCTATTACAGAGCCGAGGCGTGAAGGTGAGCTTTGCCATTCACCCAGTCGCTGGCAGAATGCCTGGGCACATGAATGTCTTGTTGGCCGAGGCCGGTGTTCCCTACGATTTAATCTTTGATCTCGAGGACATCAACGCTCAGTTCCCAACCACCGATGTGGCTTTGGTCATTGGCGCCAATGATGTGGTCAACCCCGCCGCCAGAAAAGACACCTCAAGCCCCATTTATGGCATGCCCATTTTGGATGTCGACAAAGCACGGAACTGCATTGTGGTTAAGCGGGGTCAAGGCACAGGATTTTCAGGCATTGAGAACCTGTTGTTTTTCGAGGACAACACGCGCATGCTCTATGGCGATGCACAAAAGGTGGCTCAAGCCTTGATCGCTGGCATCAAGTCCTTGGGTTGATTGGCGCATCCAGTCGCTGTGATCTCTCGCGGGCCGCAAGTTGTTCCATGGCAGATCGGAATGGCCACGATCCTCATCGTCGCCACCCTCATGGCCACGGGTTGCCAGCCAGGCACGGGGCCCTCAACTGAGAACGCCAATCCCTGGCTAGAGCAAATCAGTCAAAGTAGCCCGGTCCTAATTGCCAACGACAGTCCGCTTGACGATGCAGAATTTGATCGCTTGGCTCAAACCATCCAATCGCTGGTGAGTCGACTTAACAGAGATTCGCAGGCACAGGGTGCTGTCTTTTTGCACTCGATCACATCCACATTAGCCAAGGCCGAAGATTGGCGGTCTGCCGGTTTGGATCCCAATGGGTACTGGGCCGTATATACCGACAATGACCGACTGATTGCGCGGATTCCTTTGCTTGATCAGACCGCCTTTTGGAATGCTTGGGTTCAATTAAGTGGCCCGCCACCCACTCAAATGGCAGATCCCAGCACGTCTCAAACAAACGACTCCCACCAGCGGGTGGTTATTGAGATCGATTCGCTGCGGGAAGTTTGGACCGCAGGACTTGGTCGCACCCAGCCTGGCTGGTTGATTGTGGAAACGCAGGGGGCCTGGTTGAGCATGTGGCTTCAAGCGACCCATCCCGATGAACTCGGCATGATCACTGAGCAACATTCCACAGCCAGTGAACAGTCCGACTCGAACCACTGGTCGGCGGCCTCCTGGAAGGCCTTCAACCAGACCCACGGTCTCGATGGGAAAGTCAGTGCTTATGTTGATCTGCCTAGCCTCATGGCTCAAGGAGCGAACAGTGATCCCAACTGCCAGCAGGCTTGGTCTGAATTGGGCACTCAAATGCCCAGGCTCATCATGGGCACCCAAGACTTAAGCACTCAATCAATGACGCTGCTGACTCGATTGATCCTGCCGAAAGGAGAGTTGGACAGGCCCATGCCGCGACCCCGCATCGATGTCTCTGAAGCCCAATTCGCTCAGGTCGCTGGTTTGGGGTTGATCGTTGATGTGGCCACCACTCGGCAAGCAATGATTGATCAATTGCAACACAGCCAGACGGCTCTTGAGGATTGCCCTGAGCTTTCGCCCCTTCAACCATCACAACGCTGGGCACGTGGCTTAAGCAACCGCCCCGTACCGCCGATCATCACCTCAATTGAAGGCATTGTGATGCGCTTTGATGGCTTAGAGTCCAATGATCGGCCAAGCGATCAGGGCCGTTCAATGGATCAGGCAGATGACGTGGTGGCCCATTATCTGACAGAGATTTATCTGCAAAACCCGCAGTTCTTAATCGGTCTGGCGGGACTTTTTGCACCCGAATTGGCGGCCATGGATCTTCGTGCCAACCAGTCGCCACAACCATTGCCACCTCGTTTGGTTGAGGCACTGGGTGGCATGCCCATTTATCTGTCCACCACCGAGGCATCCTTGCGGGTCAGCTCAGCCGATGTGCTGGATGAACCCACACCCACCACAGACCCTGACTCAGCCACCCTGCCTTGGGCCTCGGGTGCCTTAGATTTCAACCGCCTCGATGAGCTTTCCGCTGTGATGCAGGCCTGGCCAATGACCGAGCCAGGACAAGACCTCATTGAAGAGCTGACAGACTGGAGCAAACGTGCAGACATCTCTCGGGTGCAATGGCTCATTCAACCCACCGACGAGGGCGTGGATCTGATTGTCCACACCCGACACTGAGCCCCGTCATTCCTCAGCACGTTGGAGCACTGATCGAACCATTGGGATGGTGATCGCACGACGCTCACTCAGCGACTTCAACAACACTTGATTGACCAAGCGCGTGACGTCTCCTGCATTTCTCCGCACGCGGCTCACCAAATATTTGGCGACGTCCGCTGGCATGTTCATTTCTTGATCGCTAACCAAGCGCAAGACCAACGCTTCAAAGTCTTCGTCTTGGAGCGATTTGAGGGTCAAGCGGGTGGCCTGCCCCAGGCGTGAACATAAATCAGGCAACACAAATTCCGTAAGACCTGTCGCACTCATCACCACCGTCGTTTTCTCCAAGCGCCAGCGGTTTAGCGCATTGAACAGATGCATCTCGCCCGCTGGTTCAGCTGCCAAGGCGTCAATGTCATCCACCATCACGTAGGCCGCAGTCGCCTCATCCAATAAAGGCCAATCGCTTGCATCTGATAAAGGAATGTAAGCGCTCGTCTGACCCTGATCGCCGAGGTGCTGAAACAGCGCAGACATTAGATGTGTCCGACCGCTGCCATGCGGGCCAATGAGAAGATACCAATCACCCACCTCTAGACCGGTCTTTAAGGTCTCGATCAGGCCTAGGTTGTCTCCTGCGATGTAGTTATCAAAAATCAAGCGGCGGGGTGGCTTGAGCACCAGAGGCATTTGTTGCATGTCACTCATGAAACCAATCCTTGCTCATGGTGTTGATGCCATGCCCGACGTGACCAGATGACCACATACTGGACCAAAGTCAACGCAGTGAGCATGCCCACGACAATGATCAAACCCGACAACCAGGGGCTGGGTATCGGCAGTCCAATCAATCCGATCAGCACCACCCAAAGTAAGATGACCTGAAGCAAGGTAGTGAATTTTGATAACCGCGTGGGCGTGGCCTTAAAACGACCAAATAACCAGCGGTAGGCCAGCGCACCGGCTGAAATCACCACGTCTTTCCCAATCACCAAGGCACTCACCCACATGGGAAGCACTTCAATATAGGCCAATGTGACATAGCTGGCGCTCATCATTAACTTGTCAGCTGCTGGGTCAGCCCAGCCACCAAAATGACTTTGCCATGTGAAACGGCGTGCTAAGTACCCATCGAGTGCGTCCGAGATGCCTGCAACCACGGCGACCACAAAAGCCCAACCAAAGGAGTGGATCAACATCAACCACACCAACGGCACCACGGCCGCAATCCTGGCCACCGTTAAAATGTTGGGGAGCATCTTCAATGACATGATCTGTCTTTTCCTAACGGAGGCGAAGCTCAATCAAGCCGGTTGGGTCGGTATTGAGCACCTCGAGCGTTTGGCCAACGGCCAAAATATCGACCAAATTGTCCCCGCGCAACGTGAGCTCAAATTCCATCTGCTGACCACGAGCCTCAATCACCCTCACTCGCTCAACCACCCCTAAGTTTCTCAAATAGCCAAGCACCTCAGCGTACTGCACTGGGTCAGACAGATCGATGATGCGCACCCGCTGCGTGCGAGAAGCTTGGTCATTTAAATCAATGGCATAGCGCCGCACCATGGCTTGAAACAAGGCCTCAAGAGCTCGCTCCAACACCACTTGTGGCGAGGGACCAAGAAACGACTGTCCTCCATCGACGCCGTCAATTCGCCAGAAGGCCCGTGCCAACCATCCAGTCATGTCGGGTCTTAGATCCAGCATCAACGCCACCGAGGCCCCATAGCGGGCCAAACCAGGCTCGGTCTGATCAAGAAAACCACCTCGCACATCGGCCAAGCTGAGCTCTGAGAGGTCTAGGGCATCACCCAAGGGCCGAATTAAGTCCAAGCCCAAGCGCCGACCCAGCTCCCGCATGGTCGCTTCGAGCATGGGATCGTCGAGGAGCTCGACCTGAAAACCCTCTTCCATCACTGCCCAAACCAACACGCTGGCTCGTTCCCGTCCCCATCGCTTCAGTTCTTGGTTGGCCAGCAATTGATCAATCGCCAATGCATCAAATTCAACACGTTCTCTAAGCTCAGTGATTGGCTCACCGGCTGCATTCACCACAGACCGCTCGATGATCTGGCGCGACTGGATCAACTGGGCCAAATCAGCCGTTGAGATGGATAAGCGTTGCGCGCCATTGGGAAGGCCAGTTAAACGAAAAAGCACCTCATCGAGTGCCTTGAGTTGTGCATTTCGATCCACGCCACGCACCTGATCTACCTTAGCCTCGCCAACGTAGAGGCCTTCAATCAGCACAGCAGATGCCATAGAGGCACTGAGCAATGCCATGGCACCGATACACAGCTGAGTGATGGCACGCGTGATTTTTTTGATCGAGATGGGTGCTTTCATGGCCATGAAACGATACCATAAGGACGCTGGAGCAGGTCGATTCACAAACTCAATGAAGGCTCCAAACCACGCATCCATCAGCCAAACTTAAAGTGACTTGTGATCATGTCATCAAAAACTCCGCTGACTTATCGAGACGCAGGCGTCGACATTGATGCAGGCAATGCCTTGGTTGAAAAAATCAAACCCTTCGTTGCCAAAACCATGCGTCCTGAGGTCATGGGTGGCTTGGGCGGGTTTGGTGGCTTATTCCACCTGGGCCAAAATTACACCGATCCGGTGTTGGTCTCGGGCACCGATGGGGTGGGCACCAAACTCATGTTGGCCACCCAGCATGACCAGTTGGACACCATCGGCATTGACCTGGTGGCCATGTGCGTCAACGACATCTTGGTCTGCGGTGCCGAACCCCTGTTTTTCCTTGATTATTTTGCCTGCGGGCAGCTCGAGGTCGAACAAGCCAGCCGTGTGGTTCAGGGCATTGCCCAAGGCTGTGAGCAGGCAAGTTGCGCGCTGATTGGTGGTGAAACCGCTGAGATGCCTGACATGTATCCGCCAGGGGAATTTGATTTGGCCGGGTTTTGTGTGGGCGCGGTCGAACGCGAGGCCATGATCACTGGGAAGACCATTCAAGCAGGCGATTGTTTAATCGGCATTGCCTCCAGTGGACCCCACTCCAACGGCTACTCTTTAATTCGGCGGGTGCTTGAAAGAGACCCCAATGCCACAAGTGAATCGTTGGATGGTACGTCTCTCATGGAAGCGCTACTCGCCCCCACCCAAATTTATGTCAAACCCATCCTAGACTTGCTCAGAAGGACGGATTTATCGATTCGAGGGATGTCTCACATCACCGGTGGTGGCTTAACTGAGAACATCACTCGCATCGTTCCAGAGTCTTTGGGCATTGACATCGATACCTCGGCCTGGCCCAT
>CAJXNU010000026.1 GCA_913057255.1 uncultured Wenzhouxiangella sp.
CTGAACTTAAATGATAGTCGATGGACAATTCGCTGGCCTGGGCATGCATTTTGGCCACCCCAAGCGCCCGTTTGGCTAGATCGATGCCCGTGACTTCGGCGCCGCGTTTGGCCAACGCTTCGGCCAACAAGCCACCTCCACAGCCAACGTCCAATACCTGGCGTTCAGCCAACTCGGCTCGCTCAGCGATATAGGCCACTCGCGGTTCATTGATGTCATGCAAGGGCCGGCATTCTCCCTCTGGATCCCACCATTGCGCAGCCAGCTGATTGAACTTGTCGGTCTCGGCCACATCCGCATTGATGCTCTTGATATCCATTTTAGATTTCTTACCTAGCTTACTGTTTCTTATGCATTTTTAATCCCCATTCGATGGCCTCACTGACCACGCTCTCTTGGTCAAGACCAACCACACGGCGGTCACTGACACAGGCTTGGCCTGCCACCCAAACATCGCTGACTTGGGAACGGGAGACCACATAGACCAGATGGGAAATCACATGATGGACTGGCGTGGTGCCTGGCACATCAAGGTCCACGGCCACCAAGTCTGCCTGCTTCCCAACCTCAATCGAGCCGATGCCATCGTCCAAGCCCAGCGCCTTTGCGCCTTGAATGGTGGCCATCGACAATGACCGTGTGGCCGGTGCAGCGACTGGGTTTAGACTGAATCCCTTGGCAATTAGGCTCGCCAGGCGCATTTCAGCAAACATGTCTAAGCGGTTATTGCTGGCGGCGCCATCGGTCCCAATCGCGATATTGGCGCCGGCTTGGTCCAGATCATCCACTCGACAAAACCCACTGGCCAGCTTCATGTTGGCTGCTGGGCAATGCAAAATGTGGACGCCCGCCTCCGCTGTCTGAGCCACCTGATCATCGGTGAGCTGGGTCATATGAGCGGCGATCAGACGGTCGTTGTAGAGACCAAGATCAACTAGGCGATCGATGGGATGCTTTCCATGTTCGGCCAGGCTTTGTTCAATCTCATCGGCAGTCTCTAACAGGTGCAGATGGAGTTTGAAATCGAATTCTTCTGTCAGGGCCCCCAGCCGCTCAAAACTGGCATCGGTGACCGTGTATGGGGCATGCGGTGCCCAAGCCCAACCGATGCGCGAATTGGGCTCTGATTCCTCAAGCACCTGCAGCCCTTTTTCGATGTAACCAGCCTCATCTTCAGCCCAGATGGTGGGCACATTCATCACTGGCAATCCAAGGACTGCCCGCATCCCAGAGGCCTTGACCACCTCAGCGGTGATGTTGGGGAAAAAGTAGTTATCGTTAAAACACGTGGTCCCGCCGGTGAGCATCTCAACCGCGGCCAACGCACTGCCCGCTCGTACAAAATCTTCCCCAGCAAAGGCTTGTTCCGTGGGCCATATGTGCTTGGTGAGCCACTCCATCAGGGGCAGGTCATCGGCCAAACCCCGCATGAGAACCATTGGGCTGTGCCCATGGGCGTTCACCAGTCCGGGGATCAATGCGTGCGTAGATAATGGTTTGGTGGTGGCATTGGGGTAGCGATTGACCACCTCGCTGGCCGGAATGATATCGACAATGCGCTCACCTTGAACGATGACTGCCGTATCCAGCAGCACCTCTCCTTCCGGAACCACAGGCACCACCCACTTGGGCAACAGCGCCAATTGATCCCGCTGAGCGCTCATTTATTCACCCGCGAGACATACTCGGCATTGCGAGTATCGACTCGAATCAGCTCCCCTTCTTGGACAAACAGAGGCACGCGCACAACCGCGCCAGTTTCCAGCGTGGCGGGTTTTCCGCCACTCCCGGAGGTATCGCCCTTGAGTCCTGGGTCTGTCTCCACCACTTTCATCTCAACGAAATTGGGCGGCAGGACAGTCAAAGGCTCGCCGTTCCAAAGCGTCATCAAACACATGCCCTCTTCAACAAACCATTTATCCGAGTCACCAATAATTTGGGCATCGGCCGCCAACTGCTCATAGCTTGCTGGGTCCATAAAATGCCAAAACTCACCATCGTTGTAGAGGTATTGCACCTCTTTTTCAAACACGTCCGCCGCCTCTACGGTTTCATTGGATTTGAAGGTTTTTTCGATGGTTCGGCCGGTTTTTAAGTTCCTAACGCGAACTCGGTTAAACGCCTGACCTTTGCCTGGTTTGACGAATTCATTTTCAACAATGGTATGCGGATCACCATCCAAAATGATTTTGAGTCCCGCTTTAAATTCGTTTGTACTGTAAGTGGCCATATTTGCTCCTGAGCACCGTTAAACTAGGCAAATGAATTCCGCCCAACCTAAACGCTCTAGTGTATCTCAAAGCCGGTGGAGAGATCAGCTTCGCTCGGCCTACACTGACCCGGCGACGCTCCTACAGACACTGGGCATTGCCGTTGATGACAGCCAAATACTTAAGCCCGCACCCTTTCCGATGCGGGTTCCACAAGCTTTGGCGATGCGAATGAGGCCGGGGGATATCAATGATCCAATTTTGCAACAAGTGCTACCGATCAATGCAGAGACAATGCCCCAACCGGGATATCTAAATGACCCCGTGGGGGATCAGGCCAGTCGCCAGTCGCGAGGTCTCCTCCACAAATACTTCGGTCGGGCTTTGCTCATCACCACGGGCGCTTGTGCGGTCCATTGCCGCTACTGCTTTAGGCAACACTTCCCCTATGCCCAAGAGCACATGGGCGGCTCTTTTAGTCATGAAGCGATTGACTACATTGCCAACACCCCGACGATCAATGAGGTGATCTTATCCGGTGGCGATCCATTGATGCTCTCCACCAAACGACTCGCTGAACTCACCGATCGACTCGAAAAGGCCAAACACATCCAGCGGCTAAGAATTCATACTCGTCTCCCGATCGTCCTGCCTGACCGAATCACCGATGAACTCACGAGCTGGCTTGCCAACCTTCCTTGGCCAGTGGTCATGGTCATTCACGCCAATCATGCCCAAGAGTTTGATCATGAGGTCGATACCGCTTTGGCGAAACTCAAACTGGCCGGCGTGTGCTTGCTCAATCAAGCGGTTCTTCTCAAAGGCATCAATGATGAGACCAAAGTGCTGGCTAATCTAATGGAAAGAGGGTTTGCCGCGGGTGTGCTGCCCTACTACTTGCACCGCTTGGACAAAGTCACAGGGGCTGGGCACTTTGAGGTGACTGATGAGGCGATGGCCAAGATCATGCACGAACTGAGAGCCCGACTCAGTGGCTATTTGGTGCCGAAGTTGGTCGCTGAAATCGCGGGCCAGCCCTACAAGGTCCCGCTACTCTAAAACAAATACCATGGCCAAGGGCGATGGGTGGGTGAGTCCCACCTCATCGCCCTTCTTGAAGTGCTTGGATTCTGGATTCAATCGGTGGGTGTGACATCAACAGTGCCTTGATCCCAGTGCCCACTCGGCCTCGAATGCCAAAGGCTTCCACCGACTCCGGTAGTTGCGCGCGTCCGCTGACCCGTCCAAGTGTTTGCAACGCACCAATCATGTTGGCGCGACCTGCTAAGCGAGCCCCTCCAGCGTCTGCGCCATATTCTCGCCATCTTGAAAAAGCCATCACGATCATGCTGGCCAACACACCCAAGACAATCTGCAAAACAATCACGGAGATAAAATAGCCTGGCCCGTAGGCGCGATTGCTCTTAAAGACCACGCGGTCAATCACTTGGCCCAAGACTCGAGAAAGCACGATGACGAAGGTGTTAAGCACCCCTTGTAAGAGCGTCAAGGTGATCATATCGCCATTGGCGATGTGAGCCACTTCGTGCCCTACCACCGCTTCGACCTCATTGCGGGGCATGTGCTCCAACAAGCCTGTAGAGACCGCCACTAGGGCTTTGTTTCTTGAGGCACCCGTGGCAAAAGCATTGGGCTCAGGGCTTGAGTAAATCGCAAAATCTGGCACCCCAATTCCCACTTCTTTGGCTTGGCGCTTGACCAAATCCATCAGCCATCGCTCGGTTTCGTTTTTCGGCGTTTGAATGATTTTTGCACCGGTCGAGCGGAGGGCCATGGTTTTTGAGAGCGCCAGTGAGATCAGCGCCCCACCCATACCAAAAGCGAGCGCAATGATCCAAATCGTGGCATTTTGGACATCGATCCCCTGAGCCACCAGCCAAGGCTCTATTAAGGCCAGGACAATATTTAGAACAAACAGGATCGCCAAGTTTGTGAGGATAAACAAACCGATTCGTTGCAACACGCCAAACCTCCAGGTCTATATCAATCGCGAGATAGTCAAACCGCCCATTAAGCAATCAACACTGCCAAGCCGTTAATATGGGGGCTATGGCCACCAAAAACAAGCTTGAAAGCCCCTATCGCACGCGATTTGCACCCTCTCCGACAGGCGCTTTGCACTTTGGTTCTCTGGTTGCTGCCTTGGGCAGTTATCTTCGGGCGCGCTCTTTTCAGGGTCAGTGGCTCATTCGGATCGAAGACATCGACCCGCCGCGTCAGGTCGCCGGTGCCATTGAGGCGCAGCTGACAACATTGGCCGACTTTGGACTGCAATCTGATCTCCCCGTGGTGAGGCAGAGTACACGGCTCGAGGCGCACCGTGCCGCCATTACCAAACTGGTCGATGAAGGCCTGGCCTATCCCTGTGGGTGCTCAAGCAAAGAGTTGCCAAAAGATGCGCCCTATCCTCAGACCTGTCGACACGGGCTACCTCCGGGTCGAGTCGAGCGATCCATCCGACTCAAAACCCACGATGAAGTGGTTGTCTTTGAAGATGCCGTGCAAGGTCCTCAGGAGCAGATACCCAGTCAACAAAGCGGCGATTTCATCATCCGGCGGGGCGATGGGCTGATCGCCTATCAATTGGCTGTGGTGGTCGATGATCATGCACAACAAATCACAGAAGTGGTGCGTGGCGCCGATCTGATCGACTCAGTCGGGCGACAGTGCTTGGTCTATGATGCCTTGCACTACCCTCGTCCTGAGTATCTGCACTTGCCCCTCATCGTCGATCACAACGGTCGCAAACTCTCCAAGTCTGATGGTGCAGACCCGATCGCGCGGTACAACCGAAATGAGGCCTTCCGTCTGGCTTTGCGTGCTCTGGGTCATGAACCACCCCCCGAGGCCATCAGCCTAGATGCCCAGTGGCAGTGGGCGCTCAAAAATTGGGCGCTTCACCGAATACCACGAGGCCCTGTTCCCATTTAGCCGAATGGATGGTTATACTGACCGGCCAACACCCATTGCAGTTACTTTGAATGCCATGCCAGCCAACTATCTAGAATTTGAACAACCGATCGCCGAATTAGAAGCCAAGATTGCCGAGCTCAGGGGCTTAGGGCCAGACCAGCAGCTCAATTTGGACGATGAGATCCAAAGACTTGAGGCCAAGTGCCAAGACCAAACCCGCAAGATCTTTTCAGAACTCAGTGATTGGCAAGTTGCGCAACTGGCCAGACATCCCCAGCGCCCTTATTTTCTGGACTATCTCCCTAAGGTGTTTGACCACGTTGAATTGCTCCATGGTGACCGGCAGTATGGAGATGACAAAGCCATCATGGGGGGACTCGCCAAGCTCGATGGGCGCTCCATGGTGGTCATCGGGCAACAAAAAGGCCGGAGCACCAAAGAAAAGGTCTTTCACAATTTCGGCATGCCTCGCCCGGAGGGTTACCGCAAGGCGTTGCGTTTGATGGAGATGGCTGAGCGATTCAGTTTGCCGATCATCACGTTCATTGATACCCCCGGGGCCTACCCAGGTGTGGGGGCAGAAGAGCGTGGTCAATCTGAGGCGATTGCCAGAAATCTGGCTGTCATGTCGCGTCTGTCGGTACCGATCATTTGCAATGTGATTGGCGAGGGTGGCTCGGGTGGCGCACTGGCGATTGGCGTGGGCGATCGAGTGAACATGCTCCAGTACAGTATTTACTCGGTCATTTCGCCTGAAGGCTGCGCCTCGATTCTTTGGAAGGATGCTGGGCGCGCTCAAGAGGCCGCCGGTGCGCTGGGACTTACCGCGCCTCGCCTTCATCGATTGGGCTTAATTGATAAAGTGATCAGCGAGCCTTTGGGTGGGGCTCATCGAGATCCCGACGCCGTGGTCATCAAACTCAAAGAGACCATTGAGGCACAACTCAATGCATTGAGTGGCGATACGCCTGCACATAGGGTCTCGCAACGGTATGAGCGATTGATGGCCTATGGATCTATCGACACTCAGTGATCTAATCGGCCCACACCAGACCCTTTATATCGCATTTAGTGGGGGCGCTGATTCGATGTGCCTCGCTCACCGTTTGGTCAATGACCCAGCCATTGCACCGCGCACCAAAACGATTTGCTTGCATGTCGATCATGGGCTCGATGCCCTTTCATCAGAACGTGCCAAAAGCGCCAGTCACCTGGCCGAGCAGCTCAATCTCCCCTGCCGCGTTGAAACGCTGCACCTAGAGGCTGACCGAAACATAGAAGCCAGAGCACGCGAGGCTCGCTATGCATTTTTTAAGCGTGTCCTGCATCCAAGTGATGTGTTGGTCACAGCGCATCACAAAGACGATGTTGCCGAAACCTTGATGCTGAAAATGCTTCGAGGTGTTGGCATTGCCGGTTTAAGAGGAATCGAATCTGACCAACCCTTTGGCTCGGGCCGCCTCATCCGGCCGCTGTTGGATTGGTCCAGAGCCGAGATTATGGCCTATCTCAATGCTCATCAACTCGACTGGATTGAAGATCCCACGAATGAGTTGATGAGCATTGACCGGAACTTCATTCGTCACGACATCATGCCCCGTTTGCTCGAACGCTTTCCCGGTGCGCAAGAAGCCCTGAATCGAAGCGCCACACTCAACCGTGAAGCCGCCACTTTTTTGACGAAAACAGTGACTGAGTGCGTACGGCTCGATGAGCGCGATCATCAGCGTCTGTGCACCGCTCACTGGGCCAACAAAACCGCGTTCGAAAAAGCAGAGATGATTCGGGTGTGGTGCTTAAGAAATGAGATGCCACCGCCGCCTGGCAAGCCACTAGAGAGTTTTGTTTCGCAGATTCAGCATCCAAAAGCCGATCGTCTGCCCACACTCCATTGGGATAACTGCGTCATTTATTGCTACCGCCAACACCTATGGCTACGGCACGCCCGAGCAAAGCCATGCTCGGAACAAATCACCTATGACTCGGCGTGGGATGGCCAAAACCACTTGGTCTTGCCGTTTGAACTGGGCACCCTGCGCTTGGACTTGGCCAAGTTGAAAGGCTTTGAGGACACACAAACATCAAAGCCCCCCATTTTCCGAGTGACCTCTAGGCAAGCTGATGAGAAGATCCAGTGCGGATCCATGCAGGAATTTCAGCGGACCAAACGTTTGTTGGCCGAAGCCCACATCCCTCCGTGGGAACGTGATCTGTGGCCGCGGATCTGGCTGGGTGAGGAGCTCTTGGCCTGTGGCGCGCGCTGGCAATCCCCCAAACTCAATAACGCCCTGAGCTGGGACACCGGTTGCTTTGGCGCGCAACCGAACGGATGAGTGATCGGTTAGACTAAAGCCCATGAGTGAGACACCCGATTTTGAAAAGACCCTCGCTGAACTTGAGGCTTTGGTTCAGCAGATGGAGACTGGCGACCTGCCGCTGGCCAAGGCAATGGAAGAGTTCGAGCGTGGAATAAAACTCACTCGCCAATGTCAGGCGCACCTAGAACAGGCCAGAGCACAAGTCGCGGCCTTGTTGGATGAGAGCGAACTCAGCGAGGAATCCAGCGAAACGTCAGATTGATTCTTGGCTCATGAATGCGCTTGGTCTTTGGGATCTGATGGAGCCAATGGTGCTGCAGATCTCCGCCCATCAATAAGCAACTGCCCGACTCCAACCAGATTGAGTGCTTCTGATCGGTTGCATCTGATTTGGGTTTGAGATCAAATCGTCGACTCGCTCCCAAGCTCACCGACGCGATCACCGGGTTGTCCCCAAGTTCTGGCTCGTCGTCTGCATGCCACCCCATGGAATCTTGGCCATCTCGATAGAAGTTGCATAACACTGAGTTGAATGACTCACCAGTGACATCGCTCACTTGGCAGGCGAGCTTAAGCAATGGGCCGGACCACTCGATGGCTGAGAGCTTCAGACTTGAGTACTGATATGAGACCCCTTGTTCGCCGTAAAAAGCAGTCAGTCTGGGTTGGTTGACCATTCGACCGAACAGTCGAATGGCGTGTTGCTCCCATGCCAACGATTCAGCCAGTTGTTGAAAGGTTGCCGCGGCCTTTTGTTTGGACAAGAAATCAGGCCATAGACGGATCCAGCCAGCGGGCGCGAACTCAATTGATTCCATAGTCTCTTACTATCGGCCTCGATGTTAGACTGCGCCTGTGTCGGGAGGGTCGTGGAAGCTTCCAGAGAAGCGACGCGTTGCACGTTAACATCCAAGGAGTAAATAGACATGAACAAATGCTCACGTAGGAACATATTCAAGCTCGCTGGAGCCGGCTCATTGGCTCTGCTGTTGCCAGCGGTGGCTCTTAAAACCACCCAAACAGCTTGGGCTCAGGCTCCAGAGAATGCATTGAATCCGGAGAGCCCGCAAGCCAAAGCGCTTGGCTACCATGAGCACTACAGCGACGTTGACCAAAGTGTTTGGACGCGCTTTAAAGATGGCCAAATCTGTGGAAACTGTCAGCTGGCTCAGGGCGATGTCTCAGCCGACTGGATGGGTTGCGGCATTTTCCCAGGCAAACAAGTCGCACGTGAGGGTTGGTGCAACGCTTGGGTCGCGCGCCAAGGCTAGATGTTTTGTGCTGCCGGTGGCAAGGGCCCATCAGCGCGCCTTTGCCACCAACCACACCGATAAGAGACTAAGTAACACCGGTGGCCCCGTGGCGACCCAAGGGATCGGCCAACTCAACAAGAGTCCCAAATAAGCGACCAGCTCGGTCATCAGCTCGAAGCCCAGTCCCAAGACCAACGCACCCACGATTCGGACGCCAATGACGCGGCTTTTCAAAGGAACAGCAGCAGTGGCCATGGCTGCCAGAATCATGGCAAGACAAGCCAGCGGCAGCGAGAGCCTCTCCCACAAAATCAACTCAAACTCTGCATGAGGTTGCGAGCGTTCTTTGAGTCCTGAGACGTATTGCCACAAATCGGTCAAGGCAAGACTGGCCGGCGGATTGAGCAGCAAGGCCAATTGCCGTCCGGTTAGAAAAGAATCCCATCGGGACTCAGCCAACTGGCTCGTTTGATATTCCGGCAGGTACTGTGTGCGAGTGACGTCCGTTAATATCCACTCCCCATCGGCTGCCACCAAACCGCGCTCAGCCGATGTGTGTGAAATCAACTCTCCATCTTCCCCGTACTCAAAAATATTGATCCCCACCGGAAAACGGCCTAGCTCTAAGTCATCCACATTGAGGAACTGTCCCCCTTGTCGCATCCAAAGCCCATGGACCGGATGCCATAAGCCATTCTCACCCAAGGAGGCCCCCACCGCTCTCTCCGGTTGTTGGTGAATGAGTGGCACCGCCCACTGAAGCACACCCAAACCTACCATGGCCAGAAGCAAACCTGGGCCCATCGCCATGCCAGCAAGGCGCCAAATGGAGATCCCCGACACGCGCATCACGCTGAGCTCAGAGAGCGTCTGCAAGCGTCCCATCGCTAAGGCTGTGGCCAACACCGTGATCACGGGCAATAAATCAATGACGGTCTCTGGCAAGCCCATGAGAGCCGCCAGTGAGACTTGCAACAAACCCAACACGCCACCCACGCCGTCTTCGAGGCGATCGAGCAAATCCAGTACCCAAAACAGCGCCGCCATGCCCAGTCCCGTCACCCAGTAGGCGGCGAACACATTCCTGATCACGTAGCGGTGGATCACGCCCATCATCTTATTGTCCAACTCGCTGACGTTGTCGGATGGTGTTCACCGACAGTAGAAGCCCAAGCAATACCGGGGCGAGAAACACACCGGGAAATGGATTCAGGCGCCCTTGCTCCACCCAATTAACGAGCACGCCCAGTGCACTGAAATACAGCGTGGCCAATGTCAATGCGCCAATAATGAAAACAGCCCTCGGGGCTCTGGGTTTTCGACTCACCAAGGCAGAGGCTGCCCAAGCCATCAGCAGAACCGACAGCGGCGTCACAAAGCGCCACTGCAACTCCGCCTGCTCAATGGGTCGAGAAGATGCCCATAGCTCGCCCATATTCATGGCGCGGCGAATCTTATCGCGAGTATTGACCGGCTGCGCCTCAACCAGCACCTCGAGTTGATCGAAATGACTGACCAGTTCACGCGGCCCTTCCAGCGGTTTTGCAGGCAACGTGTAACTGGCCACATTGCCCTCAAAAATCAAGCGCATCAAACCAGACTCATCCACGGTTTGTGTCATGGTTGCGGCCGTTAGGACCCCTCGTCCATCGGGACGGCGCTGGTGCACAAACACATCATCTAGGCGGTTTCCCTCTTTTCTATTTGCATAGATCAGCCACTGGTCATCACCCACTTGAAAGCGACCTGGCTCAACTCGGGTGATATCCAGTCGCTCCGCCAAGTCCGCTTCGATCTCATAGAACTGGCCATATCCAAATGGACGAACCACCATGCTCAAGGTCGCAACCAAGACTCCCAATGCCAAAATCCAAATGGCCATCAGGCGAAAAACACCCCCGGGACCGACACCCGCACTGGCCAAAGCCGTGAGCTCATGCGCTTGTTGGACACGTCCTAAGCCAATCACCAATCCAAGAAGCACAGAAACCGGAATTAGCACGTCAAAATACAAGACCAAGCGCAGCCCAGCCATTGCCATGACCACATCCACTGGCCAGCTGTCCATCGCAGCCCAAGCCAACAACTGCGCCAGATAGAAAATGGCCACCACAACCACTGCAAATGAGAAGACACCCGCGACTGGACCCAGCAGCTGCCTGGCTAGGTAACGCTGAATTAACATGATTTCTTCAGCTCCAAACTCTGACCCCGCTTGGCCAAAATGGACTCAGCCAGAGCCAAATCCTCCGACCCATCCACGTCGACAGCGATCGCTGGGTCATCAACGATTTTTGCACGAACCTTTGCATCAACAATCTTTGAAAGCGTTTCAAAGGCCGCACAAGAGCTCAAACGACCCATCAAATAGCGCATCAAAGGCCCAACGCCGAGCATCGACAGCATTCGCCAGGGTTTTTTCCTCTCCTGCTCGACCTGATGCCAACGAGCCAAAACACGCAACACGCCAGGCATTCTGAAGGCAAACAGATTGCCACCACACAAACTTCGGTCACTGAAGCGATAACGCGTCCGACGATTGCCGGGATAGGCGGCCGATACCGCAGACCAATCAGCCATGGCCACCACGAGATCGGTCTCGCGGTCTAGTGCTTCGGTCACCTGGGTGAGCCAGTCGACTTGCAACAGGCCATGATCGGCACTGACCACGACACCCAGATCGTCCCAACAATCTGGAACCGAGAGGGCTTTCTTAAGACTGCCATAGAGGCTGGGCTCAGGCTCAATCCAAACCAGTTGATCGGCCTTGAATTCCACTCGATCCACAATGTTTTGATAATCGGGCACGGACGGTGCCACTAAGACCACGCGATTCGTCGCCGGCCATGTTGCAATCACATTCAAAACGCGCTCTAGCAGCGCACAGCTGCCCAATGGCACGAGGGCTTTACCTGCCACGCCAAATCGCCTGGCCAAGGGGTCGTCTGGAGCACGATCGCCGGCCAACACGAGCACATCACAGGCATGGACGCCCACCTGAGGTTGGATTGGCTCAGCCATGGCCGGGCCCGAGGCGTTGCCGATACATCTGATAAGTTTTATAGCAATCCCCGCCCATTGCCTCAATCAAGCCGTTCATCCCAGAATTGGTCTCCAAGATCCAAGACATCTCTACCTGCTCTATGCCACTGTCATGCAGTGGCCAGCGCACCGCATCGATCATGGAAAAAGCGATCAATGCGCCCATGGAACGTCCGTGAAATTGGCTCTTGACCCCCATCAGCGGGACGCGAGCCGTGGTCGCCGCGCTCGTTTTAAGCCGCCACAGCAACTTCATCCAATTTGTAGGCCACAGCCTGCCTTTGAAATCCTTAATGAGTTCATTGATGTTGGGCAATGCAATCAAAAAGCCCACTGGCTCGTCGTCGAGCATGGCGATGGAGGTGTAGCGTGGGTTGAGCACTGGACGAAGTTCCTTGCCCAGTGCCTCAAATTCCGCCTCTGAGAACGGCACAAAGCCCCAGTTGAGGCGCCAAGCATCATTGAATAACGCGCGCAACAGCTCGATCTCGTCGGAGTATCGTCTCACATTCAAGGGCCGGATCCGGAGCGCATCCTGATGGCGTGTTTGCAATCGTTTCATGGCGGGTGGCGCCTGGAAGTTTGGCTCGATGATATAGGCCAACAGGCGCATCTCTGGCTCAAGACCAGCGTCTTCCACCAAACTCGCATAGTAGGGCCGGTGGTGCGGCATCATGAGCATAGGGGAGGTCTCAAAGCCACGGACTAGAAGCCCACAAGATTCGTTGATGTGGAGATCAAAAGGCCCTTTGACCCACTCTGACCCCTGTTTCAGCAACCAACGGCGAGCCTCATCGAATAACGCCCGACTCACGCGGGGGTCGTTGATGCACTCAAACTGGCCAAAATAACCGACTCGGCCGTCTCCACCATGGGCCAAGCGCTCATCTATTTGCGCGCTGATCGAGCCGACCACCTCACCCTCGCACCGAGCCAGCCAACACATGCCATGAGCCGACTCAAACCATGGGTTTTTGCGGCTCCAGCGGGCCTTCATGGTTTGGTGTAAGGGTTCAATCCAAGCGGGGTCTGTGGCGTATAAGTGCTGACACAGGCGGTGATATTCACGCCATTGGCCTGGCCTGGTCACTGGCTCAATCGATACTGATTTGAGTGGTGTCATCGCACAGACCGCCCGTCGTTTTGCCGAAGATACATCACTGGCCAGATGCGCTCAGTGGGGTGTCTTCGCTCCAAAATACCCGATTTTGTGGATTTTGGTAAAATAAGGAGTTTGTCATATGGTTTTCATTATTGCTCAGGGGCCTTATAATACGCGCTACGCTGGCGACTTGGGTCACTTGAGAGGGATTGACCTCATCTTGTGTCTCACGAGGGGTGGTCATACGGCAATTTAATGATAAAACTTGATCTCAGGTTTGAATGGTGCGTTGTGTGTCATTGACATATGAAATGAAAATACAAAAAGACGAGATAGCCAACGCCACATAAATTCAAGGTGACCGTGTCATCACCGCTTATATAAAACGCAGGGAACAATCGTTTTGATAGAGCAGGCCACACCCACACAAAACTCATTGCCCTTAAAGACCTCTGGTTATACGAGCTTAGTGGATGCGCTCGACTATGCCGCGCAAGGGACAACGGGATGTAACTTCTATGATGGCCGTGGTGAGCTCTACCGCGCCCTTCCCTATCAAGTGCTTCAGTCTGAAGCGAAAGACATGGCCAAGCGCCTGCATCACCTCAACCTCGAGCGTGGCACCACAGTCGCTTTGGTTGCTGACACCCATCCTGATTTTCTGGTGTTCTTTTTTGCCTGCCAGTACGCCGGCCTAGTTCCTGTCCCGTTGCCAGCCGCTGTTCATCTGGGAGGTCGGGAAGCCTTTGTTAAGCACTTGCACTTGATGCTCAAAGACTGTCAAGCCAAAGTGGCTTTCGCTACACCCGACTACTTTGAGTTTTTGCAGGAAGCCACTGAGGGTTTGCCCATTGAACAAGCCGGCACCCTAGAACACTTCCGAGAGCTGCCGCAAGCCAATGAGTTACCCGCACCACCGCGAAGCGATGAACTGGCTTACTTACAGTACACCTCAGGCAGCACACGTTTCCCGCGAGGGACCATGATCACGCAGCGCGCTGTCTTGGCCAACTTGGCGGGGATCTTGCAATATGGCGTCCAAATTCGGCGAGGTGACCGGTTCATGTCCTGGCTGCCGTTCTACCACGATATGGGCCTTGTGGGCCTGATTTTAGGCCCGGTTGTCTCTCAGCTGTCGGTGGATTATCTGGGCACTCGTGAGTTCGCCATGCGCCCCAGGCTTTGGCTGAATTTGATTTCACAAAACAAAGCGACCATTTCGTTTAGCCCGCCCTTTGGGTTTGCTCTGTGCGCGCGTCGACTTCGAGATAGTGACTTAGACCGGTATGACCTGGCGCACTGGCGCGTGGCCGGTGTGGGGGCTGAAATGATTCGCGCCGGCTGGCTCAATCATTTTGCAGACAGGCTTTTGCCCGCAGGCTTTAACCGATCCGCCTTTTTGCCTTGCTACGGCATGGCAGAGTGCTCTTTGGCGGTGTCCTTCGCGCCTTTGGGCCAGGGCCTAGAGGTTGACTGCATCAATGCCGATTTGCTCGCGCAGGATAAAAAAGCACTGTCTGTCGATGGGTTCTCTGAAGCGCTGAGAGAAGCTGAGTTTGTGAACTGTGGTCGCCCATTGCCCGAATATCAAGTTGAGATACGCAGTGAGGCCGGTGAGCTGGTTCCAGAACGTCACTGTGGGGTGATTTTTCTCAAAGGACCCAGCATCATGGAAGGCTACGCCAACAATCCTGAAGCCACGAGTGGCGCATTGACCGCCGATGGCTGGCTCAATACGGGTGATGTGGGCTACCGTGCCGGTGATTCATTGTTTATCACCGGGCGCTCGAAAGACCTTCTGATCATCAATGGTCGCAATATCTGGCCGCAAGATCTTGAGTACATCGCTGAACAACAACCTGAGGTCCGGCCTGAAGATGCCTCGGCATTCTCCATTCCATCAGAAAATGGCACCGAGGTCGCTGTGTTGGTCGTTCAATGTCGACAGACCGATGCGTTCGTTCAAGCTGAGTTAATTGAGCGGCTTAAAGAACGCATTCAAACTGAGTTCGGCATTGTGTGCCTGATCGAGTTGGTGCCTCTACACACCCTGCCACGCACCTCCTCCGGCAAGTTATCTCGTAGCGGTGCACGGCTGGATTTCTTGCAACGCAACAACCTCACAGAAGCCGATCCACTGCCGCAGGCTTTGCTTGACCGCAGCCCGCACACAGCGGCAATGGAAGATGCATAGCGGGCACTAACAAGTCGTGGCCACCTTTGCGGTCACCGGCGCCACAGGGTTCATTGGTCGTGCGCTTGTCACACAATTGACTGAACGTGGTCACACCGTACGAGCACTCAGCCGACAAGCCAATTTGGCCCTTGATGGGCGAACCCACGTCATCCCAGGCACGCTTGAGGACAAAACCAGCCTAGATCAGCTGGTATCGCGCGCCGATGGAGTCATTCATTTAGCAGGCGCTACCGCCGCACATGATCGCCCCAACTACTTCAAAACCAACGCAGCGGGCACGACCCGTTTGCTTGATGCCATTGAGGCCAAGTCAGAAGGCATCCCTTTCATTCATATATCGAGTCTGGCCGCTCGAGAGCCCGACTTGTCCGACTATGCGAGCAGCAAGCGCGCTGGGGAGACCCTCGTGGAGTCGGCCAGAGTTCCGTGGACCATCCTCCGACCTCCAGCGGTCTATGGACCGGGCGATCTGGGGTTGTCTCCCCTATGGGCGTTGCTTAAGCGCGGGTGGTTGCCACGAATTGGTCCTCGTGAAGGACGTTTCTCGCTGATCTATGTGGATGAGCTCGCTGAGGCGATCGCGAGGCTAGCCGAGCGCATGACCGATTTGGATTCAATCGATCCCTCTGTGCATCGCCAGATTGTGGAGATTGACGATCAGTTCATGGGTCAGCTCGGCCCAGGCTATGGCTGGGATGACATTGCAATCATCGCTGAGGAAGTGTTTGCAAGACGACCGAAGATGATCCAGATCCCACCGGCTGTCTTGAGGGCGATGGCTGTTGGCTCCGAGCGACTGGGGCGGGTACGTGGCCGCCCAGCCATTTTCAACGTCGGCAAGGCACGAGAACTCTCACACCCCGATTGGGTGGCCCAACAGGCGCCGGATTGGGCTCGATTGGGCTGGACACCGTCTCGACAACTGCGTGATACCCTTGCATACTTATAGGCTTCAAGTACATAGGCCCGAGCATGAGCGACACCACAGACCCAATACACGATGCCATCCAGCAAGCTTTGGTGGCGACCGCGCCCGACCGGACCGATTTAGACTGGGACGTTCCATTGAGCACCGCCGCCGGACTGGATTCGGTACAGATCATGAATCTGGTCATGGAAATCGAGGATGCGCTGGATATCTCGGTTCCCATGGATGTCTTGGCAGATGCCCACACGCTCAATGATTTGGCCAAGGCACTGGGCACACTGATTCAATCTCAAGCAGGTGGAAGCACAGCATGAGCCTTTTCGACAAATTCGAGCTGTTAGCGCAATCGAGGCGCGCTCTGGCCAGCGATGGTCCCCCGCCGGTTGCTACCCCGTTTGACCGAGTGCTCTCAGCCACGCGTGGCGTGATCAATGGGCAAGAAGTCTTGCTTGCAGGCACCAACAATTATCTGGGGCTCACTTTCCATCCTCAGGTGATTGAAAAGGCCAAGACTGCACTTGAGGAACTGGGCAGTGGGACGACGGGTTCACGCATGGCCAATGGCAGCTATGCAAGCCATCACGCGCTCGAAGCGGAGTTGGCGGCGGCTTTTGGTTGGTCATCAGCCATGGTTTTCTCAACGGGATACCAAGCCAATGTCGGCGTCATGTCTTCGGTCGTGGGTACAGGCGAGTACTTGCTGATCGATGCCGACTCTCACGCCAGCATCTACGACGGCTGCCGCATGAGCAAAGCGCAAACCCTCACCTTTCGCCACAACGACCCGGATAACCTAGATCGCAAACTCGAGAGACTGGGCGCAGATGCCAAAAAAACGCTGGTGGTGGTTGAGGGGCTTTACTCGATGCTGGGTGATCAGCCGCCGCTCCAAGAATTTGTGGATGTCAAAAACAAGCACGGGGCTTGGCTGCTGGTGGATGAGGCGCATTCGTTTGGTGTATTCGGAGACAAGGGACTGGGTCTCACTGAGGCCATGGGCCTCCTTGATGAGGTGGATTTTGCAGTCGGGACCTTTTCAAAAAGTCTTGCCGGCATCGGCGGTTTCTGCGTCAGTCCCCATGCCGAACTCGACTTACTGCGACTGGCCAGTCGCCCCTATATCTTTACTGCATCGCCCTCACCTGCGGTGGTGGCTGCAACGCGTGAAGCGCTGTCCTTGGTTCTGTCCGGCCAACACCTGCGACAGCAACTTAAAAAGAATATGGAACGCCTCTACGACGGCGCCAAGGCCGCTGGATTCCAACTGGGGAGCGAAATTCCTGGACCAGTCGCGGCATTGATCCTACCCAACCGTGAAACCGCGCTTTCACATTGGCATCAGCTGCTTGATCAGGGTGTCTACGCCAACCTAATGATTCCACCGGCAACACCCAATGGGCTGTGTCTTCTCAGACTGTCCCTATCTGCGGCCCACACTGATGAGGATATTGACCAGATTTTATTTGCGCTCAATGGCATTAAGGCCCAGCAAAACAAGGTAGCCAAGGCCTGATTGGCACCAAGTGGAGGGTATAATTGTGGGTTATGAGCACAAACCCTGACACAAGCGCGGTGATGCGCCCACTCATGGATCCAGAGGATGAAAAGCGCTGGATCAGGGAAGCGCACGCCCAGGTCAAAGACCTGTT
>CAJXNU010000027.1 GCA_913057255.1 uncultured Wenzhouxiangella sp.
CGGATTGATGGAAAGTTGGTTGCCTCTTGGCAACGTGAAGCTACGTTAGCACTTTTTAATCGCACCGTCTAGTCCCAATTGGCGATCAATTGATCGATGGCTAGTCATTGCTGATGCCCGAGCAACCCAGAAGGCCGGGTTGCTTAAGCAGCTTGTTCTACCTAGATGGTGGCTTCAACAAACTCTTTTAAAGCCGACTTGGTCATGGCGCCCACTTTGGTGCCTTGATGCTCGCCATCTTGGAAAATCATCAGCGTTGGGATACCACGGATCTTAAACCGATTGGCAACCTGAGGATTCTCATCAATGTTGACTTTGGCGATGGTCAGTTTATCGCCGTACTCGCTGGCCAACTCATGTAAAATCGGATCAATCATCTTGCATGGGCCGCACCATTCAGCCCAATAATCAACCAAAACTGGGCCGTTGGCATTGATGACCACCTCATCAAAGGTGCTCTCAGAGACATGGACTAAATCGCCGCTCACAGTGACAGTGCTCCTGAATATAGGGTGAACAATGAAATTTAAGGACATGGTAACGGATTTGGTGCGCTCATGCGCAAACCAAGTCTCAATTTGGCGCACAAAAAAGCCAGGCGCTGAGAAAAGTGAGGGCGCTTCGGTCGCTCCAGACCCCAGCACATCAACCCCTGCGGGCTCGGCGAGCGTTTCAAAAGACACCGCCTCAACAGAAACCGTCTTGAGTGAGGTGGCTTTTGCAACGTTTGATCTCGACCCTAGGCTGAATCAGGGGCTGGCCGATGCCAAATTTGAACGCTGCACGCCGATTCAAGCCAAAACATTGCCACTGGCCTTAGCGGGTCGAGATGTCTTGGGGCAGGCGAGGACAGGGACTGGCAAGACGGCTGCGTTTTTGTTGGCGGTCTTTAATCAACTCTTAAAGACCGAATCCAAGAAAAAGGGTCGCAATCCCAGGGCCATTATTATCGCGCCCACTCGCGAGTTGGCCATACAAATCCACAAAGATGCTGAGGTGCTCGGTCGCCACACAGGCCTAAAGACCTTGCTGGCCTATGGGGGTGTGGATTATCAGCAGCAAAAGGATGCCATCGCAGAAGGGGTGGACATTCTCATCGGCACACCGGGACGTCTGATCGACTTTCTCAAACAGCACATCTACGACCTCAAATCCATTGAAGTGGCGGTGTTGGATGAGGCCGATCGCATGTTCGATTTGGGCTTTATCGCCGATATTCGATTCATGTTCAGGCGCATGCCACCACCCGGCGAGCGCCAGAGCTTGATGTTTTCTGCCACCTTCCCCCTCAAAGTCACCGAGCTGGCCTACGAGCACATGAAAGATGCCGAGACCATCCGCATCGAAGAAGAGCAGATGACCACCGAGCGGGTGACGCAAGTGGTTTACTACCCCGCCAATCGAGAGAAACTGCCGCTGCTGGTGCAGCTACTCAAAGAGAGAACCTCGGCGCACACGATGGTGTTTGTCAACACGCGGCATGCAGCTGATTTAGTCGCCCGAACGCTGACGGCCAATGGATTGAATACCGCGATGCTCGCTGGCAATGTGCCACAGGTCAAACGCCAAAAACTCTTGAAAAAATTCCATGATGGCGAAATTGATGTGATGGTGGCCACCGATGTGGCGGCCAGGGGCCTACATATTCCAGATGTCTCCCATGTCATTAACTATGATTTGCCACAAGATGCGGCCGATTATGTCCATCGCATTGGACGGACTGCGCGCTTAGGCGCGTCTGGCGATGCCATCAGTTTTGCCTGTGAAGACTATGCCTTTCATTTACCAGAGATTGAGGCGTATATTGATCTCACGCTCCCTGTGGTCAACCATGACCCCGATTCGCTGCCGACACTCAAGCGTCCAGCGCCGCGGAAGCCATCGTCTGGGCATAAGAAAAGCCGCTCAAGACGGTCGGGACCAAGGCGTCAAAGCTAGCTCAGGTGCTTCGCCTCTTTGAGGGTTTGTGCTAACCTCGAAAGCAGATTTCTTTGACTTCGCTGGATTGCTCGACTGATGAACACTGCAACCCGCTGGATCACACACCCTCGCACGGGCTGGACTCTGCCCATCGCCCGCCAACTGCCCACGTGGCTGGCAGTCGCACTGGCGCTGATGGCGGCTTGGCTGTTGGTTCGGATGGTCTGGCTGCTGCTGGCCGGCCCGAGCGTGGAAAGTGAGTCAGCGAGGATGCCGAGTGATCGCCTCGGGCCCTCAACAGTCGCTTCTGTGACATCGGCGACAGAGATGAGGGAAACCATCTGGAGCCAGTTTTTTGGCGATGGGGCGAACAATCGTCGGTCTGCGCTCGATCAGTTGCCACGAGACAACTCTGCCTTGGTTTTGGTCGGCGTGGTCGCTCCCGACGACAGGGCTGGTGATAGCGAGCAAGATAGGACTGGCTATGTCATGATCCGCGGCATCGGTTCGGTGGATCAGCTCTTTAGGCTGAACGACACGTTGCCCGACGGGCGGCGCATCGTCCAGATCGAGACCGACCGAGTGGTGCTGGCCAGTGGAGGGCGCGAGGAAGTCTTAATCTTGAAAGACCGCGATGCCAATCACAGCGCCGTCTCATCGCCAGCGAGAGATCGAGAAGTGGCCGAGACCTTAGCACCTGGTCCTCAGACCTTACCGCCCGGCATTGGCATTGCCTCTTTGGGCGGACTGGGGCAGTCGCTGCAAGCCGGGCAAGGCGCGTTTGACCTTGGCGGCATTGGCTTGATGCCAGTCAGTGGCGGAGGCTATCGCATGCGTCCATCGCCCGAGGCGAGGTGGTTTGCTGCGGCTGGGTTACAAGTCGGTGATGTATTGGTCGCTTTAAACGGCGTCCCCATCGAGGCCAGTCTAGAATCAGAGCCTGATCTGGAAGCCATGGTCATGCGCGTGCTCCAGGGCGAACGCGTGTCGGTCACGATTGAGCGTGGGGGACAAGAGATGACTTTACAGCCAACAGTCGATGATCTGCGTGGCGTATGGAATGAAAGGATGCAATCACAATGACCAGTGGATCTCGGATTTTCGATTTGTTCTCAGCCAGCCGCAGGGCGCTGATGGCAACTGTTTTAATGATGGGGTCAACGCTCATCTGGGCGCAAGATGCCAATCGACATGTATTGAACTTCACTGATGCCGATATCCGAACCGTGATCGCGGCGGTCTCTGAAATGACGGGTCAGACCATGGTGGTGGATCCTCAGGTGGCGGGCCGAGTGACGGTGCTATCGCAAGATGGCTTGGATGATGAGGCACTCTATGAGGTCTTTTTATCCATCTTGGCGGTGCACGGGTTCAGCGCCATCGAAGACGACCGGCTCATTCGGATTGTGCCCGATGCCAAAGCAAGACAAGATGGGCGCGTGCCCGTCGATGCCATGCGAGCTTCAGGAGATGAGCCGGTCACTTCCATTATCTCGATGGAGCACATTCAAGCCAGTGAGGTGATGCAGCTGTTGCGCACCTTGGTGCCGCAGTCTGCCTATCTCGCTCACCATGCCCCTTCCAATGTTTTGATCGTCTCTGATCGCGCCGCCAGCGTGCAACGCATAGAATCCATCGTCTCAAGGCTGGATGCCGAAAGCCATCAAGAGCTCGAACCCATTGTTTTAGAGCATGCCGATGCGGCCGAGGTGGTCGAGCTGATCTCGCGTCTCTATCCAAATGCAAGCCAAGAGCAGGCCGTGGCGGATGAGCGAACCAACACCATCATCTTGGCCGGTGATCCCAGCCGTCGCTTGCGCCTAAAAACTCTGGTGGCGCACCTAGACACCCCCATGTCGACCGATGGGCGGACACAGGTGGTGTATTTGCGTTACGCCACGGCCACCGATTTGGTGTCTGTCTTGCGTGACATGCTCCCAGGCTCGGGGGAGGGTGGCAACAATGAGGTCAAGATCCAGGCGCATGAGTCGACCAATGCCTTGGTCGTCACCGCCACCCCATCGGTATTTAGAACCATTGAATCGGTGATCAAGCAACTCGATATTCGCCGCGCTCAAGTGCAAGTGGAAGCCATCATTGCCGAAGTCGCGGTGGATACCAGCCAAGAGCTCGGCATTCAATGGCAAGCATTTGCATCGGGTGACTCAGGTCTTTTTGGTGGCACCAATTTTCAAACGGGTGGCAATAACATCTTGACCTTGAGTGGTGCGGCAGGACAAGGCGGTGAGGCCGCTCAACTCACTTTGCCGGGACAAGGTTTGAATGTGGGTTATGTCCGAGGTCGGTCAAGCTTGTTGGGGTTGGAGATACTCGAAATTGGTGCGCTGGCCAGAGCCTTGAGTCAAGATGCCAACACCAATGTCTTATCGACACCCTCGGTGGTGACCATGGACAATCACCCTGCCAGTATCAATGTCGGGCAAGAGGTGCCTTTTGTTTCTGGCCGTTTTACGGCCCAGGGCATCACCACAGCGGATGGAGAGATCAACCCTTTTCAAACCATCGAGAGAAAAGAGGTGGGCATCAAACTCGATGTGACTCCGCATATCAATGAAGGCGACCGAGTGATGTTGGCCATCGAACAAGAGGTCTCGACTTTGGCCCCATCATCTGGTGCGGCGGATCTCATCACCAACAAGCGAACCATATCGACTCGAGTCATGGTCCCCGATGGTGCCATTTTGGTGCTGGGTGGTTTGACCACAGAAGATGTGCAAGAGCGATTGGAGAGCGTGCCAGGCTTGGGCAATATCCCATTGCTGGGCGAGCTTTTTAAGTATCGGCGGAACAACAATGTCAAACGCAATCTGATGGTGTTTATTCGCCCGACCATTTTGCATGATGACCA
The DNA here is from genome assembly GCA_913057255.1 of uncultured Wenzhouxiangella sp. Classification (GTDB taxonomy): domain Bacteria; phylum Pseudomonadota; class Gammaproteobacteria; order Xanthomonadales; family Wenzhouxiangellaceae; genus Wenzhouxiangella. The sequence goes on from CAJXNU010000027.1 coordinate 4,790, forward strand.
AGTGCTCGATGAGATCACCGGAAGAAAATACTCAAGCATCCGTGAAGCCCAATTGGAAAACGTCGAGCGGGCCCAAACGCTCAGTCCAGCCAAGAAAGCCCCTCTCTTGCCGGAATGGCATGACTTTTTGCAACAGCCACCACCCGATGAGCGTTGAGTTTCGCCCCAGTTATCGATTCGCGCGTCGGCGCGGTGTCACGGTGGTGGCCGATGCCGATGGTGTTTGTTCGGTGGTGGTTAGAGCACCCGCTGATTTGGCTGCCGTGCAAGAGGTATTGCGTCGCGTGGGTGAGTCGAGTGAAATTGAAACGCTCACCGAGCCAGACTACGAGGCGTTGATCGCAAAGCTCTATGAAGCGGGGGATGAAACAGCGCAACAAGTGGTCGATGACTTGGGTGAGGATTTGGATTTGGCTCGCTTGGCCGATGATTTGCCAAAGTCGGCAGATTTATTGGAAAGCGAGGATGATGCGCCCATCATTCGTTTGATCAATGGCGTCTTAACTCAGGCGCTACGAGAAGGCGCATCCGATATTCACTTCGAGCCCTTTGAGCAACGTCTGGCCATCCGGTTTCGCGTCGATGGTGTCTTGCATGAGGTGATGTCGCCGGCACGTGCGCTGGCAGGTCTCATTGTTTCTCGGCTAAAAGTCATGGCCGAACTCGACATCGCTGAGAAAAGGGTGCCACAGGATGGGCGGATGGGATTGAAAGTGGCTGGGCGCTCTGTGGATGTGAGGATATCGACGCTGCCATCGAGTCACGGTGAGCGGGTGGTGCTAAGACTGTTGGATCAGCAGGCTGGCCGTCTAGATCTCGCCGGCCTGGGGATGTCAGATGACTCACAGCAGCTCATGCAAGAGCTGTTGGCCAGGCCCCATGGCATTTTGTTGGTGACTGGGCCGACAGGCTCGGGTAAGTCCACTACGCTGTATGCCTCCATCATGCAACTCAATGACCGCAGCCGAAACATCATGACGGTCGAAGACCCCATTGAATATGACCTTGATGGCGTCGGCCAGACCCAAGTCAATCCGAAAGTCGATCTCACCTTTGCCCGTGGGCTGCGTGCGATCTTAAGACAAGACCCCGATGTGGTGATGGTCGGCGAGATCCGCGATGTTGAAACCGCGCGCATGGCAGTGCAGGCCTCCCTGACCGGTCATTTGGTGCTCTCGACATTGCACACCAACACCGCGGTGGGTGCGATCACGCGGCTGGTGGATATGGGGATTGAGCCCTTCTTGCTGGCATCGAGCCTGATCGGCGTGGTTGCCCAACGGCTGGTGCGTGTGGTAGACCCAGATCAATGTGAGCGCGTGAGTCTGGACCCACAGTCTCTGGGTATGACCGAACGCGCGCCCATTGAGTCACTTCGTCCCAGGCGTGATTTGGGTCCTGGAGAGACAGGCTATCGAGGTCGGACAGGGATCTATGAGGTGGTGAGGGTTAACGATGCCTTGCGCCAAGCCATTCATGAGCAAGCCAGTGAGCATGCCTTAGAACAAATTGCCCGCATGCACTCGCCGGCCATCGTCGAGGATGGCTGGAACAAGGTGGCTCGCGGCATCACCTCAGCCGAAGAGGTCTTGCGCGTGACCCGAAGCACCTGATCGAGGCGTGTAATGGCGGCATTTGAATACCAAGCACTGGATGGGGCACAGCGGGTCCAAAAAGGTGTGGTGCAAGCAGACACGCCGCGCCAAGCGCGCGCCCTATTGCGAGATCAAGGTCTGGTTCCATTAGAAGTAGAGGCGGTCGCCACGTCCAATCGAGTCGGGCGACATTGGCGGGCAGGGCGTGAGCGCACCTTGATTTTGCGGCAGCTGGCCACGCTCCTCAAAGCGGGCATGACGCTAGAAGAAGTGCTCACGGTCTTAACCGATCAGGCCGATCGGGCATCGACTCGGCGCGCGATGGGCGCCATTCGATCGCGTGTGTTGGAAGGCGCGAGTCTATCTCGTGCCATGGCTGAGCATCCGGGACTGTTCCCGCGGCTCTACTCTGCCTCAGTGGCGGCTGGAGAGCGGACAGGCCAACTCGAGGCCGTCTTAGGACAGTTGGCCGATTATGCGCACAGTCGAGAGACCATGGGACGAGGGTTGGGCTTAGCCTTGATCTATCCAGCCTTGTTGGCGCTGATTGCACTGGCCGTTGTGACCGCTTTGATTGGGTTTGTGGTCCCGCGCGTGGTCAATGTATTTGACCAGGCAGGGCAGGCTCTGCCGTGGGTGACTCGGTCTTTGCTTTGGATCGCTGATGCGGTGAGGGAATTTGGTCTCTTGGGTTTAGTCATTTTGGCAGGCCTTGTCATCGTAGCGGTGATCACGCTGAAAAAACCCGAGATGCGTCTGAGGTTTGACCGCTGGAGTTTGACTTGGCCGGTGGTGGGCCCACTGCTCAAAGCGCAGCAAACGGCGTTGTTGACGCGCACACTGGCGATTTTGACCGGCAGTGCCGTGCCTTTGGTCGAGGCGCTAAGGGTCAGTGGCGCGGTGCTTGGGAACCGAGCAGCCAGTGGTGATATTGAACAGGTGGCCAAAAAAGTCAGCGAGGGGGTGTCGCTATCAAAATCGTTGGCCTCGGTGGAATGGGTATCAGGCATTGCCAAGCGCTTGACGCATGCGGGTGAAAAAAGTGGTGAGCTTGCGCCCATGTTGCAACAATCGGCCGAGATCGAAGAACGGGCGCTGGCCTCAGCCCAATCGATCACGCTGTCGGTGATCCAACCCTTGATGATTTTGTTGGTCGGTGGCGTGGTGCTCTACATCGTCTTGGCGATTATGCTGCCGATCTTAAATATGAGTCAGCTGTTGGGTGGTTCATGATTCAGTTTGATCGAGTGGCTAAGCAGTATCCCGGCACTGGCTTAGCGCTGAGTGACGTCAGTTTCACGTTAGAGCGTGGCCAGATGGTTTTTTTGACGGGTCACTCAGGGGCTGGTAAATCGACCTTGCTGAAATTAATCGCGTTGATGGAGCGCCCCACTCGAGGTCAGGTTTTGTTCGATGGGCGCAATGTCTCCAAACTTTCCAAGCGACAGGTGCCTTATCTTAGACGGCAGGTCGGGGTGATCTTCCAGGATCATCGTTTGCTGGCCGATCAGCGTGTATTTGATAATGTGGCGCTTCCGTTGGTGATTGCAGGGGCTCGTTATGCTGAGATCAAACGGCGGGTTCGCGCAGCACTCGACAAAGTGGGCCTGCTCGAAAAAGAGCGACTCTACCCCGCGATGCTATCGGGCGGTGAGCAGCAGCGGGTGGGGATTGCTCGAGCGATCATTGCCAAGCCGTCGGTGCTGTTGGCCGATGAGCCAACCGGCAATCTAGACCCTGAACTCTCAGCGCAGCTGATGCAGTTTTTCATCAACTTAAACGAGCTCGGTGTCACCGTGTTGGTGGCAAGCCATGATGTCGATCTCATTGCGCGATTAAATAAGCCCACGTGGGTACTCAAAGAAGGTCAGCTGGTCAATGGCTAGACCGCGAAAAAATCAACGCAAGAACGTCAAGGGCAGTCGATGGGCTTCATCTGGCGATGGCTTTCGCGCTTGGTATCGACACCATGGCTATAGCTTGTTGTCTTCTTTGGGGGAACTCATTCGGCGTCCGGTCAGTGCGGGGATGACGGTGATGGTCTTGGCCTTGGCGCTGACCCTGCCGTTGGGACTTTTTTTGGTGGTGGGCCAGGTCAGCCAATGGACGCAAGGCATTGACCGGCTCAACGGATTGTCCGTGTTCTTGGATTCAGAGCTCAGTGAGGAGGATGCCCTGCGGTTGAGCTCCGAGTGGGTCGTCTGGTCGGATGTCATTGCCGTTGATCCCATCAGTCCAGCTGACGGGCTGGCCGAAGCACTGGGTCATTTGGGGGTGGTGAGTACAGGTTTTGGACTCGATGAGAATCCGCTGCCTTGGGTGCTTGAGGTGACGCCACAGCCTGAGGCAGATATCCAGGCCCTGTCTGAGCGTTTGTTACAAGAAACAGGCGTGGAGCAGGTGATTGTTGACTTGGCATGGCTGACGCGTTTGGAACGCCTGATTGAATTGGCTGAGCGTGTGGCCTACGTGGTGGGTGTCTTGTTGCTACTGGCGTTTTTGTTTGTGATCGCGCACTCCATTCGTATGGAGGTTCAACATAGACGACACCAAATCGAAGTCATGGCCTTGGTGGGAGCGACGCCGGCTTTTATTCGTCGTCCCTTCCTGTACTCCGGCTTTTGGTTCGGCGTGAGTGCGGCTGTTCTGGCTTTGCTATTTGTGTTTGTGGCACGCTTAAGTGTGTCCATGCCGCTGCGTGCTTTGGCTGAAAGCTATCAGATCAGTTTGGATTTCAGTGGAGTGAGTCTGGGTGCTGGCCTTGGCCTCATCGTTGGGATGGGTTGTTTGGGCATACTCGGGGCTTGGGTGGCCGTCAGTCATCAGCTCTCAAGCGTTTGGTCGCGCGAATCATCGGGTTGATTTAAAAGGGCAGACTCAATGGATAAGCTCTGAGGTCACTCGGTTCATTTCCGCCAATGAACTGATGCCACTTAAGACATGGTCTCTGGCTGCTTTTCTCAAATCAATCCAGTCATCAGAAAAACCGCTAGACGACAGCGATTCGGGTGATTGGGCATCCAGCAGAGACTGTCGTACAGATGATGTGATCGGCAAGGTCTCGAAGACCCCCACACGACCGAGATAACCCGACCGGCAGCGCGCGCAGCCGGCCGATTGATAGATTTGGGCCTTGTTGGGTGAGGCGGCATTGACCATCAGCTGTTTGGCCTTTTCTGAGTCATCGGGCTGTTTGCAGTCATGGAGTTTGCGCATTAGGGTTTGCGAGAGCACCAGCCGAAGCGCGCCGATCAAATCGGGTGTGGAGATGCCTAAGTGGCGAAGCCGGGTGAGGGTGGCCAGCGCGGTGTGGGTATGTAGGCTTGAAAAAACCAAGTGCCCCGTTTGAGCGGCTTCAACGGCCATTTTTGCCGTGAGCGCGTCTCTGATCTCGCCAATCATCAAGACATCGGGATCTTGTCTTAAAAAGGTTCTCAAGGTGTTGGCAAAGCCGAGGCCAATGGCCTCGTGGCACTGCACTTGATTGACGCCCGGCAAGGTCATTTCGATGGGATCTTCGATGGTAGATATGTTTCGATGGTCTTGGTTTAAGGCTTGCAGGGCAGCATAGAGCGTGACGGTCTTACCCGAACCTGTTGGGCCGGTGACCAACACCATGCCCCAAGGGTGGGCGATGGCATCTCTGAGCTGCTGATACTGGCTCTCGAGCATGCCCAATTGCTTGAGCGACGGCAAGGTCGATAGGTGATCAATGTGGCGAAGCACCAGCTTCTCACCAAATAAGGTGGGGCAAGATGAGACCCGAAATTCGTGCGCGACGGATGCATGAGTGTTGAGTTTCAAACGACCATCTTGCGGCAGTCGTTGCTGGCCAATATCGAGGCCCGCTAAGATTTTAATTCGGGCGGTGATGGCATTGATTTGTGTTCGGTCGAGTACTTGATGCTCATGCAATAAGCCATCGATGCGAAGCCGGACTCTCAAGCCATTGGCATGCGGTTCTAAGTGGACATCTGATGCCCGTTTGGTCATGGCATCAGACAACAGCTGTTCGACAATGGTGGTGGCCGATGCTGGATGGGATGGCGCGGAGGCGGGGCTTACCATCAGCTCAGCACGTATTGGAGGCTTTAGCTAAATGGGGAAAAGCCACTGCATGACAGACTCGCCCCAAAGTAAAGCGATCCATCCTGCGATGGCCAAGTAGGGGCCAAACGCGATGGGGACGTCTTTGCTTTGTTTGTATTTGAGCATCATAAACAAAGCCGCTAAGGTCCCCAGTACCGAACCCAAAAATAAGATGAAGGGCAGTAAGGCCCACCCAACCCATGCCCCCAGACCCGCCAAAAGCTTTAAATCCCCAAAGCCCAAGCCCTCTTTTCCGGTCAGCCAGTAAAACCCGTGAAACACCAGCCAAAGACTGGCATAGCCGGCTGCCGCGCCATAGATGGCCTCAGTGGGCGTGGCAAAGGCAGAAAAAGTGGCATTGGTGATTAAGCCCAGCCACAAAATCGATAGGGTCAGAGAATCCGGTAAGATCTGATGCTCAAAATCGATGGCCGTGGCCGCAATCAAATAGCTACTGAAAATTAAACCCATCAGCGCTGGCCAAGTGGGGCCCAGTTGCCAAACAACCACCATCCAGACAACGGCCGTGATGGCCTCTACGATGGGATAACGCACCCCAATGGGTTGTTGGCAGGCACGACAGCGACCCCGTAGCACCATCCATGAGATCAGTGGGAGATTGTCATACCAGGCAATGGGGTGCTCACACTGCACGCATCGCGACCGGGGACGAATCAAGTTTGGCGGTGGGGGTGAATCGATTGCTTCATAGCGATGTGCCAACAGCTTTGGAAGCCTCACAATGACCACATTGAGAAAGCTGCCAATGGCCAGGCCAAAGACACCGGCCAGTAGGATGTGCACGGTGGGCCCGAACCCAAGCCAAACATCGATTATTGAGTTTTCAAACACCCAGCATTCCTCATTGGCTGCATTACATCATGACGTCAGTCATTTTAAAAATTGGCCAGTAGAGGGCGATCAGCAGGCCACCCACCAACACTCCGACCGTCACCATCATAAACGGTTCCAGCAGTCTGGAGAGTTGCTGTAGACGAATGTTGACTTTGGCCTGCAGTAAGCGATCGACCTGACGCAATCGCTGAGCGATTTGGCCGGACTGTTCTCCAATCGAACACAAATGCACCATCAATGGGTCAAAGGCTTTGGTCTGGCCAAGCGCCGAGGAAAAAGATTGACCGCGTTGAATGGCTAGGGTGACCTGCTCGAGCGCATGTTGGTGTTGATGGTGGAAGATTGCCTGACTGGCTAGGCGCATGGCCTGGGTGAGCGGAAGCCCTGCGCTCAACAGCGTCGCTAACAATTGGCTGGTCTTGGCTGCGCGCTGCTGCTTTAACACCATGCCCAACACAGGCACCCCATCGAGAGCCATCTCGACCCATCGCCGAGTCAGCTGATGGCGGCGATAGGAATAAAAAGACAAACCCATGATTGCGAGCGTGAACAACAGGGCAGACCAGCCCAGTGATTGGAGTCGTTCAGAGAGATTGACCACGGCTTGAGTCGCCACCGGAAGCGCCGTGCCAAACCCGTCGAATAAGGCTTGGAACTGTGGAACCACCCACCACAGCAAGACGGCACTCACGGCTAAGGCAACCAAAAAAAGCCCAAGGGGATAGGTCAGCGCTTGGGTGAGCTGAGCAACAAAAGCCTGTCGATTGCGCAGATCATTGACCAGCTCTCTTAGCACCTGGGGCAGGGTGCCGGATGCCTCGCCTGCTGCAACCAACGCTCGGGTGGTCGGGTCAAATGAGTCGTTGGTCTGAACCATGGCGGTCGCCAGTGACTGTCCCCGACCGATCCGGTCAATTAACCGCTGACTGATATGGATGACCGCTGGGTGCGGCTGAGTGGTTTGGAGTAGAGATAGCGCATCGACCAGCGGCACATTGGCCTCAAGCAACAAACTCAATTGATCCAAGAACTCGATCCGTTGATGGGGTTTCAGGTGGCTGGCTGTGACACTAGTTGCCATTACTCAAACATCCAGTGGGACGAAAGCGCTCGGGTAAGTCACTGTAGCAGACCCATCGGCCCTGACTGCCTTCTCGATCCAGTCGCAGTTCAAACCCGTTGATCCGAGGACTGCCTTGCAACAGGCAACTGAGTGAGCCATCACCGGTTTCTAGATCTGGAACCGTGAGACTCAGGTCGCATCGCGTGGTGGTTGCGGTGGTCCCGCTCTCTTCAAGACCTAGATCATTCAAATCGAAGGTTTCAACTCCTCGTAAACTGAAATCCTCATAGGCGGTGGTCAATGCTCTGACCTCAGATAATCCGCCCATGACATGTGAACGAGCGACTTGGTCTTGGAATCCCGGGATGGCAATGCTCGCGAGGACAGCAATAATGACCAATACGATCATCAACTCGACTAGGCTAAAGCCGATCAGGTGGGCTCGGGTGGGTATGGCATCTTGTGGTGACATGGTGGCCTCGCTCTGGTTTGGGTTGCTAAACCAAGAGCATGCAAAAATCATGCCAGTGAGAAGGGGGCCAAGATCAGGCTTGGCTGCTGGGCTGCGACAGCCGAGCTCGACAATTTGTGTCGAGCCTAACCAAAAGTTGTCACCAAATGGTGAGCTTGCTCAAGATCTCTGCGATCAAAATGGCCACGATAAAACTCGGCACCGCTTGGCCCAGGGTGGCCTGTGTCAAATGTCGATAACTCTCAAACATCAGCCAGATCATCCAGGCCATGCAGATCAGAAGCGGTATCGACCAAGCCGTCAACTCCAGCGCTGGCAGCATGTATTGAGCCGGCGCCATGACCTCATCGGGACCGGCCGGTAGTGCATTGACCATCTCAAAAGTCAGGGCCAAGACACGATCACCAACGAAGGGCAGTGCAAGATAGCCGGTGGCCAACGCCAGCGGCCACCTGGCCATGAGTTGGAATGCAATGAGTCTCGATACAATCACGGGCCGACCAATGACTTTGGCAGCGACCCAGAGGCAAGCCACTGCCCAAGCCAGGTTGGTCAGGCCTTGAGCCCAGTTTTGGAGCCAGCGCGAAGAGGATTCTCCATCGAGTCCGCTGAGCAGGAGAAAGTGGAGATCGAGCACACCGTCGGTGACTAGACCTCCTAAGGTGGCGAATGCGCCTGTCAGAATGAGCGCCACTGCGCCACAAATCCACGCGGTGCGCGGTTGCAATACCTGACTGGGATAGAACAAACGTTGCTTCATGTTGAGACCTCACCGGTCCAATCACACACCACTTTGCCACAGGCCCCTTGTTCCATCAGCTCAAATCCCTTGGCCCATTGATCAATGGGAAGGTGGTGGGTCAGCACTTTGTGGAGCGGAAATCCAGTGAGCGTCATCTGCGTCATCTTGTACCAGGTCTCATACATGCGCCGGCCATAAATGCCGTGAAGCTCAAGGCCTCTAAAAATGATTGTATCCCAGTCAACGCCGGTGTCTTTGGGCAAGATGCCCAACAAGGCGACATGCGCGCCGTGATACATGCAAGCCAAAAGATCGTTGAATGCTTTTGGGTTGCCTGACATCTCCAAACCGATATCAAAGCCATCGATGTTGAGTTCATGCACCACATCAATCAGTGATTCTTTATTGGCATTAACGGTGCGTGTGGCGCCCATCTCGCGCGCCAAGCCCAGTCGGTAGTCATTGACATCGCTGATCACAATGTGTCGAGCGCCGACGTGTTTGGCAATGCCAGCTGCGATGATGCCAATGGGTCCAGCGCCCGTGATTAAGACGTCTTCACCGACCAAGTCAAATTGCAAAGCGCAGTGCGCGGCGTTACCAAAGGGGTCGAAAAACGCGGCCAGTTCAGACGGAATCTCATCGGGGATGGGCCAGAGATTGGTCGCTGGGACGACCACGTACTCGGCAAACGCGCCATCTCGGTTGACACCAATGCCTTTGGTCTTTGGGCATAAGTGCGGACGACCTGCTCGGCAGTTGCGGCACATGCCACACACAATATGTCCTTCAGCAGAGACGCGCTGGCCGACTTCATAACCCACCACGCCCGGGCCTAATTCTGCGATGCGACCCATGAATTCATGACCAATGGTCATGGGGGTTTCAATGGTTCGTGCGGCCCACTCGTCCCACAAGAAGATGTGCAGATCAGTGCCACAAATGGCGGTTTTCTCAACTTTGATCAACACTTCATTGGGGCCAACACTGGGGATCGGCACCGTCTGCATTTCAAGGCCTCGGCTGGCCTGAGCTTTCACCAACGCCTGCATGGTCGCTGACATGTTGAGCCTCCTAGTGGGGCGGGATCCTATGAAGAGGCGCCATTATATCAGCCGAATCTGTCAGAATAGCCGGATGGCCAAATCCAAGACTCAATACAGCTGTCAATCCTGCGGAGCCAGCTTCCCCAAGTGGAGTGGCCAATGCCCAGACTGTGGCGCTTGGAATGCGCTGGAGGAATCGCGCCCGGTTGAGATCACCAAAGGCCCAGCCGGTCGCGGCCATTGGGCGGGTGCCACACCCAGTGATGTGGTGAGCTTGAGTGAGGTGCCCACGCAGACCAGTGAGGCACGGATATCGAGCGGGCTCTCTGAGCTCGATCGAGTGCTCGGTGGTGGCTGGGTCAAAGGCTCAGTGGTCCTACTTGGTGGTGATCCAGGCATCGGCAAATCGACATTGCTGTTGCAGGTGCAAAGCGCGGTGGCCGAGGGTCATTCGGCCATGTATGTCACCGGTGAAGAATCAGCGGCCCAGGTAGCCATGCGCGCCCGACGCTTAGGGCTCAATCCCGAGTCTTTAGATTGTTTGACCGAAACCTCAGTTGAAACGATTTTGGCGACCGCCGAGGCTCAAAAGCCCCAGTTCATGGTGCTCGATTCCATTCAAACGCTTTGGACAGAAGCACTGCAGTCAGCACCCGGGGCAGTGGCGCAAGTAAGAGAATGCGCGGCCCGGCTGGTGCAATATGCCAAAACCACCGGCTGCACGGTGGTGTTGGTGGGACATGTGACCAAAGAGGGCGCATTGGCGGGGCCTCGGGTGCTCGAGCACATGGTCGATGCGGTGCTTTATTTTGAGTCGGACTCAGGATCACGATATCGCTTGATCCGCGCGGTGAAAAACCGCTTTGGGGCAGCCAATGAGCTGGGGGTGTTTGCCATGACCGACACCGGTCTTAAACCCGTGGGTAACCCTTCGGCCATTTTCTTGCAAGGCCAGAGCGAGCCGGCCGCCGGTAGCTGTGTGTTGGTTACCCGCGAGGGGACCCGGCCTTTGTTGGTGGAGATTCAGGCCTTGGTGGCACCCTCGTCGATGTCCAACCCGAGGCGTGTGGCCGTGGGGGTGGATCCCAATCGATTGGCCTTGATCTTGGCGGTGATGCATCGCCACGCTGGAATCGTGATTGGTGACCAAGACATCTTTGTCTCGGTGGCCGGCGGCATTCGCATCCAAGAAACGGCCTCCGATTTGGCCATTGCCTTGGCTCTGTTGTCTTCGCTCAAGGAGCGGCCCTTGCCCAAAGGCTTGGTGGCATTTGGGGAGATCGGCCTGTCAGGAGGGCTCCGGCCGGTCTATAACGGTGAGGAGCGTCTCCGAGAGGCCGCAGGCCAAGGCTTTGACCAAGCGATTGTCCCCAAGGGCAATCTAAAAGGGGTGAAAGTCAAAATAAATGCATTGGGATTCAGTAATTTAGCCGATGCTCTTCAGTCAATTTAGAGCTTATAAACGCACCCTCCAATGAGCAGACGACACGCCCGCCGCACACGAAAATTACCGACCGAACCCATCTTGGCTGAGATCCGAGACCTCGCTCACGATGGTCGCGGGGTGGGCCAAGTGATTGGGATTGTTGGCGATGAGGCGGCCGATACGAGCCAGACAACGCTTGCTGGAAAGACGGTATTTGTTCATGGAGCACTGCCTGGAGAGCGAGTGCAGGCCCGATTGATCGCTCGTAACCGACAATTTGATGAGGCGGTGGTGACCCAAGTGCTGACCGCCAGCCCCGATCGAATCATTCCCCAATGCGCGTGGTACGAGCAGTGCGGAGGCTGTGCGTTACAACACATGGACCATGGCGCACAGGTCCACTGGAAACATAAACGTCTGGTGGACAATCTCGAGCGCATTGGCCAAGTCTCTCCCAAGCGTTGGGCTGAGCCCATCGTGGGTGAGGCGTGGGGCTATCGTCGTCGAGCCAGGCTCAGTGTTCGTAACGTACCGGGCAAGGGTCGTGTGCTGGTGGGGTTTCGCGAACGCCAAGGACGGTTTGTCGCAGACATTGGTCATTGTGAGGTGCTCGATGGGGTCTTTGCTCATCGCTTAGAGAGCTTGTCTGAGTTGATCGGTCAGCTCTCCATTCCCAGTGCCATCCCTCAAATCGAGGTGGCTGTGGGTGATGTGGGGGCTGCGCTGATTTTGCGCCACCTCGAACCATTAGATAGCGACGATTTGATGGAGCTCAAACGCTGGTCCGATGCCAATGAAATTGCGATCTATCTTCAATCCAAAGGACCTGATACGGTCACTCGCCTGATTCCTGAGCATCATGAGATGGCCTACCAGGTCACCCAAGACAAGCTCAGGCTATCCTTTGGGCCGCAGCAGTTCATTCAGGTCAACGCCTCAGTCAATGAGCGCCTGATCGCACGAGCTCTCGACTGGTTGGATGTGTCGCCTGACGATCGGGTGTTGGATTTATTTTGTGGCTTAGGCAACTTCACTCTTCCTCTGGCCAAACGGGCAGGGCAGGTCATTGGCGTCGAAGGCGCCGCCGATCTGGTTGAATCAGCGCGTGCCAATGCCCGCGCCAATGACATCGAGAACGCCGAATTTTTTGTGGCGGATTTATCCGAATCACCCGAAGGACAGCCTTGGTTGTCCCAGCCTTTTGATGGGGTTTTAATTGACCCGCCCCGATCGGGTGCCGAGGAGGTCTTGTCGGTGATTGCGCACAGTCAGGCACGGCGGGTGGTCTATGTCTCCTGCAATCCAGCCACTTTGGCCCGGGATGCCGGTTTGTTGGTGAATACTTATGAATTTGAGTTGGTGGAGGCGGGCATTGCCGATATGTTCCCACACACCGCCCACGTTGAATCCATCGCCTTATTCGAGCGAGCCCGATGAGCGCACTTGGACCACTCATTGTTGGATTCGAGGGTTTGGAGCTTGGCTCAGAGGCTAGGGAGACGTTATTGCATC
>CAJXNU010000028.1 GCA_913057255.1 uncultured Wenzhouxiangella sp.
AGAGGGCATGCATTGACCCGTCAAGCCATCTGGCAGCGGATTCGGCTGCATGCCAAGGCAGCGGGCATTGAGTCGGCCGTCCACCCCCATCGGCTACGACATTCGTTTGCCACGCACCTGCTCGATCACGGTGCCGATCTTCGCGTGGTGCAAATTTTGTTGGGTCATGCTGATTTATCGACCACACAGATTTATACTCATGTCTCGCGGTCACGTTTAAAAGCGCTGTATGAAACCCATCACCCCAGAGGCTAGATGCGAGAGGCTAGGGGCAAAATGAAACAATTCAGGGTTTTCGGGCTCTAAGCATGCGATGAGCCGAAACCTTCCAAGGAGTCATTGAAATGAACACATTCAACCACCCCATGCGCGCTCTGACGTGGACACTGACCAGCTCGCTTTTGGGCGTGATGTGCTTGGCCAGCACCGCTATGGCAACTGATTTTGAAGCGGTTGAGGCGCGCTTGGCGACCTTGGTGCCTGATCCCTCATCGGTGATCATCAACGAAACGCCGGTCGATGGCTTGCTGGAAGTGCGCATCGGCGGTGATGTGATCTATATGACCAGCGATGGCCAGCATTTATTGCAAGGCCGTTTGATCGATCTGGAAACGCGGGCGGATTTGACCGATGCGGCCAAAAGCGAGATGCGAGCCGATCAGTTGGCCAATATCGACCCATCCACGTTCATCAGTTTTGGGCCCGACGATGCTGAGCACCGCTTGATGGTATTCACTGATCCTGACTGCGGCTTCTGTCGCCGCTTGCATGAGCAAGTCGAGGGCTACATTGATCAAGGCATCCAAGTCAATTATTTGGCCTTCCCAAGAGCGGGCGAGGGTTCGGCGACCTATGACAAATTGGTGTCTGTCTGGTGCGCTGAAGATCAGCACGAGGCAATGGACATTGCCAAGACGGGCGGCAACGTCCCCGAAGCCACCTGTGACAACCCGGTCAGCGAGCATTACCAATTGGGTCAGTTGATGGGCGTGACCGGTACCCCGGCGCTGATGACCTTCTCTGGCACGTTGATCCCAGGCTATGTGCCGCCCGACCAGCTCAAGAGCCGGTTGGACCAAGAGGCCTCGACGCGTTAGGTCCACCCTTAAAGACCAATCGCAGATAAAAAAGATACGTTAGAAAAAGTCACCATCATCTTAAGAGACCACCCATTGTGATTTATTTGCTTGGACAGCCCGCCTGGCCACCGTTTAAAGTCCAAGCGATCACAGAGGCATTGCAACAAAGCACGGGCCAGACCCTCTCGGTCACGGCGCATGAGCTGGTGGTCATTGCCAGCGATCAAGCCCCACCTGCCAATCTCTTATCGCTCCTAAACGCCGAGCCTTTTTTACCGCATGAGGCGCCGCAGAGACACTCGGCACTGATTGCCCCTCGCCCGGGCACACAAACCCCCTGGGCCAGTCGCGCCAGTGAAATCGTCGCGCGCTGCGGTTTGGCCGATTGGTCCCATCTCGAGCACTTCACCTATTTGGTGTTCTCTGGCATCGAGGTGGAGGCGCTTTCAGCAGCGGATCGGGCGCTATTTTTTGATCGCATGACAGAAGTCTGGGTGGCGGTAGATCAGGATTTAAGTGACTGGTTTGCGCCGGATCGGGCAGATGCGCCGGGCGTCACTCGGCTTGATCTAGGCCAGGACCCATTGGCGACGTTGGCCAAGCACAATGAGGCGATGGGCCTGGCTTTGTCCGATGGCGAGATGGCTTATCTGGCTGATGTCTTTGGGCCGTTGGGCAGAGCACCCACCGATGCCGAGTTGATGATGTTCGCCCAAGCCAACTCCGAGCATTGTCGCCATAAGATTTTTAATGCCAGCTGGCGCATTGATGGCATGGATGTGCCGGGCAGTTTGTTTGGTTTGATTCGAGACACGCACAAAGCCAACCCCAAGTACACGGTGGTGGCCTATGACGACAACGCCGCTGTCATTGAAGGCGGTCTCTCAACGCTCTTGTCGACGTCGGCTGAAAACCCTGGCTATGAATGGGAGAGGGATGTCGAGTGCCACATCCAAATCAAAGTCGAGACTCATAACCATCCCACCGCCATTTCTCCAGCACCTGGGGCAGCGACGGGTGCCGGTGGTGAGATTCGAGATGAGGCCGCTACAGGACGTGGGGCCAGACCCGTGGCTGGGCTCACTGGGTTCACGGTCTCAGAGTTAAAAATCTCGGAGGTGGACCAAGACTGGGCGCATGCGCCCATCCCGCCCGATCGCTTAGCCAGTCCCCTACAGATCATGATCGAGGCCCCCGTGGGGGCGGCCCGTTATAACAATGAGTTCGGCCGGCCGGCCTTGTTGGGCTATTTCCGGAGCTTTTCTTCGCGCGTGGCAGACCAATGGTGGGGGTATCACAAGCCCATCATGATCGCCGGTGGCAGCGGCATGATTCGGGGTGATCAAACGCATAAACATTCTCTAAGCCCCAAAGATCACATCGTGGTATTGGGAGGGCCGGCGATGTTGATTGGACTCGGTGGCGGTGCAGCCTCTTCAATGAGTTCCGGTCAATCCGACGAAGGGCTCGACTATGCCTCGGTCCAGCGTGGCAATCCGGAGATGGAACGCCGCGCCCAGGAAGTGATCGATCGCTGTTGGGCCTTGGGTGATAAAAACCCCATCAAAGCGATTCATGATGTCGGCGCGGGTGGGTTATCGAATGCCATACCCGAGCTTGTCCATGATGGCGGCGTGGGTGCTGAGCTGTCTTTAAAGGCCATCCCCAATGCCGACCCCACGCTCTCACCCATGGCCATTTGGTGCAACGAAGCCCAAGAGCGCTACGTCTTGGCCATGGCCGATGCCGACTGGCCGGCGTTTTTATCGCTGTGTGAGCGCGAACGCTGTCCCGTGGCCTCCATTGGTCGCGCCACCGCTGAGCAGCAATTGAGGCTGATTGATGATCGTCCCGGTCAGGACAATTTGCCGGTCATTGATATGGCCCTAGATGCTTTGCTGGGTCGGCCGGTGAGCATGCACCGTGATGTGGTCACTCACCAGATCGAGCCCCAAGACCATGGTCTCTCATCCGTGGATTTGTCGGATGTGATTGAAGCGGTGCTCAGTCATCCCACCGTCGCGTCAAAATCTTTCTTAATCACCATTGGCGATCGCAGTGTGGGTGGCTTGTCGGTACGAGACCAAATGGTCGGTCCCCACCAAGTCCCGGTGAGCGATTGCGCCATCACCCTGAGAGATTATCAGGGGCAGGCCGGTACCGTCATGGCCATGGGCGAGCGAACCCCATTGGCCATCTGGGACGCAACGGCGGCTTCTCGGATGGCCATTGGTGAGGCCCTGACCAATTTAGCGGGTGTGGCCATTGGTGATATGGAGCGCGTCAAACTCTCAGCCAACTGGATGGCGGCGGCTGGTCACATGGGCCAAGACCAAGCGCTTCGAGCCGCGGTGAGTGCAGCGAGCGAGCTTTGCATTGCATTGGGTCTGGCCATCCCCGTTGGCAAAGACTCTCTATCCATGCAAACGCTGATGGATGATGAGCGGATGATCTCGCCGGTCTCCTTGATCGTCTCGAGCTTTGCCTCGGTCCATGATGTCAACGCCCACATCACCCCTGAGCTACAAGACGAGCCGTCAGTATTGATATTGGTGGACTTAGGTCAGCAACGTCTGGGTGGGTCGGTCTTGTCTGAGGTGCTGGCCCGAGGCAAAGCCCATGAGCTCGGTGCGGTGCCCGATCTAGACTCGGCCGCTGAGCTCCAATCACTGGTGAGCTTGTGCTGGCAGTGGGTGGCCGAGAAACGTTTGCTCTCATTGCACGACCGCTCGGATGGCGGCCTGATCACCACCGTGTTCGAAATGGCTTTGGCAGGGCATACCGGGATTCGCTTAGAGATTCCTGCTGGACTAGATGACAGCGAACGACTGGCTTGGTTATTCAACGAAGAATTGGGCGTCGTGGTCCAAGTGCACCAAAGCGAGCAGGCGAGCTTTTTGTCTGCGCTAGAAGACAAGGGCTTAGGCAATCGGGCGCGGGTCATTGCCCATCACCCAGCCACCGATTCAGATCAGGGTCACTTGGTCATCAGCCAGCAAGATGAGGTGCTGTTTGAGGCGCCGATGCCTGATTTGGTCGGCCATTGGAGCGCCACCAGCCACCACATTCAGCGCCTGCGCGATAACCCTGAGAGTGCTGATCAAGAACGCTCGAGCTGGATGGATTGGTCAAGACCGGGTCTGTGGACCGAGCTCACCTTCGATCCACCCAAGCGACCGGTGGACATCGTGCCGCTGGTTGGCCAAGCCAAACCCAAAGTGGCGATTTTGCGTGAGCAAGGGGTCAATGGCCAACGCGAGATGGCCCAATCCTTTATGGCGGCAGGCTTCGAGGCGGTGGATGTGACTCTGTCTGATCTGGTTGTCGGCAGGCAGACACTCGATGACTATGTGGGACTGGCTGCCTGCGGTGGTTTTTCTTATGGCGATGTGCTCGGCGCAGGCCTGGGTTGGGCGCGGTCTATTCTTTTTAATGCCGCGCTCAAAGACGCGTTTCAGCACTTCTTTGATGACCCCAACCACTTTGCCCTCGGGGTCTGCAATGGCTGCCAAATGCTGGCTGCCTTAAGAGAGATTATTCCAGGCACTGGGGCCTGGCCTGATTTCCGTCACAATCAATCCCAGCAGTTTGAAGCGCGTTTGAGCTTGGTCAAGATCGAAGCCTCCAAGTCCGTGTTTTTCCATGGCATGGCCGGCTCCGTGCTCCCTGTGGTCAGTGCCCATGGTGAGGGTCGGGCGGTGTTTGCAGAGCCCGGTGCAGTTCAATCGGCAGCGGTGGCACTTCGCTATGTGGGCCCTGCCGGTGAGCCGACTCAAACCTATCCCGATAACCCCAATGGCTCGGTTGAGGGCATCACCGGGGTGTGCAACGACGATGGGCGGGTCAGCATTTTGATGCCCCATCCAGAACGTCTGCTTCGCTATGAGAACTTTTCTTGGGCACCAAAATCTTGGGCACCCGATGAGTGGCAAGGCCGCTCTCCTTGGGCGAAAATGTTTGACAACGCCCGAGCTTGGGTGGAATGAGGGCCAAGCAAAGCGAAGGTCGATCCATCAGGAAATATTGAGCTAGGATGACTCACTCATGACAGATGCCTCCGAGGACAAGATGGAAAAAGACAGTGAGGGATACATTGGCGGCAACGCCATTCGTCAGATGTTTATCCTGGCCCTGCTCTACCTCCCCTTGGGGTTTTTCCTGTGGTTTTTTGCGGCCAGTTTGTTGATGTATCCCACCCAGCAGTTGGCCTCATTGGCGTTGACGGGCTTTTTCCCCGACGTGTTTTCTAAAATCGTTCAACTCGATTTTTATTTTGAAATCCAAACGCTGGTGACCTTATCCCAACCCGTCGATGGCCAAGCCGTCGCGCTCAATATTGAAGTCAATCCGATGATTTATGCCTGGGGGATGGCCTTATTGTTCGGGTTGATGATGGCCACGCCGTTGGCCACCAAAGCGCGGGTGGTACAAATGATCATTGGATTTCTAGTGGTGACGCTTGTCACCACCTGGGGGGTGTTTTGGGACACCTTAACCCAGCTGGCGTTTCGGTCAGGGCCTGAGGCGGCCGTCGTAGCCCGCGATCTGGGCTTGCCCATGGACATGATCGCGCTGTTTTATCAGCTGGGCTATTTGATGTTGCCGGCCGTGATCCCTGTGGCTACATGGATTTTATTGAATCGAGCCTTTATTGAGGCACACGTGATTCGCAAGCCACACTGAACTTGTCGCGGGTGTTTGCTGTCAATTCGGGTTAAGATCAACGCTTAAATTTAAGGGTTTTGGCGGGTGTAGCGTACATCCAGCGCCAGAGAGCATAAGTCAGTCCATGGAAACACAAGCCACACAACATGCCGATGATGCCAGTCTGCTGCCGAGCATCAGTCATCATTTAGAAGACAGAGCCGCTGAGCTGTGTCGCTTGATGATCGACCAAGAGCGCCTGCGTGAGGAAGACTTAAACCGCGCGCGGGCCTACCGCGAGCAACATGGCGGAAACTTGCTCACGCTGTTGGTGCGTTTGGGCTTGGTCTCTGAGCGCGATCTGGCCAGCGCCCAGGCTGAACTCTTAGACCTTGAGCTCATTGGCGAGAAAGATTATCCAGAAGACGCCCCCGATGTCGGCGAGGTCTCGGTGCGCTTTATGCAGCAACAACATCTGGTGCCTTTTCGCATGGCAGAGGGTGTGCTCGATGTGGCGATGGCCGATCCACAAGATGCCTTTTCCATCCAAGCCTTGAGCATGGCCACCGGTTGCACCATCCAGCCGTATGTCGGCATTTCTTCAGAAATTGACAACACCATCGAGCGGTATTTTGGGGGTGGCAAATCGGCCATGGGTCAGATTGCCGAGAGCCTCGGTGGTGAAGGGGCCGGTGAAGATGAAGAAGATGTCGAGCACTTAAGGGATCTCGCCTCCGAAGCACCAGTGATCCGCTTGGTGAATTTGATCCTGCAGCGCGCGGTTGAAGCCAGAGCCTCTGATATTCACATCGAACCTTTTGAGAATCGATTGAAAGTGCGATACCGCATCGATGGTGTGTTGCAAGAAGTCGAAGCCCCACCATCGCGCTCCACCTCAGCGGTCATCTCTCGGGTGAAAATCATGGCCCGTCTCAACATTGCAGAGAGGCGCCTGCCCCAAGATGGACGCATCATGCACCGCGTCGGCGGTAAAGAGCTCGATCTTCGGGTCTCCACCATTCCCACCGCGCACGGTGAGTCGGTGGTGATGCGGATCTTAGACCGCGAGGCCGTGGTCTTGGATTTCTCAAGTCTTGGATTTGCCGAAGATACCCAAAACACCTTCATCAAAGCCTTAGAGATGCCCCACGGGATTATTTTGGTCACCGGTCCCACCGGTTCGGGTAAGACGACCACCTTGTACACCGCACTGAGTCAGCTCAATTCGCCGACCCGAAAGATCATCACCGTCGAAGATCCGATCGAGTACCAAATCGAGGGCATCAACCAGATTCAGGCCAAACCATCCATTGGTCTGGATTTTGCCGGCGCGCTCCGGTCGATCGTCCGACAAGACCCCGATGTCATCATGATCGGTGAGATGCGGGACCTAGAAACCGCCAAGATCGCGATTCAATCGGCACTCACCGGTCACTTGGTGCTGTCGACCTTACACACCAACGATGCCGCCGGCGGGGTCACTCGAATGCTCGATATGGGCGTGGACGATTACTTGCTGACCTCCACGGTGAACGCGATCATGGCTCAGCGCTTGGTCAGACGACTCGATCCTGAGACCCGTGAGGCCTATGAGGTCTTGCCCGAGATGATCGAAGAGCTGGGGCTCGATCGCCTCACCGATGAGCGCCCCATTCGCCTGTATCGGCCCGGGAGCTCGGAGGCGGTTCCGACGGGTTACAAGGGCCGGACGGGGATTCATGAGGTCTTGATCATGACCGATGAGATCCGACGCATGGTCATGCGGCAAGCCACCGCTGGTGAGATCGAGCAACAGGCCATCAAAGAGGGCATGCGCACCATGTATCAAGATGGCTTGATGAAGGCACTCAAAGGCGAGACCTCGGCTGAGGAAGTCTTGCGCGTGACCCAAGAAGCCTAGAGGCTTGGTGAGAGCACATGCCCATCTTTGAATACAAAGCGGTCAGTCCCACCGGAGAGACCATCACCGGCGAGATGGAAGCGCCCAGCGAAGCGCTGGTGATTGCCCGCATTCAAGAAGAGGGCTCGATTCCTGTTTCTGCCCGAGAGGCGGGCAAGGGCTTGAGGCTCGATACCTTATTTAAAGGCAAGAAGGGTTTAAGTCAGCGAGACATCGGTGATATTACCCAGCAATTGTCCACGCTCTTGGGCGCCGGGCTGCCACTGGATCGGTCCTTGGGCATTTTGGTGGAGCTGACCGACAACGAAAGAATTAAGACGACCGTTGAAAAAATTCGCAATCGAGTCAGAGAGGGTGGATCCTTATCCGATGCGCTAGAAGAACGCCACGGTGTGTTCTCACGGTTTTACATCAACATGGTCAGAGCCGGTGAAGTGGGCGGCTCGCTGGACCAAACGCTTGCGCGCATGTCGGAGTATCTCGAGCGTGCCAAAGAACTCAAAGACAGCGTGGTCTCTGCGCTTATTTATCCCGCGCTGTTGGTGTTTTTGGCGATTGTCTCGCTGATGCTGTTGATGATCTATGTCATCCCGCAATTTACGCCGATGTTTGAAGACTTCGGCGGGGATTTGCCGTTTATGACCAAAGTGGTCGTGGGTGTGGGTGAGGTGTTGCAGCGCTATTGGTGGGCAATTATTGGGATTGTCGTTCTGATCGTGGCTTGGTTTAAATCACAGATGGCCAATCCGACCTCGCGCTTTGCTTGGGATCGGCGCTTTTTAAATACCCATTGGGTGGGCGATATCATCGCCAAAGTCGAGACCGCGCGATTGGCTCGAACCACCGGGACCTTGTTGGTCAATGGCGTGCCGTTACTATCCGCACTCTCGATTGCCAAGAATGTCATGACCAACACCGTACTGGCCGAAGATGTCGCCGAAGCGGCCAAGCGGGTCAAGACCGGCGCGCCGCTGGCCAAAGCCTTGGGTGAGGATGGGCATTTCCCCTCGTTGGCGCTGCAAATGGTCAACGTCGGTGAAGAAACCGGTCAGCTCGATGAGATGCTGATCAAGGTCGCCGACACGTACGACAGAGAAGTTCGGATCACCATTGACCGGCTGATGGCCTTGCTGGTGCCGGTGATGACCTTGGGACTGGCGCTGATGATCGGGGTGATCGTGATGTCCGTGCTGATGGCGATTTTGAGTATCAACGAACTGGTGGCATAAACTGGGTTTGACCGATTGGTTGCGAATATTGGGAAATGACAGTGGAGATGAAGACAATGACAATGATGACAAGTCCAACGATGAGACATCGACACATGGACCGAGCTTTTCGAGGGGTTCGAGCCACCAGCGGTGGTTTTTCTTTGATTGAGTTGCTGGTGGTGTTGGTGATTTTGGGGATGATCGCCGGATTGGTGGTACCCAACATCATGCAACGGGGTGAGGATGCACGCGTCCGAGCAGCACAAACAGAAATTCAGCGCTTGTCCATGGCCGTTGATGAGTTTTATCTAGACGCTGGGCGTGCGCCCAACAGCCTGCGTGAGTTGGTTGAGCGTCCCTCGGGCGTGAGCAATTGGAATGGACCCTATGTCAATGATTCCAACCTCAACGATCCTTGGGGGCGTCCATACTCGTATCGCTACCCAGGGCAGAACCGCTCGTTCGACATCCACTCAGAGGGTGCCGATGGCGCGCCGGGTGGTGAAGGCCCGAACGCCCGCATCAGCAACTGGGAATAAGCCAGCGTCCATGGCCTCGGCGAGCCCCCGCAGCGACCACGGATTTAGCTTATTTGAGCTGATGGTGGTGATGATGCTGGTGGTGCTCTTATTCACCGTCGCCGGGGTCTCTGTCTCTCGCTCAATCAGCGGCGCAGAGCTCAGGAACACCGCCAGAGAAATCACCGCCGCCATGCGCCACACCCGTGGCCAGGCGGTGATTCAGCGAGAAGAGCAGGTTTTTTTGGTCGATGGCGATCAAAAAACTTGGCAGGCAGCCGGCCGGCCGCCGAAGACGCTACCAGAAGAGCTAGAAATTAAGCTCATCACTGCCCGTCAAGAACTCACCGGTGATAACGCCGGTGGCATCCGGTTTTATCCCGATGGTGCCTCCACCGGCGGTCGCGTGGTCTTGGCCTCCGATGGCCGCGAGTGGCACATCACGGTGGGTTGGCTCACCGGTGAGATCAGTCGCGAACGGGCGAGCGAGTTGTGATGATCAACAAACCAAGCCAGATGAAAAAGCAATCATTTAAAAAACAGCAGGGCTTCACGCTGATTGAGGTGATGGCCGCCTTTGGCATGTTCGCCTTATTGTTCGGTTTGATGATGCAGATTTTATCGACCTCCATGACCAACACTCGGCGAGCAGGGGATTTCACCCAAGCGGCGATGTGGGCGCAGTCAAAGATCGACACCTTGGGTCTTGAAGAAATGATCGAACCCGGTTCCACTCGAGGCGAGTTCGATGATCGATTCCGCTATGAAATGGAGATCACCGAAGAATTGGTCGCCGATGAGCGGGCGCTCGATTTGATGGAATTGCCCCTAGTGCTTTATAAAGTCCGGCTGGTCGTCATGTGGGAAGAAAACCGCCAAGTCGTCTTTGAGACCTTAAAAAGCGTGGATATCAACTGGGAAGCCAGAGAGCGGGAGCGGTCCTCGTGAAGCAGCGCGGCTTTACTTTGATTGAGGTGTTATTGGCCATCACGCTGTTGTCCATGATCTTGGCCATGGCCGTGGGGGGCTTAAGAGCCGCTCAGCGGGCCAGTACCACCGGCGAGGCGGTGATCGAGCAAACCAACAATCTTCGTGTGGTGCATCAGTTTGTCAGGCGCCAACTGAGCCTCGCCCAGGCATTGATCATCGAACAAGAAGAGGACGACGAGTTTCCGATCCGGTTTATTGGCGATAAGGACTGGGTTCGCTTTGTTGCACCTATGCCGGGTTATCTCAGCTACGGTGGGGCGTATGTCCAGCAGTTGGCCATCGAACCCGGCCCCAATGGCCGAGAGCTCGTGTTTTATTACGCCATGCTCAATGGCTATGAGCCCGGTGAGATCGAAGACACCGAGGGCATTGTGCTGCTCGATGGCCTCAATGGCGGCGAGTTTTGGTATTTAAGCGAAGACCCAGAGACTTTGCAGCCCCTTTGGGACAATGTCTGGGAGATGGTCGATCAACTGCCCATGGCCGTTGAGTTGGACTTAGACGTTGAGCGCGAAAACCGCATGGTTTGGCCAACTTTATCCGCTGTGGTGAGAGTCGATACCGAAAGGCCAGTGCGACAACGGGTGATCGAAAGTGGGGCCGATTTGCTGATTCCGCGCAGGAATCCACGGCGCTGATGTGACGGGGCCAAGGATCCATCGGGCCGACGGGACTCGGTCCCGAAAAGATCAAGGCGTGGCGCTGTTGGTGGTGCTGTGGCTGTTGATTCTATTGACCATCGTGGTGGGGGTCTATGCCGTCTTGACCCGAACCGAGGCCATGCAGGCGAGGTTTTTGTTAGACACCACACGGGCCAGGTATGCCGCCGAGGCCGGCGTTCATCGGGCTGCTTTCGAGATGTTCAATCCGGACATGGAAACCCGCTGGGTGGGCGATGGCAGGCCTTATACGGTGGAATTTGGGACGGCGAGCATAGAGATTAGGATCACCGATGAATCGGGTAAAATTAACATCAATCGGGCCGATGTCGATTTATTGACTGAACTGTTTTTCTATCAGGGTGTCGATGAACTGGTTGCCGTGAGCTTGGCCGATGCGGTCATTGATTGGCGGGATGCCGATGACTTCCCTTCAGAATTTGGGGCAGAAATCGAAGAATATGATGCCGCCGCGTATCCTTATGGCCCGGCCAATCAGGCGTTTCAAAGCGTCGATGAGTTGCAGCAGGTCATGGGCATGACCCAAGAGATGTTTCAAGACATCCGAGACCTCATCAGCGTAAGTGGTGGGGGTGGTCGGCCCAATCCGGCTTTTGCTCCGGCCGAGGTGATTGCCCTGCTGCCCGATATGGATGAGGTGGCGGCTGAAGAGTTTGTGGAGGAACGTGGCCAGTATCACCCCAGCGAACAGGTTGGTGTGATGATGGCCAACGGAGAGCTGGTGAGCTTGCAACACGTGGGGCGAACCTTTAGTGTGCACGCACGGGCCACGCTCGATACGGGGACTTGGGCATCGGTCAAGGCGACGGTGGCCATTGGTGAGGGCATGCGAGGCAGGCCTTTTAGGATTTTAGAGTGGCGTGAAAACGTCAGCGAGTAGCGATGATTCAAGAGACCATCAACGATTGGAAACGACAGCTGCGGGCACGCTATCACGCCAGCCCGTTGCCTGAGTTTTTCGCTTGGTGGGGCAAAGAGCTCGGCAGCTTATTGCCTGAGCATTTCAAACAGCGGCTGATGCCACCAGCCCCGAGCCTTTGGTTGGTGCCGGGGGCAGAGCCTGGTGATCTTCACATCTTCCAAGAGCAAAATGGCTTAACTGAAGTCGATGTCTTCAAGGCTTCAGAAGATGCGAGCCTTTTGAAAACCCGCTGGCAGAATTTGCTCGATGGGTTTGACCAAGGCAAGCCGCGAGTCATTTTGTGCCTAGCGCCTGAGTCGGTTTTAGAGCGACAAATTGATTTGCCTGCCGCGGTTGAATCGAATTTGCGCCAATCCATTCAATATCAATTGGATCAATTCACCCCCTTTGACCCATCGACGGTCTACTTCGATTATCGAATCGCCCAGCGCGACCAAAAAAGTGGGCGTTTGTTGGTGGACCTCAGCGTCTTGCCCATCCAAAGCCTGGTGGACTGGACCGATCGGCTGGATGCCATTGGGATCCGTGCCCACATCATCGACCGTTTGGTTGGTGGGAGTGGCGCTGATCAGGATGAAGCTCCTGCCACTCCTAAACGAGAAGGCTTCAACTTGCTGCCAGAGGCCAAGCGACCCGAGTATGTCTATGCTCGAGCTCAGCTCAATTGGCGCTTAGCCGGTGTGGCGGTGCTGGCGCTCGTGGTGGTTATGGCCTCATCAGTCTATCTTCGTGAGCGGACGGTGGCTCGCCTAGAGTTCCAGGTCAATGGCCTTCGAACCGAGGCCCAAGCCGTGATGGCGTTGCAACGGGAATTGACCGATGCCTTGGATGCGGCCAACTTCCTCGCCCAGAAGCGGTCTGAAGCGGCCGTGATGGTGCATGTCTTAGATGAAGTCACGCGCATCTTGCCAGGGCGGATGTGGTTACAGCAGATGCAAGTCCGTGGTGAGGAAGTCACCATGATGGGCTACGCCGAAGGCTCGCAGCGCTTGATTGAGTTGCTCAACAACAGCTATCTGTTTGAGGATGCCGCTTTCCGTGGCCGAGTCACCATCGACCCAGACACCGATCAAGAGCGATTCACGGTGCAGGTCGGGATAGAGAGGAGGGCTGGCCATGCAGTGGCTGCCGCAGAAGGAGAATAATCGCCCGTTGGCCATCGGTCTGTTGATCATCGCGATCGGCGCGGTCTATTTTGTCGGCTTTCATTGGTATGTGAGCGCGCAAACAGCCCTGGCCTCTGAAATCAATCAGCTAGAACAACAAGCCGCGCGCTTTAAAGCTGCGATCAACCGACGTGAGGATCTGGAAGCCCGATTGGCCGAACTGGAAGAAGCGCGACTCGACAGTGCGCTTTTTTTGGGTGAGGACAGTTTCGCTCTGGCAGCGGCGCGCCTGACGCGGACCTTGAGAGAGACGGTTCGAAATGAATCACAGCACACCGAGTTTTGTCGAGTGACCGCGACAGAAAACCGGGCGCCCGATGAAGAAGAGAGATTTGAGCAGGTCACGGTCAATGTTCGCATGACCTGCCCGCTGGACGATTTGGTCAAAATCATTTATTCGCTCGAGCGCAACACCCCCATGATCTTTATTGACTCACTGATCATTCAGCAACGGGGCGGTCGGACTCGGCGGGGCTCCAATGTCGAGGGGGCCTTGGAAGTTCGTTTTGATATGTATGGCTACCGAAGCGAGCTGCAGGAAGTGAGCGATGTTTGATCTAGAAAAAAACCTCCTCACCACCGTGCTTGCGGCCATTCTAGGTTTTCTGGGATTGGTGGGTCTGGTGTTTGTGGGTCTCTTTTTAACCAGCGGCGTGGATCGCATCAAGCCAGCAGATGGCCAAGTCATCAGCGCCAATCCCGTCGAGGTCCCCGACACGGGGCTAGAAGAGTTGGCAGAGTACGCCATGATCATTGAGCGACCGGTCTTTTTCCCTGACCGCCGTCTCCCCGAACTGGCCGTGGCCCAAGAGGTTGTCGAAACCGAGATCGAGCCCATTCCAGAGCCGGATCCCATCGAGCCTTTGAAAGCGGCGGTGGCCGGCATCATCATCACCCCAGAGGCGAAGATCGCCATGGTCAATGACGAGGTAGCCGGTAAGGTGATGGTACTGAGAGAAGGGATGAGTCTCGAGGGTGAACAAGCGGCCTGGCAGCTCAGCGAGATCACCCCTCGGAAAGCCGATTTTGTCTCAGTGGACGGTCAACGCTCTGCCCTGGAATTACAGGTGCACACAGAGGGCTTGATCGCGGGCAACTCTGGACTGGCGACCAATGCCGCCCAAGAGGCGGCCGCTCAATCGGCAGAGGCGGTGGATCCCGAAGAAGCTCAGAGTCGAGCGGAGTTGATTCGACAACGCGTAGCCGAACGCCGCGCGGAATTACGGGCCAGAGCCGCAGAGCGCGCTCAAGGTCAGATGGATCCAGATCCCGAACCAGAGCCGGAACCGGAATCCTAGCCATAGACACGCTTGAAGAACCGTCGATGAGCTCGGTGAGATGAACGAATTAGCAAAAACAAGAACCAAACATTAAGAACACAAAGAAGAACCACACAATTAGGAAGTCCAAGTTGATGAGTCGTTTGATGACAACACAGATGAGACAGTGGCCAGCTAACGCCGACAAACCCCGTGGGCGCCTGCGGCTTTTGGTGGCATTCATGGTGCTTTTTTTGGCCGCCTGTTCTGGCCTGCAGGAGCGAGTGGACACCGACATCGAAGTCGTGGAAGCTGAAGTGGAAGCGGCACGTCAGGCCCAGAGAGAGGCGGGTGATGAGCCATTGGTTTTTGCTGAAGGTGAGCAAGCAAGCGATACCTTCCAAGGCTCAGAGCGCTTCCCCGGCACTGGCACCTTCATCAACGAAGAGGCGGCAGCCCCTCGAGCAGCCCCACCCAGCGAAGAGGGCGAGATCACCCTGAATTTTGAAGGCCAAGGCATTCAAGAGGTGGTGCACGCGATCTTGCATGAGCTTTTACAAGTCAACTACATCATCTCTCCAGGCGTCAGCGGCCAGGTCACTTTCTCGACTGCCCGTCCGGTGGGCCGAGACCAAATCATGCCCATTCTGGAGATGTTGCTGCGTTGGAATGGCGCCACGCTGATCTGGCGCGAGGGCCAATATCACGTGGTCCCCATCGGGGAGGCCGTGCGAGGCAATTTGGTGCCCAGATTGGACTCTGCTGGCATGGCGCAGGGCTATGAAGTCATGGCCGTTCCTCTGCAATACCTATCTCCAGCCAAAATGGCAGAACTATTGCAGCCCTATGCCAGAGAAGATGGCATCTTTAACGCTGACAATGCCCGAGGACTGCTGTTTATTGCCGGAACACGCTTCGAGCTCAACAATTATCTGCAGATCATCGAGAGCTTCGATGTCGATTGGCTGGCCGGCATGTCGGTGGGGATGTTTAGCTTGGAGCGCATTGAGGTCGGTGAATTGTTGCCCGAGCTCGAGGCGGTCTTTGGCGAGGGTGGCGAGACGCCCTTGGCGGGAATGTTCCGCTTTATCCCCCTAGAGCGGCTCAATGCCGTGATGGTGATCACGCCCAGTGAGCACTATCTGGACCAAGCCGAGGAGTGGATTGAGCGACTGGACCGCTCCAGCCCTGAGGCCGGCGCTCGGTTGTATGTCTATCGGGTGAAAAACTTAGAGGCCGATGTGGTCGCGGGTTACCTCAGCGGTATTTTTGGGGCGACAACCACCGGTGGGCGCGCCACGCCCCGTCGGGATGCAGGAGAGGTGGCACCTGGGATGGAGCGAGCTGAAGTGGCTTCCTCGGCCACAGAGTTCAACGCGTCGAGACGCCAGGCAGCCAGCACCTCCAGTGGTGGTGATGGCTTGGTGCTGGGCAATACTGAGGATGTCCGAGTGACGGCGGTGGCAGAAACCAATTCCTTGCTGATTCAAGCCTCGCCTGGGCAATACGATGCCATTATCTCGGCAATCAAGCGCCTAGATGAAGAGCCACTGCAGGTGTTGGTAGAGGCCCAAGTCTTGATCGTCGATCTCAACGACCAGCTTCGCTATGGGGTCAGTTGGTTCCTGGCCAACCGGGGCGCGACCTTCACAGGCGCAGACGGCGAGGCGGGCACTGTCACGCTGCCAGAGGGCTTTGCGCCCAGCCGCGATGCCAATACGATCACTTTCGGTGGTGGCGGCAGCTTCTTAGGGACAGTGACCCGAAGAAACCTGAGCAGAACCTTTGTTGCCTCAACCATTGAGGCACTGGAGTCGATTTCCAATGTGAGAACCATCTCTTCGCCGTCGTTGATGGTCAGAAACAATTCCAGCGCCACGATCAACGTGGGCTCACAGGTGCCGGTGCAGTCAACCAGCTTCATTACAGGGGGTAACACCGGCAGCACCATCGGCAATGTGTCATTTATTTCCACCGGTGTGACCTTGGATGTAACCCCTAGGGTCAATCCAGGCGGGTTGGTGTATTTGGACATCAGACAAGAGGTCTCATCTCCAGGCGATCCGGGTGTGGGCAATAACCCGAGCATTAACACGCGGACCTTACAAACAGAAATCGCCGTTCAGTCTGGCCAAACGATTATGATGGGGGGCTTGATTCAAGATGATGAGTCCGAGAGCATGAGCGGCGTGCCTGGTCTGCAGCGGCTTCCGGGTCTGGGTACCTTGTTCCGCTCCACAAATAACCGGGCCACGCGATCAGAAACCTTGGTCTTGATTACGCCGACGGTAATTGAGTCTACCGAGCGTCTGCGTGAGGTCTCCGATGAGATCACGCGGGAGTTTAGAGGACTAAGACCTCTCCGAGTGGATGAAGAAACGCCTTAATTGACTGACAGATGGTGAATACGACAATGGATGGTTTTAAAGCCAACAAATCGATCTTCCAAGGGGATAGCCGAGTATTGCTGATCGCAATAATTCTTATTCTGATGCTCGTCGGTTGTCGCTCCGAAGCGCCCAGTGAGACGATCGAGGATCGGGCTCAAGCCCGCTGGGACCTTGTTTTGGCGAGAGATTTTGAGGCGGCTTGGGAGTATTTGACCCCTGGTTTTCGGCAAACAACCAATCGATTTGACTACGCCAGAGACATGGCTGGGCGGCCATTGAGATGGCTTAGCGCTGAGGTCGTTGGTAGGGATTGTGAGGAAGATCTCTGTAAAATCAATGTCTTAGTGGGTTATCAGGCCGTTGGTGCCCCAGCGGGGATGGGCCAAATGCGGTTGAGCAGAGAGATAGAAGAAACCTGGATTCGGCTTGACGGGGCCTGGTGGTTCGTTCAAAATTAACCCTGAAATACCGTTTGCTTTACATTTAGATATGCTTTAGCATAGAATTGCATTGGCTAAACGGGTTTGCCTATCGGGCGACTTCAATAGGCTGATGTTCACACAGAGCCCTGTGTTCAACAACTTTAGGAGTGTTGTAATGAAAAGAAATACCTTGACGACTGCAGTAGTGGCAGGTCTGACGGGCATGGCGG
>CAJXNU010000029.1 GCA_913057255.1 uncultured Wenzhouxiangella sp.
ATCGATTGTCGCGGTCCATGGCAAAGTAACGGCCACTGAGGCTGGCCAGTGTGACCGATGGATGTTCGCCATAGCGCTCCAGCGCTTGAACTGAGGGTAGGGCAGAGCGAGGCGCGACATCGCGCCCATCGGTGAATGCGTGCACAGCGATGCGTGGGACAGCCTGCGCTAGGGCCAATTCGATGGTGGCAAATAAATGTGCTTCATGGCTGTGCACGCCACCAGGCGAGAGCAGCCCAAACAAGTGCAGAGTCCCGCCGTGTGATTTTGCGTGCGCCATGGCGTTGAGTAAGACTTCGTTGTGCGCAAACTCACCGCTAGAGATGGCCTTGGAGATGCGCGTGAAGTCTTGATAGACGATCCGCCCCGCGCCAATGTTCATGTGCCCAACCTCGGAATTGCCCATCTGACCTTCAGGCAGGCCAACGGCTTCACCGTGAGTCACCAGATTCGTCCTCGGACAGCTGGCCACGAGGTGGTCCCAATTGGGGGTAGAGGCCAAGGAGATGGCGTTGTCCGTGGTGGCGGGGCGGTCTCCCCAGCCATCGAGGATCAACAGCAAGACAGGCTTTGGTGTCGGCATCACGACGCTCCAGCAAAAGATGTGCTCATTATCCCACACCGTAGGCTCAGTTGGCCTGAGGTGCTGGCATCTGTTGGGCAGATAAACGATAATAGCGTGTTGATTAAGCGTCACGAGATGGGTTTCATGGAATCATTGATCGAATTTGGACAGGACAACCTCTTGCTCACTGGGTTGTTTTTCGCCGTCCTTGTGGCTTGGATTGTGTGGGAGGTGGCTCGGCTGGGTCGCAAGTGGCAGGAGCTTGATACGCTGGCAGCGGTTCGATTCATCAATCAAGAGGACCCGCTGATCATCGATGTCTCCAACAGCACCGATTTCGCGAAGGGCCATATTGCAGGGGCGATTCATTTGCCCCCCTCGCGTCTCGAGGCCAGTAATCAGAAGCTTCTAAAAGAAATCTCGCGCCCAGTGTTGGTGTATTGCCGCTCAGCGCAGGTCTCACCGCAGATGGCCAACCGGCTGGTGAAGCTTGGGTTTGAGAACGTCAAAATGCTCGCAGGCGGTTTGGCCCAGTGGGAGAGCGATAAGCAGCCCATTAGCCGCGAGAAAGGCGCACCGAGTAAGAAAGAGAAAAAGAAATCAAAATAAGTAGTTTTTTCAATAGATTAAATGGAATATACAAACTATGTCTGAAGAAAATAACGCCCAAGGTAGCAACAATTCAGTGCAAGGGCCCAATATGTCTTTGCAACACATCTTCCTGAAAGATGCCTCATTCGAAGCCAAGTCGCCGCACGAGCTCGACAACGCCACCGGCCAGCCAGATGTGAATTTGAACTTGGCCCAGCGCACCACAGATATGGGTGAGGGCCGTTGGGAAGTGATCTTGACGGTGACCGTGACGGCCAAAGAAGGTGAGAAAAACGTGTTTGTCTGTGAGGTTCAGTATGGAGGCATCTTCACGTTCGCTAATTTCACTGAAGAACAAATGCCTTATGCCATCAACGTGTTGTGCCCGAATGTGCTCTATCCCTACAACCGAGCCAAAATTGCTGATTTGGTGATGGCCGGTGGTTTCATGTTGCCACCCATGCAGCCCATCAACTTTGAGACCGTGTTCAGACAAAGAATCGCTGATGCTCAGGCTCAAAGTGGCGATGCACCGCAAAGCACTCAGTAATGACTGAGCGTCCCATGGCGCGCATTGCAGTGTTGGGCGCAGGCTCTTGGGGCACGGCTCTGAGCTTGCAGCTGGTGCGCGTTGGGCATCAGGTGAGTTTGTGGACCCATTCGCCCGCTCAGGCCGAGGCCATGTTGCAAAGCGGGCGCAATGAGGCCTACCTTCCGAATGTAGACCTGCCCGAGTCACTGCAAATCTTTGCCGATCTGGACGCCTGCATCCGTGATGCGGATCACCTCTTAATCGTCACGCCCAGCCATGCGTTTGCGCAGACGCTGGACCGGGTGAAATCCAAAGTGAGTCCCCAGACCGGGCTCGCGTGGGCGTGTAAAGGGTTTGAGCCGGGGACAGGGCAATTCCTGCACCAAGTCGCAGCCAGTCGATTACCAGAGGCCGTGCCTCTGGCCTTGGTCAGTGGCCCCTCGTTTGCCAATGAGGTGGCCTTGGGGTTGCCAACCGCAGTGACTGTGGCCTCCAACACCCCTGAGTTCGGCGCACGTTGGGCCAGCATGTTGCACGGTGAGAGTTTTAGGGCCTATTACACGGCAGATTTGGTGGGTGCCGAGCTCGGTGGCGCTTTAAAAAATGTCATCGCCGTGGCCTGTGGGTTGGCAGATGGCTTGGGTTTGGGTCAAAACACGCGAGCGGCTTTGATTACCCGTGGTTTAGCGGAAATGATCCGGCTGGGGGAGGCCATCGAGGCCGATCCTAGAACGCTGATTGGTTTGGCGGGTGTCGGCGATCTGGTCCTCACCTGCACTGGGGACTCCTCACGCAATCGACGGTTTGGCTTGGCCTTGGGACGTGGGCTCAGCGTTGATGAAGCGCTCGAGTCCATCGGGCAGACCGTTGAAGGAGTCAATACGGCCAGGGAGGCCATGCGACTGGCCAGGCGTTTCGGTGTTGATATGCCCATCACTGAGCAAGTCTGGGGCATTATATTCGAGGGCTGGAGCCCGGCCAAAGGGGTGCGCGTCCTGATGGAAAGGGACCCGAAAGCAGAGTCCGACTAAATTTCTCGCTCGATTCTCAAATTCTCCCTTGATTCTTATAAGCGATCTCAGTAGAGTACTCGGGTGGCACAAGATATTGTGCTGCGTCGGGGAAAATCACACAACAGGTTGTGGATATTGGGTTGAACAACCTGTGGATAACATTGGTCGTACACGCAAAATCAAGAGGTTAACAAATGGGCGTTTCAGCAGAGGCATTGTCGGCAGCGCTCCCAGAGATCGGTTTTCAAGAGGCCTCTCTCGACATCTGGGACAAAAAATATCGACTGAAGTCGAAAACCGCTGAAATCATCGACCAGGACATTGACGCGACCTATCAGCGGGTGGCGCGAGCTTTGGCCGATGTGGAGGCAACCGAGGCGCTCAAGGAGCACTGGTATAAAGAATTTTTATGGGCGCTGAGACGAGGCGCCATCCCAGCAGGGCGGATCACCTCCAACGCTGGCGCTCAGGCACACAAGCCGGCCACCTCGACCATCAACTGTACGGTCTCAGGCACAATCGAGGACTCGATGAACGGCATTCTGGACAAAGTCCATGAGGCCGGGCTCACGCTCAAAGCCGGTTGTGGCATTGGCTATGAATTCTCAACCCTGCGTCCGAAAGGTGCATACGTGTCGGGAGCGGGCGCCTACACCTCGGGCCCACTGTCTTTTATGGACATCTATGACCGCATGTGTTTCACCGTCTCGTCGGCTGGCGGCCGCCGTGGTGCTCAAATGGCGACCTTTGATGTCTCGCATCCCGATGTCATGGAGTTCATTCGTGCCAAACGCGAGGACGGCGTGCTTCGCCAATTCAACTGCTCATTGCTGATCACAGACGACTTCATTGAGGCGGTGAAGGCAGAAGCTGACTGGCCACTGGTGTTCCCTGTCTTGGAAAAAGAAGCCTCAGAAATTGATATCAACGACCCGGAGCAGGTGATGTGGCGCGAATGGCCCACGAGAGCGGGCTACGTCTCGAATGAAGAGGGCTTGGTGGCATGCAAGATCTACACCAAAGTGCCGGCCAAACGCCTCTGGAACATGATCATGTCATCAACTTATGACTTTGCAGAACCCGGCTTTGTCTTGGTTGATCGAATCAATGAGCAAAACAACAACTGGTGGTGTGAGAACATTCGGGCGACCAACCCCTGCGGTGAGCAACCTTTGCCGCCGTATGGCGCTTGTTTGCTCGGCTCGGTGAATCTCACCCGCTTTGTGGACAACGCCTTCACTGAAGACGCCAAGTTCAATTGGGACGACTATCGTAAGACCGTGAAAATATTCACACGCATGTTGGATAACGTGGTCGAGGTCAATGGATTGCCACTGGGCCGTCAGCGTGAAGAAATTGAGTACAAGCGCCGTCACGGCATGGGCTTTTTGGGTTTGGGTTCGGCCATGACCATGATGGGCATGAAATACGGGCAACCCGATTCATTGGCATTCACCGAAGAGGTCTCCAAGGAAATGGCCATCACGGGTTGGGAGACAGCGCTAGAACTGGCCGAGGAAAAAGGCCCCGCGCCAATCATGGCTGATGAGTTTGAAGTCACCGCTGAGATGCTCAGACTCAGACCCGAAATGAAGAAAGACGGGTTCAAGATTGGCCAAAAGGTGCCGGGCCGTGTGCTACATGCCAAATACAGCCGATACATGCAAAAGGTGGGAGAGGTCGCACCTGAGTTGGTGGAGCGTTTATCAGAGGTCGGTGCGCGGTTTACGCACCATACCTCAATCGCGCCAACGGGCACGATCTCTTTGTCCCTCGCCAATAATGCATCCAATGGTATTGAGCCAAGTTTTGCGCATCACTACAACCGAAACGTGATTCGTGAAGGGCGCAAGAGTAAGGAAAAGGTGAGTGTGTTCTCCTATGAACTCCTCGCTTACCGGACCATGGTCAATGAAAAGGCCATGCCGTACTCAGAAGCAGAAGATGAGCAGTTGCCTGATTATTTCTTGACCGCGGAGAGCATTACGCCCAAAGAGCACGTATCAGTGCAAGCAGCCGCTCAAAAATGGATTGATTCATCCATTTCCAAGACAGCCAACGTGCCGACTGACTATCCCTATGAGGATTTCAAAGACATCTATCTGTTCGCTTGGGAACAGGGTCTCAAAGGCTGCACCACGTTCCGATTTAATCCGGAAGCTTTCCAAGGCGTATTGGTGACGGATAAAGACCTCGAGTCGACCACTTACCGCTTTGAGCTGGAAGACGGGTCAACTGTGGAGCTTAAAGGCCATGAAGAGGTGGAATATGATGGAGAGACCCACACCGCAGCCAATTTATTTGACGCCCTCAAAGAGGGCTACTACGGTAAGTTTTAAGGATCCCGGAGCGCACAATGGCCATAAAGATCGATAAAAAGATTGTCAGTTACAACGTGGGCGGTTCCAAGCCTTCAGAGTCAAGCGCCTCAGCGGATACTGGAGCGGCCGATCTACCCCAAAAGGCTGAGATCATCCGCATGCATGAAAAACTCGAGCGCCCAGAGGGCATGGAGTGCTTGGAGGGTGCCACATACAAGATTCGAACGCCTCTGGATGACCACGCCCTGTATGTGACCATCAATGACATCATATTAAATGCAGGCACCGAACACGAGCAGCGACGTCCTTTTGAGATTTTTATTAACTCAAAGAACATGGATCACTTCCAGTGGATTGTTGCGCTGACGCGCGTCATGTCGGCCGTCTTTAGAAAGGGCGGGGATGTCACCTTTTTGTCTGAAGAGTTGCAGGCGGTATTTGATCCAAAAGGTGGATACTTCAAGCCAGGGGGGCGCTTTGTTCCATCGATTGTGGCCGATATCGGTGCAGTGGTTGAGCATCACTTGCGTCGCATTGGTTTGCTAGAGCCGGATGAATTGAGCGAGCAACAAATGCTCATGCTCGATCAAAAGCGTGCTGAGATCGAGGCGCGTGAAAAAGAAAGCGCCGAGTCCGTCGCTTCATCGGCTGAAAAAAAAACCGCTGAGGTAGCCGAAGAGGCCTCTTTCCCGGCCAGCGCGACTTTGTGTCACAAGTGCAACACCAAAGCATTGGTGCTCTTAGATGGTTGCCAGACCTGTTTGGCGTGCGGATATTCCAAATGTGGCTAGTCTGCTAGATTCCATCTAGCCTAGATCAGTGCTCAAAAACGGCCCAGGTTAACCCTGGGCCTTTTTTTGGCCTTAGTGCTTCTCAAGATTGCGGTAGTGAATGGGGATATCGAACTTACGAGCTCGCATGTGTGCAATCAATTGCTGTGCATCATCGATGTGGCCTGTGACCACATGGATCTCACCATTTTGATAGCTGTATTTGGCCGAAACCCCCATTTGGTTCATTGTCGAGATTAAATAGTCTGACCATTCGCGCGTGATGCCGCGCTCGATCGTCAACCGAGCGGTGTAGACACCTTTATTCAGAGTGGGGCGTTTCACCCCAATAAAGGCCAAGCTCACCCGTTGTCGTCGCAGCGCAAAACAGAGCTCTTTAAGCATTTGGTCGAGTTGTTGATATGACCGACCCGTCAAAACGATTGACTTGGCTTTGAGCGCATACTGAGCCTCTGTGCCTTGCCAATCGTAACGCTTCAGTGCGATGGCGTTTGCTTCAGCCACCGCGGTCTTAACACATCCCATGTGTGGTTCACAAAAAATATCGAAACTTGCCATTGGTCAATCCCCCTTTCAATGAGTGAGTCACTCACCCTACAAAAAATGTGACATCATGTCTATGGGTGTTGAAAATTGATGACAATTCCAATGAACCGCCACTGAGGAGAGTTCGAATGCTTGAGATAAGACCCGCAGCGTTTATTGTCTTTGCAGGATTATTATTGTTATTGGCTCAATCTGGTCTGGCCAAACCGATCACTCATGAGGATGTTTGGTTGATGCCGAGAGTCGGTTCGCCGGTCATGAGCCCAGATGGCTCGAGAGCCATTGTGAGTGTCACCACGCCTGCCTATGACAGATCGGAGCAAAGCAGTGACTTATATTTGATTGATCTCACAGGCGTCAATGATGTTCGGCAATTGACCTACACCAATGGCGGTGAATCCCAAGTGGCTTGGTCGCCGGATTCCACCCAAATAGCCTTTCGTGCAAGACGGGCAGGGGATGAGGAGGCCCAAATTTATTTGCTCTCACTCACTCAAGGCGGTGAGGCCAAGCGCATCACCAATCACCCCAACGGAGCGGCTGAAGCGGTCTTTTCGCCAGATGGCACGCGCATCGCCTTTGTTTCACAAATTGATCCCACAGAGACCGAGAAATCTGAGGGGGATGTCGATGCGCTCGAAGGTGTCAATGTTCTTACATACACCGGCTTTCCCATCAGAAATTGGAACCGCTGGTTGGACGGGACTGAACCTCGACTGTTTGTACAAACCATTGGCGATGATGACTTCATTGATGTCATTGGTGAATCCCAGTTGGTCCAGAAACCAGGATTTGCCGGTTCCAGAGCCAGTTCAGGTGCGCGTTTGAATCCCATTTGGACGCCGGATGGCGAAAGCCTTGTTTTCTCAGCCAGTGACAATCGTCATCGCTATGCATTTGATTACACCGACCAAGATCTGTGGCTGGTCGATGCCACGGGAGGGGAGCCCGTGCGACTGACCGGCAGCGAGGCTTTGGAAGGTGATGACAGCTATTCAAGTGCAACTTTCTCGCCCGATGGTCAATACTTGGTGGCGAGCAAAACGCCTCGCACTGATCGAGTATTCAACGCCTCGGAACTTGTTGTATGGTCTTGGCCCGATGCCAGTGTGGTCAATACCATCCAAATGCCCGATCGTCGCCGTGTCAGACAGTTTGTGATGCCTGGTGACGGACAGGTCTATGTGCTAGGTCAAGATGCAGGTCACGTAAAAATCTATCAAGCGGATCTTGTGGATGATGCCGAAACCCAACTGAGCTTTGAGGTAGACAGTGGCATTTATGCGGGGCTTCAAGGTGCCATGCGCGATGGTGAGCTAGTGCTCCTTGGCAACTGGCAGGCAGCGCACCGCCCAGCTGAAGTGGTCCAGATTGATGTGGAGGAGGGGACTCATGAGGCTTTAACTGAGTTCACTCAAGAAGCGATTGCCGACTTAGACCTGCCGCCCGTGGAGCATTTCTGGTTTGAAAATGACGAAGGCATGGCCATCCACAGCATGTTGGTCAAGCCTGCCAACTTTGATCCAGAAAAACGCTACCCGGTCTTGACGCTGATGCATGGCGGTCCGCACTCACAGTGGCAGGACTATTTCTTTATTCGTTGGAATTACCACCTGTTGGCGCGCGAAGACTTTGTCTTGGTTTTGACGAACTATCGGGGTTCGACTGGCTTTGGTGAGGCATTTGCTCAGGCGATTCAAGGAGACCCGCTTCAAGGCCCGGCCAAAGACATCAACGATGCCGTTGATGTGGCCATCGAGCGTTTTGACTTCATCGATGGGAGCAGACAGTGTGCAGGGGGCGCCAGTTATGGCGGGCATTTGGCCAATTGGATGCAATCATCAACTGACCGATATCTGTGCCTGATCTCGCATGCGGGCCTAGTAAATCTAGCCACACAATGGGGCACGAGTGATGCGGTCTATCATCGTGAGGCCAATATGGGTGGTCCGCCATGGGCATTGCCGGAGGTTTGGGCAGCCCAAAATCCGATCAATTTTGCAGATCAGTGGCAAACGCCTGTGCTCGTCACCATCGGCATGAAAGATGAGCGGGTGCCGTTGGCCAATTCGCTTGAATACTGGACGGCGTTGCAACGACAGCAGATTGAGAGCCGATTGCTCGTTTACCCAAGTGAGGACCACTGGATCATGAGTGGGCCCAACAGCCGGCATTTTTATGGTGAGCTCAATGCTTGGTTGGAACAATGGCTGCTGACCCCTTAATGCGACTCATGACCTCTGGCACGTGACGCAATCAGTTGTCCGGATTAGGCTAGGGATTGGTAACCATATCGCGTGGAGGTAAGTCGTATGTGTTTTAAAGCGAGAGACATCGGCTCAGGTCGAGTGTTACAGGCAATGTTTGTATCAGTCATTCTGGCCTCGTCCATCCAAGCAGCGGTGGCAGATCCTGTAGTGGTGCCCAGTGACACTGAGACGGGCAGTATTGAAGCCCGAAACGATCCCATTAGAGTGGGTGACGGCGCGGTCGTTAAGGGTGATATCGACAACCGAAATGGCGCAATCCAGCTGGGCGACAATGTGCGCGTGAATGGGTCAATCCGGTCTCGGAACGGCGCCATTGCCGTCGGCGATGAGCTCATAGCAGGTGACATTTCTAATCGGAACGGCGGCATTTCCCTTGGTGACGGCAGCCAGGTCGAAGATGTCGAAAACCGCAATGGCTCCATTGTGATCGGTCAAAACGGCCAAGCGGGCGATGTCAGCACGCGCAATGGATCGATTCGGCTCGAGACTGGCGCCATGGTTGATGACGTTGAGACGCGCAATGGTCGGATCATGATTGAGTCTCAATCAACCATCAAAGGCTCAGTCAAGACACGCAACGGAAAAATATCGATCTCGGGTGCGTCCGTGGCCAAGGACATCACCAGTCGCAACGGTGCCGTTGAACTGGCCGATGTCGACGTGGGTGGCAACATTCAGTCTCATAACGGAAAAATCGACGTGGCTGGTCGCTCTGAAATCGATGGAGATGTCGTGATTGATTTATCGGAGCTTGAAGTCTCTGGCTGGTCGATGGGCTCTAAGACTGAGCTTGAGATTGTCATTGGCGGAGACACACAAGTGGCCGGCTCGGTGGTGCTGAAATTGCCCAGAGAGGATCGATCACATCACACAGGCCGAATCGTATTGGGCCCGAATGCCATAGTTGTCGGGAACGTGGTGGTCAGCCAGGGCGTAGAGACCGATCTCAGAGGCGAGGTTGGGGGTGGCCTTGTGGTTGAGGATTGAATCTATAAGTTCGCATAATGTATATTATGTATAATTATGGATCATGACTTTTGGGCAGAGCGTTGGGCTTTGGGCGAAATTGGCTTTCATCGCTCGACGCCCCACTGGGCCCTAGATCGACATTGGGCCAGTGTCTCTGCCCCGACCGATGCCCCAATCCTAGTTCCTCTCTGTGGCAAGTCCCTTGACTTACATTGGTTGAGAGCCAGACATCGGCCCATTGTCGGCGTTGAACTTGACCCGCGCGCTGTCAGCGCCTTTTTCGACGAGTGGCCTGGGATGAGTCGTGATGAGTTAGAAGTCTCCACGCTACCGACTGGATTGATTCGTTATGCCCACCAGGGCATCGAGATCCATCAAGGTGACTTTTTTGCCTTTGAAGCAGGCCCGTATGGGGCATTTGACCATTTTTATGATCGCGCAGCGCTGATCGCCTTGCCTTTTGATCTGCGCCAACGCTATCTTGACCAACTGGTCAGCCTGTTGGCCCCTGGCGCAAACGGCCTCTTGATCACCTTTGAATATGAGCAAATACATATGGATGGCCCACCTTTCTCGGTATTACATGAGGAAATAGTTGGTTTTCATGGGCTAGACTTCGAGCGCTTGGAGGTGCGCGACGTGCTGGAGCATCATCCTGGCATGAGAGCTAAGGGTTTAACGGCACTTACCGAGTGTGTGTATCTTGTTTCCAAACCCTAGCTGGGGCTTGGGGTCGGTATACTACACAATCAATTTTCACCCACAGTAGGGATTGTTTTATGCCGTTTCCACAGCCTTTTTATCGTTGGCGTCCGCATCCGTGGCATGGTCTTGAGATCGGCAAGGCACCGCCGCATCGGGTCCACGCTTATATCGAAATGACGCCATTCGACACCGTCAAATACGAAATTGACAAGAAAACCGGCTACTTGCGTGTCGATCGTCCCCAACGGACCTCCTCCCAACCCCCCACCCTCTATGGCTTTATCCCCAAAACCTATTGCGGCGAGCGGGTTGGTCAGCTGTGTCCGGGTGCCGGTGGCGGGGATGGTGATCCTCTCGATATCTGCGTATTCAGCGAACGTCCGATCAGCCGCTCAGAGGTTCTTCTGAATGTGCGCGTGATTGGCGGGTTGCAAATGATCGACGATGGTGAGGCAGACGACAAAATCGTGGCGGTTTTGGAAAATGACAGCCTCTGGGGCGATGCAGAGGACATTTCCGAGCTCCCGAAATCCCTAGCCGAGCGCCTCCGCCATTACTTTCTCACCTACAAGCAGCTACCCGGTGAACCTTCAAATGTGTCTTTGGATAACATTTATGGGCATGAACACGCGGCCGCGGTGGTTCAGGCCTCGATGGAAGATTATCAGGACGAATTCGGAGAATAGTTGTCTAACAATCAAACTCAGGTATTCTGGGTAGGTAAAAAGGCACTACAAGGAGGCTCAAATGAAGAAGGCAATTCAATCAATTAAATTGGCGATGATTGGCATGATGAGTCTGACACTGGCAGCCTGTGCCACCACTGCTGGCCCCAATGAGGGGACTGGAATGGTGATTGGTGGCGTGCTGGGCGGACTCTTGGGTAGCCAAGTGGGTGACGGTCGAGGACAAACCGCTGCAACCATTATCGGTGCGATGGCGGGTATGGCCATTGGCGGTTCGGTGGGTCGGTCCATGGATGAGGTCGATCGCATGAAAGTCGCTGCGGCCATGGAAACCACCCGAACAGGTGTGGTGACCACTTGGCAAAACCCAGACACCGGCTATCAGTATGCGGTCACACCAACGGCAACAATTGAGACCACAGAAGGGCCTTGTCGGGAGTTTAGTTTAGATGCTCAAATCGGTGGGCAGACCGAGCAGGTCTATGGCACGGCTTGTCGTCAATCCGATGGCAGTTGGCGCATCGAGAACTGATGCGATTGGGGGAAGGTGATCTGCACCGTATGGTTCCCTCCCCCATCTTTCCGAATATTAGATAAACCCTCATAGCCAATGAGGGTTTTATTTTGGCTGGAATAAGTCAGTACGATCGGCTTGACGAGCATGCGAACAAACCAATTGCTCGGTTCCAAAATAAAGCGCTCGACGCCCTCTTCTGCACGGCCATTTTCTCGGGACAAACGAAACTCAATGGTCGTGAGTCTTGCACTGCTGGCAAAATCAAATGTCACCCGCTCGCCTGCCAAGAGCTCATCCCAACGCGTGGCAATTAGGGCACTGAAGCCAGCGTCGATCACCAGCGGTCTTTTCTTTGAGGGCGCGATGGTGGTTTGGCTTCTCTCGCCATCAATGATTCGATACAGCTCAACATCCCCATTGGACAAAGTCGTTGCCCCCTCTTCGAAGTTGTCTCTGTAGTCGATGAGCCGATAGTCGGGGCGCTGGGGATATTGTGGGTCAAACCAGACCGTGCGCTCCGCGAACAACTCGCCTTGGGCATCGAGGTAGTCGGACTCCATAATCCAACGTCCATCGCTCCCCTGCCCCATCGAGTGGCGCTCCCGATAGACCAGTCGCTCGGTCGCGAGATCGACCGCATCACCCTCTAGCAAGGTCCACTCTGCACTCACGTTGCCAGCATTCATCATTGCCAGAAGGAACACCCCGCCCAGTAGGGCGCTTTTCCGAAACCGGTAGGCAATTGCATGGCGCGCTTCGGTCATCACATGGCACTCTCAAGTCATTGGGAACTGGCTGTATATTGGGGTATGCGACATTAGAAAACTGTGAAATCAGTGTGCAATCGTTAGAATAGAGTCCTGAACATTTGAGGACAAGCAATGAGCCAAATCCAAGAATTAGTTACCCTGTTACAGAATGATCCAAGCCACAAAGAGACCCTGCGTGCGGCCGAGTCTTATGAAGAGCTTGTTCGGGCTTTCATGGGGATAGCCGAGGCTTCTGGTCTATATATCGAAGAAGGTGTCATTGAGGCAGCGATCACCGCCGCCGGCCTGGGGAATGAGGGTGAATGAACCTTGAGGTCTGAATCCTCAAAACCACGCTGTGGCTTGACGGTGGTGCCTGCCTGTTAGATAATGTCCGACTATTCCCCGGTAGCTCAGCTGGTTAGAGCGGGTGACTGTTAATCACTAGGTCGTTGGTTCGAGTCCGACCCGGGGAGCCAATAAAATCAAGGCCTTGCGACTGTTTCGGCGGCGCAAGGCCTTTTTACTTTCTGCGCTGGGTAACTGATAGCTCACTTTGCGCGTTTGTTAAGCTGGGAACCGAGCTTCCCTCTGTGTCATTGATTGGGCTGCCACCCGAGTGAGACTCTTGGGTAGGGCACAATTCGCGCGATGTCCCTTCCCTTTCGTTTCAGGCATGACTCGCTCTGGACAACCCTCGCTCACTAGAACGTACTCAGAAGTTGATTTCTCGTCATGCTTATATCCCGCTGACCTCGTAAACAAGGACTGCTGATCAGAGTTGTCCAGATCTGGGACACTGGCACATATCCAAAGAATTTCATTCTCTCGCAGACACTCTCGATGTGTCAGGTGCTCTGCTAACCACGTGATGCAAGTCCAGACCTTCCGTCGTGCCAGCCACCGACGCACCCTCATTCGTTCTCGATTCAGTACCTTATAAGGATCAAATGTGGCCAGATCGCCACCGATGGCACATAAATACTCATGGTATGGCTGTAGTTCTTCGATTTTTTTCAGGCAACGCTCAAAATCAGACATGGACCCAAGAGAGCGCATGGGTTTGCCGGTGCACTTGGCTTCAGCCAAAGGTCCTGCCAACAAGGGTCGGACGACTCCGAGTTGTCTCTCCAATGCATACTGCCAGGCCGACTCTGGCGCGACTTGTTCGCCATTAAAGGGGTTCTTGTGCCTTTTGTAGATGATGTAGGCAACCCCTGAGCCTGGATTGCTTCTGGAGACCTGGACAGACACCACCCGGTTTCCCTCAGCTAAGGCCCCTACCACATGCCCCGCCTCATGAAAGGCTGTCATTTGGATGATTGGTGAGTGGCTGTCCATTATAAGTTTGGACGACGATCTGCTAGGCTTTTGCGCCCAAAT
Organism: uncultured Wenzhouxiangella sp.; assembly: GCA_913057255.1. Classification (GTDB taxonomy): domain Bacteria; phylum Pseudomonadota; class Gammaproteobacteria; order Xanthomonadales; family Wenzhouxiangellaceae; genus Wenzhouxiangella. The sequence goes on from CAJXNU010000029.1 coordinate 13,639, forward strand.
AAATACATGATCAGAGCTTCTCGCACGTATTCAGACCGTGGGATCGCTACCTGCCTCGCCAGGTTGTCAATTTCTTCGATGAAGGCCTTGGGCACAAAGACCTTGATGTCGTGGTTGTTTTTCCCAAATGCTTTGGTTCGATGATCCTTTTCAGTTGGCCTAGAGAACATGATTTCGTGATTCTGCGGACCCTCCGAGTCATCTTGTTCCCGATGCATCGATTGTCGATGCGGCGTAAATTGACTCTGGTCTCTTTCCAGTTGTGCCAAATAATCAAAATGCCCATAGACATGAACGAACAGGATGTGTCGAATGACCTTAGATAAATCCCCATCATGGTAATCGGCCAGCTCCACTAGGCCATCCCAGGCCGCCTGAGGCATCCATATTTTGATCGCATGATCGTGTTGGACCAGATGGCTATAGTCACGCTTCGGCCCACTCAGAAAGCCTCCATGGCCCGACCGACGATGTTTGTATTTCAGGGGTAAGGCGCTCATTCCATCTCCAAATCTCTACTGCAAGATCAGGATAACCGCTGACGCCTCCCAGTGGGGATTTCCCCTATTCTTTAACTGGCAAAAGAGCTAGATCCGCATCAGAATGACACCGTATTAGATTGTGTTCTCACAGTCTTAACCGCTGTTGACGTTTAATGCGAGAGGGAAGATAGATGCAGTTTTTGATGCTACCGGTGGTGATCATTATCGGCTTGATGCAAATCTTCGCAACGGTGGATGCGCTCATTCATTTGGTGGGCCTGCCGGGTTTATTGGCTTACCCTTTGGCGCTTCTCGTTGGGTGGACACCTATTATTGGCACGGCTGCGGGAGTGGCCGGCGCAGCACTCGTCTGGGACTGGGGGTGGCTAAATGCTTCGCTGCTATTTATCGGCCCTTGGCTAGCCACGGTTATCATTTCCTTTGTGGCTACAATCCTCGATTGATGATGGAAAGACAAAGCAATGACTGAGAAAGAAGCGCGTTACACAATTGATGCTGAGGGCAAAGTGATAATTTTCTCTCGAAGGCAGCAACTTTTTGTGGGGCCAGACCCTGTCGTTTATGGTGATAAGGAAAACATCTCGGAGGCGGCCTCCAGTGTCGTGCCGTTTTGTCTGCGTAAGAACTAAACACGCGATGTCAAGGCCTGCGTGCTTGAATGCCTGCATTATTTCCGCTCGAGCGACAAAAGGTCTTCATCTGTTAGGGCTCTTGCAAATCACGAACACTGGCGTCTGTGAGTTGAGTTGTGTAGTATTTGATCCAAGCTCATGGTTTTTCAATCCAATGGCATCTCATCAAAGTAATGCATCCTCGATGCCGAGTATGTGCGTTTCTTTTCTGTTCATAACCCATCAAAGAAATAGGACCTGTGATGACTAAAAATAGCAATAAGACCTACAATGGCAACGCCGATGACATCTACGCATCACCCGAACTCTCCCGCTCTCTACCCAAGACGCAATTCCCTGAAAACGAGCAGAATCCACGCAATATTTTCTGCGCCATCCGAGACGAGCTCATGCTCGATGGCAACTCACGCCAAAACCTAGCCACGTTTTGCCAGACCTGGATAGAAGACGAAGTCCAAGACTTAATGAGCTTGGCGATCGATAAAAACATGATCGATAAGGATGAGTATCCGCAGACCGCAGAGATTGAGCGTCGCTGTGTGGCCATGCTCGCTGATTTATGGAACTCACCGGAGGCGGCCACCACCCTAGGCTGCTCAACCATCGGTTCTTCAGAAGCCGCGATGCTCGGTGGCTTGGCCCTGAAATGGCAGTGGAGAAAGAGACAGGAAGCTGCGGGCAAACCAACCGACAAGCCCAACATCATTTGTGGCCCGGTGCAGGTCTGCTGGCATAAGTTTGCACGCTATTTTGATGTGGAGCTCAGAGAGATTCCACTCGAGGGAGACCGCTTAATCATGACGCCTGAAGAGGTTATTAAGCGGGTAGATGAAAATACCATCGGCGTGGTACCAACCTTGGGCGTCACGTTCACTTGCCAGTATGAGCCCGTAAAAGCCGTCAATGACGCCTTAGACAAACTGCAAGCCGAGACCGGCATCGACGTTCCTATCCATGTGGATGGCGCCAGTGGCGCTTTCTTGGCTCCGTTCTGCGCACCTGATATTGAGTGGGATTTCAGGTTGCCACGCGTCAAATCCGTTAATGCATCCGGTCACAAATTTGGTTTGGCGCCTCTGGGGGCTGGCTGGATCATCTGGCGGGAAGCCTCAGCGCTCCCGAAAGAGCTCATCTTTGATGTGAACTACCTAGGTGGCAACATGCCATCCTTCGCACTGAATTTCTCGCGTCCTGGTGGACAGGTGATTGCCCAGTACTACAACTTCTTGCGATTGGGGCGCGAGGGGTATGCCAAGATCCACAATGCTTGCTACACCACCGCGCAATATCTTGCCCGCGAGATTGAAAAAATGGGCCCATTTGAGATTTTGTATGACGGCGACAGCAGCAAGGGAATCCCAGGCTTGTGTTGGAAACTAAAAGACGGGTTCAAAGACCATGGGTATACGCTATACGACATCGCCGATCGTCTTCGGGGTCGTGGGTGGCAAGTGCCCGCATACTCGATGCCAGCCAATCGGGAAGATTTGGTGATCCAGCGGATCCTCGTCCGTCACGGGGTAAGCATTGATCTGGCTGAGCTTCTCTTAGATGACATGCGCCGCGTGCTCGAACATTTCGAAAAGTTCCCAGTGGCCTCGCCACTGACTCACGAAGAGGCGGGTGGCTATCGCCACTAGCCTCTGACCCTATGGGTTTTGCATAGGAGATGATCCACATGAAAACTGAGCTCGGAGCAAATGAGCAAGTAACCAAGGATGGCCGTGCCAATGCTCAAAGAGGGCTTGAGGCGGTCGGCGGGCATTTGTACCTCACGGATCACCGACTCATTTTTGAGTCGCACGCATTCAATATTCAAAGAGGCACGATCATTCTCGATTTGGCCGACATCGTGGCAGTTAAGCCAACTTGGGCTAGGCTTTTGGGCTTCATCCCACTTGTGCCTAACTCGATCAAAGTGGTGTTGCGCTCCGGCCGTGATTATCGGTTTGTGGTCTCCGATAAATCACAATGGATCGCAGATATTTCCGCTGCTCTGGAGAAGAAAGCCGTTGGGTAAATAAATCAGCTCTAGGGACATTGACCCCGCAATGGCGGGGTCTTTAAGCATCTAATTGGGTGGTGATGGGCAGCTGTATCCGGACACAGCATAATCCAGCCAAAAAAGGCATAATAAAGCCTTGTGTGTAACCAACCAAAGTGGTGCCCTATGAAAGCGACTGTATCTACACGTCTGATCCTGATTCTTGCCATCGCAAGCCCTCTGTTTCTCACTGCTT
>CAJXNU010000030.1 GCA_913057255.1 uncultured Wenzhouxiangella sp.
CGGGTTGAATCCTCGAATGGTTTGGGTCTTCGGGTGGCCAATCAATTCTCGCCACTGCCAGCGGTCGTCATTGAGACCGCCTATCAATCTCGTATTGACATGAACCCGTTGGCCATGTTGCAAGGTGTCCATGGGGCGCAAGCCCAATTGGATATTCCGTCACGTGTCGAGGCCGAAATTCGTTTCGCTTTGAGTGAACGTTTGATGATGTCGGTGGGCGCAAGCCACATTTTCTATTCTGAGGTGGGCGCGTTTCCTTCACGCGCGATGCCGGCTCGATTTAGTGCTCTATTGGGTGACTCCACCAGTCCTGAGTTCGCTTGGCGTGACTTGAGCGTCTTTACAGCCGGTCTGGGTGTACAGGTCACCGAGACTTTAAGCGCTCATGTGGAATACGACAGCCGCGCGCAGCCTAGACCCACCTCTACGGCACTGGCCGATGCATTGGGCAATGAGTTAACCAAACACGCGTGGCGCGTGGGCTTCAACCAAAAAACCAGCCAGCGGTCGAGCGTGCTGTTGACCGCTGCCTACGCGCCAGCTGAGTATGTCTTTGGCGGTCACATCCTCGGTGTGGTCTCCGATGAACTCGAACAAAGCCTAGAAGTGCAAGCTTTGTGGCAAGTCTTTTTCTAACATTCCCCGTCTGATAAAACACTCCTTCATAGTTGTCATTTAGATCGAGAGCGACCCACTGGCCTTCCGCGGGGAAGGGCCAGAGGGGACGCCCTAAATCTCTTCCATCCAAGCAGATGGGTGACTCAAACCACAACAATATGCCTATAATCACCCCATGATTCAGCGTCTCAATCACTGGCTGCAGCGAACCTTTGATGATCCCCAAGTGGCGATCTTGGCGTTGTCGCTGTTGGCGGGTCTTTTGGTGGTGGTGTTTTTTGGGCAAATGCTCACGCCCGTGGTGGCCGCTTTGGTGATCGCTTACTTGCTTGAGGGTGGGGTGGCAAGGCTTCGTCGGTTGGGTTTACCGCGTCTAATCGCTGTGGTGATTGTCTTCACCAGCTTTATGGCGATGCTCTTTTTCTTGCTCTTTGGTTTGTTGCCGCTGGTCACCCGCCAAATCGCCGCGATTGTCCAACAGATCCCGAGCTATGCGGCTCAAGCGCAAAGTTGGCTATCCACACTGCCTGAGCGCTATCCAAATGTAGTCTCTGGGCCCGAGGCATCGAGCACAACCGAGACCATGGCCCAAGCTGCTGAAGACCAAGAAATGCCGCTGGCACTGATCTCACAAGACCAGTTGAGCAGCATCTTAGAGTCTGTCAGTTCTGAGCTGGTCAACTACGGAGCCACGCTGGTGTCTCTGTCTGGCGTGATGAACCTGGTGAGTTTGCTGATCTTTTTGGTCTTGATGCCGGTCTTGGTCTTTTTCTTCCTCAAAGACAAACACCGTTTGTTGGCCTGGATGCGTGCGCACATGCCCAAACATCGAGGTCTAGTCAGCAAAGTGGCCAAAGAAGTGGATTTGCAAATCGGCAATTATGTTCGAGGCAAGGTCTTAGAGATATTAATTGTGTGGGTGGTCACCTACATTGTTTTCCGCCTGTTTGGGATGCCCTACTCGATGCTACTTTCCATGCTCGTTGGCCTCTCAGTGATCATTCCATATGTGGGTGCGGCGGTTGTGACCATTCCTGTGGCCTTAGTGGCGCTGATCTACTTTGGTGGTTTGACCACCATCTTTTGGTGGGTCATGGTGGCCTATGCCATCATCCAAATTCTTGACGGCAATGTCTTGGTCCCCATCTTATTTTCTGAGGTGGTGAGCCTTCATCCGGTAGCCATCATCACGGCCATTCTGGTTTTTGGGGGCATTTGGGGTTTTTGGGGCATCTTTTTTGCCATTCCATTAGCGACTTTGGTCAATGCGGTGCTGAGAGCTTGGCCACGCGCTTTGAGTGAGGAACATGAGTCTGCGGCCTAGCCGATTTGTGTTCACCGATCGACGTTTTGACCCCAACAGCGGTGAGATCTTGTTGGGTTATGCCCTAGATAACACGCCCTTGGTGGAGCGGTTCTTTTTACCCGCGGGTCTTACCCCCAGTCCAAGCGCCAAGCGCGCCATTGATGAAGCTTTGAGGCTACTGCACTGGATTGCTGGGGTGAGCTACTGGAAAACCCATTGCCCACCCATGTGGGTATTTCAAGGGCCTCAGCCTACCCAGCACCAAGCCACAGCCTTGAACACCATTTATCAAAAAGGCTTGGCTGAGTTTGCGTGGCATCATCAGTTGAATCTGGCCGATCGCATCGCCTGTCCTAGTGAGCCTGAGAGCTCTGCATTGGGCATGGATTACAGGGCGCCATCGGTTGGCTTGGGTGAGGGGGTGTTGTTGCCGCTCGGTGGAGGCAAAGACTCATTGGTGGCTTGGCATCAACTCTCCTCGGTGATGCCCAAAGAACAATTGATGAGCGTACAAGTGGGCACCGCGCCTTTGATTCAATCTTTGGGCGAATGGATGGTCTCAGAAGGGCTGGTCCACCACCATTGGGTGATCCGCCGTGAGATCGATCCGCAGTTGGCCGAAATGAATGCCCAAGGGGCAATGAATGGCCATGTGCCCATCACTGCCATTAACTCGGCCGTCTTGGCGCTGTTTGCATTGGTATTGGATGTTCAATGGGTGGCGTTTGCCAATGAGCGATCAGCCGATGAGGCAACGTTAATCGATGAGTCCGGTCAGGCCGTGAACCATCAATTCTCAAAATCCTTCGAGTTTGAAGCTTTGTTCGATGATTGGATTCATCGCTATGTGGCCTCTGACTTATCGGTGTTTTCCGTCCTTCGGACCCAACGGGAATTGGCGATCGTTAAAGACTTTTGTCTACTGGATCAATTTCATGATCGCTTTTCATCGTGTAATCGAAACTTTCATATCGACCCGAGTGCGCGCGGTCAAACCATGTGGTGTGGTCAATGCCCGAAATGTCATTTTGTTTTCTTGGCCATGGCTGTCTTCTTGCCACCGGAGAGATTGGTGGCCATTTTTGGTTCGGATTTGTTAGACCAGCAGGATTGTATTGCGGGCTTTGAGGCGCTCTTGGCTCTGGATGGCGTCAAGCCATTTGAGTGTGTGGGTGAAGCCGTTGAAGCGCGGGCTGCCATGTTGGCGCTCAGTCACTCAGCCCAATGGAAAGACCATGCGGTGGTTCAGCACTTGGCTCCTAGACTATCTGGCTTAGATGTGCCCAGTATCGATCAGCTCTTAGAGCCCGTGGGTCCACACCTGATACCAGAGACCTTGTTGTCATGAAGCTGGCGCAATTGGCCAAAAAGCAAGTGGTTGTGCTGGGATACGGTCGAGAGGGGCAGGCGACTGCGCGGGTCTTGGCACAGTATAAAACTGCGACCGATGTGAGTGTGTGGGTTGAGTCCACCGAATCCACAACTCATATAGAGGGCAGTGTGTCACTTATCTCTCGGCCATTCGACGATGGACTCTGCGAATTTGATATCGCCATTCGCTCGCCAGGCATCCCCGTTTCACATCCGGCATTGATCGCTTTTCAACAAGCCGGCGGTGAGGTGGTCAATCCTTCATCCATCTTTTTTTCTGAACGACCGGATGCCAAAGTGATTGGGGTCACCGGTTCCAAGGGCAAAAGCACGACCTCATCGGTGTTGGCTCATTTAATCAACCAATCATCACAAAGCGCGGTGCTCGCTGGCAACATCGGAAGGCCTCTGGTGGGGCTACTGGATCCCACCGTGACCTCATCGGCTGAGCGGTCGGCTGATCTGGTGGTGGCCGAGTTGTCGAGTTATCAACTCTGTGATTTGGTCGGTGAGCTGACGTTGAGTTTGATCACGCGACTGTTTCCAGAGCACATCGATTGGCACGGCAGTGTCGAGTCCTATTACGCGGCCAAAATGCGAATGTTTGACTTAACGCAGAACCAAGCGGTGTTGGTCAATGCGCGCGATCCCATTTTGATGGCAGAAGTCGAGTCTAGACCGGCTGCCATCCCGGTCAATCTCTGGCCAGAGCGGGCAGGGCCTGCCCCACACAGAGAAAACGCCGATATCTGGGCGGAAGGGCAGGTGTGGTTAAGAGAGAGCGACTGGTCGCTGGCGGGGCGGCATAACTTAGACAACGCGGTGATGGCTTTGAGCGCTTTGGCTTACCTCGGAATAGAGCCCCAGCCGTTGGCACCGACTTTGAGTCGTTTCAAACCCCTGGCGCATCGTTTGGAACGCTTGGATGGGCCCAAGGGTATCGGCTGGATCAACGATTCTATTGCCACCACGCCTCATGCCACCAAAGCCGCGCTGGAAGCCCTCGAGGGACAGGCGATTGTATTGATTGTTGGCGGTCATGAGCGTGGGGGTGATTGGTCCGTGGTCATCGAGCATCTCAAAGACTGGCCACTGGCTGGCTTGGTTGCGTTACCCGACAACGGCGCAACGATTATCGAAACGCTCGCCTCAGATCACGCGCTGGATCAGTGTGCGGTATCGCTTGCCGAAAATATGACACAGGCCGTGGCATGCGCCCACGAGATGGCCATGACCGAGCGCGATCGCTCTGGCCACGAGGTGGCGGTGTTGCTGTCTCCCGGAGCACCGAGCTTCGGGCATTTCCAAAACTTTGAGCAAAGAGGCGAGGCGTTCGCGCGTGCCATCGAGACACTGGGCTCAGATCACTGAACTTTATGGCATGTGCTTGACTAACTAGCGGTGCCTAGACAGCGCGTGGTCAACCAAGACCACCAGCGCGTCGCGATAGGATGAGGCATCGAGGCTGTTCAAACAGAGCTGTGCTTGATCTGCCAACTGTTGGGCTTGGTTCATGGATTGATCGAGTGTGTTGAGTTCAATCAAGATCTCACACACCGAATCCAGCTGGGTTGAGTCAGCTGCTTCAATCACTGAACGAATCAAGGCCTGTTGAGCAGGCGTGCCTTGTTGCAGTGCCAAGATCAAAGGTAGGGTCACTTTGCCCTCGGCCAGGTCGTCGCCGATGTTCTTTCCTAAGGTGGCATCGTCTGCGCGGTAGTCCAAGACATCATCGGTGATCTGGAAGCACTGGCCAAGCAACAAACCAAACTCTCGCATGGTCGCTTGATGAGGACTTTTCCCTGCGGCCTCACCGTGGGCTAAGACTGCGCCGAGTTCGGCGCTGGCTGAGAATAAGCAGGCGGTCTTATCTGAGATTATTTTGAAATAATCCTCGATGCTTAGATCGGCATTGCCCATTTGCATCAGCTGCAGAACTTCACCGGCGGCGATGGTGTTGGTGGTGTTGGCCAAGATGCGCATGACCTCAGGGCTTTCTAATTCCACCATCAGCTGAAAGCTTCTGGAATACAAAAAGTCCCCGACCAGCACCGATGGGGCATTGCCCCAGATGGTATGAGCGGTTTCTTGCCCGCGACGCCGACTGGACTCATCGACCACATCGTCATGCAATAAAGTGGCGGTGTGGATGAATTCAATGACCGTGGCCAGTTGAATGTGTTTCTCCCCTCGATAACCCAAGGCCTTGGCGCTCAACAAATGGACCAAAGGGCGCAGGCGTTTGCCACCGCCATGGATAATGTGTTCAGCGATTTGGTTAACGAGGACCACATCGGAGTGGAGGCGCTCACGAATCAGCGAGTCCACAGCCTGCCGATCGGCTTGGCTGAGCGCCATCACCTCATCGAGTGTTTCTGGGCCGGATATGACAGGGGCGTGCTCCATAACCTACAATTATACGAGCGGAAGGCCCACTTGTCGGCATGAGTTGTGCGACATCTCAAATTTTAAGTGGCTGTGCTAGACTTTCTGGCATTGGCTGACATTTCGTCTTTAGGTTGTAGTTAAGGAGACCCGAGATCATGGCTCGAGGCATTAATAAAGTGATATTAATCGGTAACTTAGGTTCTGATCCTGAGGTCCGACATACGCAAGGTGGCAACGCCGTTGCCAATCTTTCGCTGGCCACTTCAGAGAGCTGGCGCGATAAAACCACCGGTGAGACTCGGGAAAACACCGAATGGCACCGCGTGGTGATGTTTGGTCGTTTGGGTGAGATTGCCGGTGAGTATCTCAAAAAAGGCTCGAAGGTCTATATTGAAGGCCGCTTGCAGACCCGCAAATGGCAAGACCGCGATGGCAATGACCGCTACACCACAGAAATTGTGGGCAACGAAATGCAAATGCTCGATTCCAGAGGCGGCGGGTCTGGATTTGATGATGCGCCGTCGCAGGCACCCCAGTCGGCACCTAGAATGGATGCGCCACCACAAAACACCGGCGGTGGTCTTGAAGACGACATTCCATTTTAATCACGCCTCATTGCCCAAGCTCGGCGGTCTAAGCACCGCCCATCACCGGCGGATGCGATTTATTACAAGGAATCACAAGGGGCTTTCATGTCAACCATTTTAGTGACCGGCGGCGCAGGGTTTATTGGCGCCAATTTTGTTCGTCATGTCATCGAGACCACTGAGCATTCAGTGATCAACCTCGATGCGATTACCTATGCAGCCAATCCCGCCTCGGTGGCCGATTTGGATCCCGATCGACATCAGCTGGTGGAAGGTGATATCTGTGATGCGGCATTGGTCGGCGCCTTGTTGGCGAAGCACCGACCTCAAGCCATTGTTCATTTTGCAGCCGAGAGCCATGTGGATCGCTCGATCGACGGTCCAGGTGCCTTTATTCGCACCAACATCAACGGCACACAAACCCTACTGGATCAAGCCTTGGCCTACTGGCGGGCACTCGATGATCAAGCCAAAGACAGTTTTCGTTTCATTCATGTCTCCACCGATGAGGTCTATGGCACGCTAAAGCCCGACGAGCCCGCGTTCGATGAGCACCATCAATATGCACCCAATTCACCCTATGCCGCATCGAAAGCGGCCGCCGATCACTTGGCGCGGGCGTGGAATAAGACCTATGGTCTGCCGGTGATCATCACCAATTGCTCGAATAACTATGGGCCCTATCAATTCCCTGAAAAACTGATTCCCTTGATGCTGATCAATGCCTTAAGCGGCAAGCCATTGCCCGTGTACGGCGATGGCCAACAGCGACGTGACTGGCTGTATGTCACCGACCACTGCCGCGCCATCGAGCGCGTCTTGGCCGCCGGCCAGCCGGGCAGGGTCTATAACATCGGGGGTGATGCCGAGACGACGAATTTAACCGTGGTCGAAGCGCTGTGTGATTTGCTTGATGAGCGCCTGCCCGGTGATAGGCCACGGCGTGAGCAAATCGAGTACGTGACCGATCGGCCTGGCCATGACCGTCGCTATGCCATCAATGCGACTCGGATCAAAGAAGAGCTGGGTTGGGCACCCGAGATGAATTTTGAACAAGGCTTGAGGGCCACGGTGGATTGGTATCTCAATAACCGGTCGTGGTGGGAGCGGATTCAAGACGGTCGCTATCGTCAAGAGCGCTTGGGTTTGGGGGCACAACCGGCCTCAACCGCCAGCCAGCCCACAGGGACCCCATCATGACTCGACGTGGCATCATATTGGCCGGCGGCGCTGGCACCAGGCTCTATCCCATTACACAAGTGATCAGTAAACAGCTCTTGCCCGTGTATGACAAGCCAATGATCTATTACCCACTATCGACTTTGATGCAGGCGGGTATCCGAGAGATTTTATTGATCACCACACCGCACGAGCAGCACCTTTTTCAAAAGCTCTTGGGGGATGGATCGCAGTGGGGCATCTCGCTTGAGTATGCCGTGCAAGAAACCCCCCGCGGTTTGGCCGATGCTTTCATTGTTGGCAAGTCATTTATCGATGGCCATCCTTCCTGCTTGGTGTTGGGGGACAACATCTTCCATGGTGATGGGATGGGCAAGTTGCTATCTCGAGCCATGACCAGACAAACGGGCGCCACCGTCTTTGGTTACTACGTCAGTGATCCAGAGCGCTACGGTGTGGTCGAAATGGATGGCTCGGGCCAGGTCTTATCGCTGGAAGAAAAGCCGGCTCACCCCAAATCCAACTATGCCGTCACGGGCCTGTATTTTTATGACGATCGAGCCTGTGATTTTGCCGCGTCACTCGCACCTTCACCGCGCGGTGAAATCGAGATCACCGATCTCAACCGCTGCTATCTAGAAGCTGGCGATCTCACGGTTGAGCGAATGGGCCGAGGCTATGCTTGGCTCGATACAGGCACGCACGAGTCGTTGCAGCAGGCGGCCGGCTACATCGGCACGCTGAGCTCTCGCCAAGGCTTGCGGGTGGCGTGCCCAGAAGAAATTGCCTATCGTCAGCAGTGGATTGACCGTGAACGGCTTTTGGAACTGGCCGAGCCTTTGGTCTCGAGTGGGTATGGTGATTATCTCCGCGTGGTCGCCAACACCGAACCCAAGTTTGATTGAGTGCCATGAAGATCTCTGAGACGGCTTTGGCGGGGGTCAAGCTCATCGAGCCGCGGGTGTTTGCCGATGACCGCGGTTGGTTCATGGAAAATTGGCGTTTGGAGCACTATGCCGAGCTCGGCATTGATGCCGAGTTTGTTCAAACCAACAGTTCCCATTCCAGTCAGGGGGTCATTCGTGGACTGCACTATCAGCATCCGCAATCCCAAGGCAAGTTGGTGTGGGTCAGTGCCGGTGAGGTGTTTGATGTGGCCGTGGACATTCGTCCCGACTCGCCGGCGTTTGGTCAGTGGGTGGGGGTGTGTTTGACCGCCGATGACCATCAGCAACTTTGGATTCCACCGGGGTTTGCGCATGGCTTTCAAGTCCTGAGTCCCACCGCCACTTTCCACTATCAATGCACCGAGCCTTACCGCGCGGAGTTTGATCGAGCCATTGCCTACAACGACCCGGATATTGGGGTTGAATGGCCTCAGCCGGCCCAAGGCATTTCCGCCAAAGACGAGGCGGCGCCGGTCTTGTCCTCCATTAGCCCAGATCATCTGCCCACATGCGCATCCTCCTAACGGGTGCCAACGGTCAGCTGGGCCAACATCTCACACCGCTACTGGCCGCTCGCTATGAGCTGATCACCAGCACTCGAGCCCAGTGTGATTTGACCGATACCGATTCGGTATCTTCTATGCTCGATTCGCACCAACCGGATTTGGTGGTCAATGCCGCAGCGATGACCGCTGTGGATGCGGCGGAAGATGAAACCGATCTGGCTGATCAACTCAACCACCAACTGCCCGATCGGCTTGCCCGATGGTGCAGTGAGCATGATGCGGGCCTCATTCACTACTCCACCGATTATGTGTTTTCTGGTCAAAACCATCGGGCATGGCAAGAGAGTGACCCGACCGATCCACAAAGTACGTATGGCCACAGTAAGCTCTTGGGTGAGCAGGCCATTGCCAAGTACGAAGTCGGCGCATTGATCATTCGGACTGCGTGGGTCTACAGCGCGCTGCCGGGGAATTTTCTCAGCGCCATTTTGGGCAGAGCCCAAGAGGGCATGCCCCTGAAAGTCGTCGATGATCAGGTGGGTTCACCGACTTGGGCAGGCTCACTCGCTCAAGCCAGTCAGCGACTGATCGAGGGCGGTCATGTGCCGGTTGGTCGGACGGAGGTGTTGCATGTGGCCAATGAAGGTGCGGTGAGTTGGTATGTGTTTGCCAAAAAAGCCGTTGAGTTGGCCAGTCAAATGGGCGTGATTGATGCGCCGGTGCCGATTGAGCCGGTCGGTTCAGACCAATGGCCTCAAAAAGCCAAGCGGCCGGCGTGGTCTGTGCTCGATTGCAGCCGGTATGCGACACTAGTGGGGGAGCCAATGCCGGATTATGAACAGGCTTTGGTCGAATGTTTGTCTCAATGGAGCAGTGGGTGATGTTGATTCCAGTGATTTTATCGGGCGGGGCAGGGACCAGGTTATGGCCTGTCTCCAGAAAAGCCCACCCAAAGCCTTTCATGCGTCTGGCTGATGGCAACACGCTGGCTGGGACCACCATCCAACGCGCCTTGGCCGTGGCCGATGAGGCCGCCACTCTCACAGTCACCAGCCGCGATCATTATTTTTTAACACGCGATATCTATCAAGAAGCTGCACCCAGCGGGGAGCATCATTTTTTACTCGAGCCTGAAGGTCGAAACACCGCACCCGCGATCGTGGCCGCGGCGATGTGGGTCAAGGCCCATTGGGGTGAGTCAGCTCAGCTGTTGGTGATGCCGGCCGATCATTTGATTCGGGACATGGACGTTTTTTGTGATGCGGTGCAATCGGCTTCTCATCTAGCAGCGGAAGGTTACTTAACCTGCCTAGGCGTCACGCCCACACACCCCGAGACCGGCTATGGCTATATTCGCTCAGGTGACGGCGTGGAGTCGTGGGGTTATCAAATTGAGGCTTTCGTCGAAAAGCCCGATCTAGAAACCGCGCAACGGTATTTGCGCTCGGGTGAGTTTTTATGGAATGCAGGCATGTTTTGTTTTACGGCCAGCGCAATTTTAGAGGCTGTGGAGTCGCAGGCACCCGATATTTATCAAGCGATGGGCAGGGTATGGCGCGATATGCCCGAGGCCTCAGCCACACGATCGAAAGAGCCGATGGAGTTGCCGGCTGAGTCATTTGGCTTGGTACGGTCTGAATCGATTGACTTTGCCGTGATGGAAAAGGCGCCCAAGCGTGCCGTGGTGCCGATGGACTGTGGGTGGTCAGACATTGGGTCATGGCAGGCGATCAGTGATCTCTATGACAGTGACCAATCAGGCAACCGCACTCAAGGTGAGGTGGTGTTGATTGATTCTAGAAATACGTTTGTGCAAGCTGAAAATCGCCTGATCGCCGCGGTGGGTGTCGATGATTTGGTGATTGTAGATACCCAAGATGCGGTCTTGGTTGCACGTCGGGACCGTGCCCAAGAAGTCAAAGCCGTGGTCGATGAGCTCAAACAAACCGACCATGTGACGGTCACTTACCATCAAACCATCCATCGGCCTTGGGGGACTTATGCCGTCTTAGAAGACAGCCCCAATTGTCGGGTGCGACGGCTTTCCATTCGGCCCGGGGGTGTATTGTCTCTTCAAGTCCATCACCGTCACAGCGAACATTGGACCGTGGTCAAAGGCGAAGCAGACGTCCGCGTCGGCGAGACAGAGAAGAGGTTGGCTTCGGGTGAGACCATTGCCATTGCAGTGGGTGTGCCACATCGATTGGCCAATCCTGGAGACGAGGGCATCGAAGTGATTGAAGTCCAAACCGGAGATTATTTGGGTGAGGACGATATGGAAAGACTGGAGGATTACTATGGCTCGAAATAAATGGTTCGTTGGTTGGATATTGCTTTCGACTCTTGTAGTGGTCGGGTGTCAATCACAGACCGACCCACAGTCTGAAATCGATCCAAGCGCTGCGACCAGCCAGGAAGATACGTTGGCGTCAGAGTGGAGTGATGAGGCTTGGGCCGAAGACACCATGGCATGGCGTGAACGGCGCCGTGACGTCTTGTTGGAGCCCGATGGCTATTTGTCCCTAGCAGCGCTAGATTTTTATGAACCGGGGCAATGGTCGGTGGGCTCGGGTGATTCCGTGACAGTGGCCATGCCCACCGGTCCCGATCAGTGGGGTCAGTTGGTCTTGGGGGAGTTCTCTGAAGACAGCACCACACCGGAGGCCTGGTTTGTACCGGTTGACGGGGCAGGTGTTGTGATTGAATACCCACACCCCAATCAAGACAATCCACCGCTGCCAGGCGCCGTCCGATTGGCCGTAGCGGGTGGAGAGGACGAAGCCTCTCGTGTGGGTGCTGGCGCGGCGCATTTTTACTTGGCGATTCGCAAAGGCGACTGGGCTGTGCGGGTGCGCGATCCCAACTCAACGGCCAGACAAAATTTTGTGGGTCTCGATTACTATCCACTCAACCGAGAATTTCAGGTGGTGGGTCAATTCGAGCCACACCCCGAAGGCACTACAATTCCCACAGGCACCGTCTTGGGTGAGATTTTGGACGAGCCCAATCCTGGACGCGTGGTTTTTGAGCTCGGCGGCGAGACCTTTGCACTCGAAGCCATTGCAGCCGCCTCAGGCGATCGCTTCTTTTTTATTCTGGCCGATCGCACCTCGGGCAAAGACACCTACGGCCTTGGTCGCTTTTTGTACTCGAGCCTGCCCAATGAAGCCGGTCAAGTGGTCTTAGATTTCAATCGCACCTACAACCCGCCTTGTGCATTCAATGCCTTCACCACCTGTCCGTTGCCACCGCCAGAAAATCGCATTGATTTTCCGATCGAAGCCGGCGAGTTGACCTACCGTGGTGAGGCCGGCCAAGACCCGGATCAGTTGCCAGTGAACTGAGGCGCGCGCTTTTCCATAAAAGCGCTTGTGCCTTCTTGCATGTCCTCGGTGGCACAACAGATCGCAAAGCGCGCCGTCTCTAAGGCGAGACCTGCCTCTAGGTGGGTCTCTTGGCCAACCACCACCGACTCTAAGATGCCTGCCACGGCATGTGGGGCGGCGTTGGCCAAGCGGGTGGCCCAAGCTTGGGTGGTTTGAGCCAAGTCCTCAGGAGGGGCGATCTCATTGATCAATCCCAGCGCATGCGCGCGTTGGGCATCGATGGGCTCACCTGAGAGAATGAGGCCCAGTGCCTGAGTGCGACCCACCAATCGAGTCAATCGCTGAGTGCCGCCGAAGCCTGGCAAGATACCGAGCTTGATTTCAGGCAGGCCCAGACGCGCAGAGTCTGATGCGATTCGGAGGTGGCAAGCCAGCGCCAATTCCATCCCACCACCCAAAGCAAAGCCATTGATCATGGCGATCACCGGCTTTGAGAGTTGCTCAATGCGTTGCATCAGCGCCTGTCCCTCGCGCGAGAATTGATGGGCCTTGGTCGATGAGAGTCCATTGATCTCTGTGATATCGGCACCGGCCACAAAAGCCTTTGGGCCTGCGCCGGTGATCACGATGACCCGAGTGTTTGAGTCATTGTCTAAGTCCGTGATCAGCCATGACAACTCCGCCAAAGTGGCCTGATTGAGGGCATTGAGCTTGTCAGGACGGTTGATCGAGACGGTGGCCACGCCATCGGCGCGCTCGCATAACAAATTTTTAAGATTCATGGTCGACCTTCTTGAGATGATAGGGATTGATTTTAGCCGACGGAATTGACGCCTCATCACCGATCTTTAGGGTGTATCATGGGCGCTGGTCGGTTAAACTGACCCACGAATTATGACACGCAATGGATGGAGGCATCATGTACAAGACCTTAGTTAGCCTGTTGCTCGCCGCTGGCTTGGCGACACCAGTGCTCGCACAAGACATCGAGTCAGAAGAAGAGCGCTTGGGCTATTCGATTGGTTATGAGTTTGGCGCAGAGTTGGCCGGCTATGACATCGATTTGGATCTGCCGGCGGTGTTTGCCGCCATCGAGGCAGCGTATAACAATGAAGAGCCTGCGCTCGAAGTCGCTGAAATGCGCGAGCGGATGGTGGCATTGCAAGAGCGCATCCGCCAAGAGCGGATGGCACAGTTTGAGGCCTTGGCTGAAGACAACCAAGCGCGCGCCAATGAGTTTTTGAGCGATAACGAATCCAAAAATGGCATCGTCTCTCTACCCAGTGGTGTGCAATACCGCATCATCGAAGAGGGTGAGGGTGCCAGACCCACCATGGATGATGTCGTGACCGTTCACTACCGTGGTTCAAAAATCGATGGTCGTGAATTCGACAGCTCATTCCGCCGCGGTGTGCCGGCCGTCTTTGAGGTGAACTCAGTGATCGAAGGCTGGCAAGAAATTCTTCCACTCATGAGAGAAGGTGCCATGTGGCAGGTCTTTTTGCCACCTGAGTTGGCGTTTGGCGTTCGCGGTGATCCCCCGGTGATTGGCCCCAACGAAGCCTTGCAGTTTGATCTCCGTTTGGTCCAGATTGGGGCGCCTGAGGGCTTTGATGAGCAACAAGCCGCTGGCATGGCGCCAGAGGGCGAGTAAGCACTCGGGAGGTCTGAACAAGTGAGTGCGGCGCAACCTTGGCCAACCATTGAGTCTCCCTGCATCAGCATTTGCACGCTGGGAGACAGTGGGCACTGCCTAGGTTGCTTTCGGACGCCCGAAGAAATTGGGCAATGGCTCAATTACAGCGACGAGCAGCGCCGCGCCATCATCGAAGAACTGCCGGCACGCGCTGAGCGTTTGTTTGAGGATGACTGATTTAATCGAGCGCCTCAGCAGCCATTTGCTTCCCATTGAAACCCTCGCTCGAGACCACACCTCGGGTGGGGGTTTTTCTCTTAGGGAAGACGCAAACCCTTCTCCTGCAACAACCTCAACCGATGCGGCAGTGATGGTGGCGGTCTTGGCATCTGATGAGCCTGAAGTGCTCTTCACCGTTCGCTCAGCGCAAATGCCCCACCACGCAGGCCAGGTTGCGTTGCCTGGCGGGCGCCACCACGCGGGCGAGGCTTTCCCAATGGCCACGGCGCTCAGGGAAGCTCAGGAGGAAGTTGGCCTGGAGCCAGACTCGGTTCAAGTTTTGGGTGGGATGGAAGCGATCGATACCCTGACAGGCTTTCGGGTCACCCCTGTGGTGGGGTGGGTCGATGCCGCCACGGATCTCAGAGCCTGCGATCGCGAGGTCCAAGCCATTTTCACCTTGCCACTGGCGCATGTTCTAGACCATGCAAACTACAGCGCACACCGCGTGCGCTTTCGCGCCGGTGGTGCGCGGCAATCCTATCGGGTCTGGAGTCTGCGAGGGAGGCAGTGGCCGATCTGGGGGGCCACTGCTTGGGTCTTGGCCCGCTTATCAGGTATTACCGTGGACGCACCATAAAAGTGACCTCATGCGCATTGCCTTCATCGTCTAACAACACCAACTCGATGGCATCTCCAGCCACCAAGGTCGTTTTGGGTTGCATCAACATGATATGAAAGCTGCCGGGTTTGAGTTCAACCCGCTCATTGGCAGGAACCACCAATTGATCCAGGCGTCGCATCCGCATCACGCCCTCGTCATTGATCATGTCATGAATCTCAATTCGCCCAAACTGAGGGCTTGAACCATCGACCAAAGCCACTGGGGCATCCCCAGTATTTTCAAGCGTCATAAAGCCCGCCATGGTTCTTCCCGGCGGCGCCTCAGGTGACCAAGCATCAATGATGTTGAGTTCAGCGTGAGCACTTGCGATGGGCAAGCAGATAAAAGCAATCAGTGCAATCCAACGTCGCATGGCGGTGTTGATCATCCTTAGAGTCAAAGTAGAGCTCTATTATCTTACAAATTTAATCGGCGTTGGCCGTTTGGCGACGCGCTTGGTGTAGAGTTTAGGTATTGGTTTTACTTAAAGAATCTAGAGGGCCCAGAGCATGAGTGAATCCCAGCCAAGCACTGCACTGATCGACATTATCGATCACGACGACGCCATTCGAGAGATTCGTCTTGCCAGACCGCCAGCCAATGCCATCAACCCAGCTTTAGTGACCGAGCTCAACCAAACCTTGGATCAGGCAGCGGATGATCGGATTGCCGGCGTCATCTTAACGGGCGCGCCAGGCCTGTTTTCCGCAGGGCTGGATGTGCCCGAGCTACTCACACTCGATGAAGCGGGCATGCGCGCTTTTTGGAGCGATTTCTTTGCGCTGTTGCAGCGCGTGGCACGAAGCCCCATGCCGATTGTGGCGGGATTGACCGGCCACTCGCCGGCTGGGGGCACCGTGATTGCGCTGTTTGCCGATTACCGCATACAGGCAGATGGTCCCTATCAGCTGGGCCTCAATGAAGTCCAAGTTGGCCTGGTGGTGCCGCCTGTGATCCACCAAGCGCTGGTCCGTTTGATTGGTGCCTACCCAGCTGAGCGGCACCTGGTGGCTGGGCAAATGATTTCTGTCGACCAAGCCCAAGCCATTGGTTTGGTTGATGAGGTGGTGGCCGCTGATCAAGTCATCTCGCGTGCCGTGGAATGGTTAAAGACGCATTTAAAAATGCCCAGAAAAGCGCTGCTCACCACGCGCGCCATTTGTCGAGAAGAATTGGCCCAAGCCTTTGAGACCCCGGGTGCGATGGATCTCGATCAGTTCGTCAAAGGGTGGTTTAGCGAAGAGACCCAACAGACCATGAAAGCCCTGGTCGCGCGATTACAAAAAGCTTAAGCACCGGCCAAATCTCGCATCGCTTGGGGTAGGGGGACTGAATGTCCGCTTTTTTTATCAATCCAAACCAGCGTGGTCTCGCCTTCAGCATAAATGGGTTGGACCTCGAGTGGGGGCTCAACGGCCACAATCTCGTGGCTAAGCACCAAGCTCGACCGACCCACTTTGATCGGTGTTAAGGTCACCTCCACCCGAGCGGGCCAATGAATGGGTCGGCGATAGTTTAAGTTGATGTTGGCCACCACAGGGCCTTGCTCCTCACCTTGCCAATCGCTGGGGACCGTTTCCATCCAACGGGCGCGGCACTCTTCAATTAAGCGCAAGTGTGTGACGTTGCCGATGTGGTTGTAGGGATCTAAATCGCCCCACAGCAAATCCAGTTGACATGAATACGTTTTGCTCATGATGGCGTGGCCTTTGTCAGATATTTGATGAAGTCAAAGACGTTATGATACCCACTGTATGAAGTAAATAAGGCGCCATTTGGCTGTTTATGTCCACTGAGTCACCTACGCCCGAGTCGTCCTCCCCATGGGCGACGCTGAGTTCGATCGTTGGTTTTGAGTTGGCCTTGGCGGTGCTCGCCATTGTGCTGGCACTTTGGATTGGGATCGATCTCAGAGCCGCCATGGTCTTTGATCTTCCCACCCTCAATTGGGCGGTTGTGGCCACCTTGCCACTGATTGCCACCATGATCACCTTGACCCGCAGCGACTGGGCGTGGGTCAAGACCCTCAATGAACCGGTAGAGACCTACCTACATCCACTGATGCAGGGTTTGCCGCCCGGATCTTTGCTGCTGGTGGCCCTGGCTGCAGGCGTGGGTGAGGAGCTGTTGTTTCGCGGGGTGATTCAACAAGGCTTGACCGATTGGGCAGGGCCTGGGGTGGGGCTGGTGGTGGCTTCTATCATCTTTGGCTTGGCCCATGCGCTCAACCGCTACT
>CAJXNU010000031.1 GCA_913057255.1 uncultured Wenzhouxiangella sp.
GCGCGTCAGGTAGCAACAAACTCAAAGCGCCATAAATGGCTGCGTGTAAGTTTGGCAGCTGGCGCGCCAGCCTTTGCACCTGCGGGCGTTGAATTTCGACCTTGGTCAGCATGTTGGGCACTATAGCAAATCTAGGCTGAGCCGCTTTCTGGCTCTTCTCGATAGAGTCCTTGGCTTAAAAGGATGCGACTGGCCAACTCCTCCACAGAAGATCCGGTTGACGAGAGCTGCGGGACACCTTCGGCTCGAAGCATGGCCTCAGCAGCCTCCACTTCATAGCGGCACTGCTTTAAAGAGGCATAGCGAGAATTGGGGCGGCGCAGCTCACGAATCTTGCTCAGTCGCTCCGGATCGATGGTCAAGCCAAACAACTTTTTCTTGTGTTGCCGAAGAAAATCAGGCAGCCGTGGTTGCTCCAGGTCCTCCTCAGTCAGTGGGTAATTGGCGGCTTTGAGACCATAATGAAGGGCCATATAGAGGCAGGTAGGAGTCTTGCCTGAACGAGAAACACCGACCAAAATCACATCGGCCTGATCCATCTTCTGACTGATGCCATCATCATGGGTCAAGGCATAGTTGGTCGCTTCCATGCGGTCCTCATAGACCGTCTTATCCCCCATGCCGTGGGCACGTCCGACACTGGGTTTTCTCGGCTGACCGATGGCTTTTTCGATCTCGACTAGAAAATGCTCAAATAAATTAAACACTTCCGCGTCACTTGTCGAAATGATCTGAGTAATCTCAGGGTCCACAGTGGTGGAAAACACCAAGCTGGGCACCCCACTGCTCTCGGTGGCTCGATTGATCAATTCGGCGCTATCGCGGGCCTTGGACGGGGTATCGACAAAGGGTAGCCGGATCTGGCGAAATTCAAGGTCCCCAAACTGGGTCAGCAAGCTGTGACCGAAGGTCTCTGCCGTAATTGCTGTCCCGTCTGAGACAAAAAACACAGTTCGTTTCATTTGAGCCTCTCGGTTTACAATAGTGACTTCATCACCAAGCAAGGGAAGATCATTTCAGTGACTGAGTATATCCTGTGGCTAGATCAGCTGGGCATGAACGACCTAGAAAAGGTCGGTGGAAAAAATGCCTCTTTGGGGGAGATGATTGGCCATCTGGCCGATGCGGGCGTGCGCGTACCGGGTGGGTTTGCGACCACCGCGGATGCCTTTAGAGAATTTCTTGACCAATCCGGCCTGGCTGGGAAAATCCAAGAGCGCTTGGCGTCTTTGGATATTGAAAACACGCGCGCCTTGGCCGATGCAGGCCAAGAAATCAGACAGTGGATCATGGAAACACCTCTGCAAGCACCTTTGCAAAATGCCATCACTGAGGCTTTTGCAGAAATGAGCGCCAGATATGGTGATGATATGGCCGTCGCGGTCCGCTCATCGGCCACCGCCGAAGACTTGCCGGATGCGTCATTTGCCGGACAGCAAGAGACTTTTTTGAATGTCCGTGGCATCGACGATGTCCTCGAAAAGCTCCATGCGGTCTTTGCCAGCTTGTACAACGACCGAGCGATTGCCTATCGCGTCCACCACGGCTTTGATCACCATGATGTCGCCCTCTCTGCTGGCGTTCAGCTCATGGTGAGATCTGATCAGGGTGCGGCTGGCGTGTTATTTACGCTGGACACAGAATCAGGCTACCGCGGGGTGGTCTTTGTGACATCGAGCTACGGTCTGGGTGAGAGTGTGGTGCAGGGAGCCGTCAACCCGGATGAATTTTATCTATTCAAAGACAACCTGCGCCAGCAAAAACCAGCCTTATTACGAAAAACACTGGGGTCAAAGGCCACGCGGATGATCAACCATCCAGACCGCGGTGTGGTGGTCGAAGACACGCCCACCGATCTGGCCAACGCCTTTTCGTTATCGGATGCTGAGGTCACTGAGCTCGGCCAAATGGCCATGGCGATCGAGTCGCACTATGGTCGACCCATGGACATTGAGTGGGGCAAAGACGGTCTGACTGGGGCACTCTACATCCTGCAAGCCCGGCCTGAGACGGTTAAAAGCCGTCACGACCAAACCATGGAGCGATTCAAGCTCGAAGAGACCAGCGAGGTCATGACTCAGGGACGCGCGATTGGACAACGCATTGGCACCGGTCGGGCTCGTGTCATTCAAACACTCGATGCCATCCATGAGGTCGAGCCCGGTGATGTGCTCGTGACAGACATGACCGATCCCGATTGGGAACCGGTGATGAAACGGGCATCGGCGATCGTGACCAACCGAGGCGGTCGAACGTGTCATGCGGCGATCATTGCTCGCGAGCTTGGCATCCCAGCCGTTGTTGGCTGCGGTGATGCCACCCAATCGATCCCGCATGAGGCGGTGGTGACGGTGGCGTGCTCTGAGGGTGATACTGGCTATGTCTACAAAGGAGAGCTTTCCTATAGCGTGGCAGAGGACTCCTTGGATGAAATGCCAGAAGCGCCACTGAAAGTCATGATGAATGTGGCCAACCCTGACCGCGCTTTCGACTTTGCGCAGATCCCAAACCACGGCATTGGCCTCGCCCGTCTAGAGTTCATCATCAATCGGATGATCGGCATTCATCCATTGGCCTTGCTGAACTATGACAGTCAACCCGAGCTGATCAAATCAGAAATCGATCAACGCATCCGCGGCTATCGCGATCCCGTCTCTTTCTATGTGGATCGGCTCGCTGAGGGGATATCCACCATCGCTGCCCCCTTCGGCCCCAATCCAGTGATTGTGCGCCTGTCTGATTTTAAGAGCAATGAGTATGCCAACCTCATTGGTGGACGCGCCTATGAGCCCGAAGAAGAAAACCCCATGATCGGCTGGCGTGGCGCATCGCGGTATGTGGATGAGCAATTCAAGCCAGCGTTCGAGCTTGAATGTAAGGCATTGAAAAAAGTTCGTGAAGAGATGGGGCTGGATCATGTCTGGGCCATGGTGCCTTTTGTGCGGACCGTGACAGAGGCCAAAGAAGTGGTGGAGGTTATGGCCGAGTTTGGCTTGAGACGCGGTGAGAATGGTCTCAAACTCATTATGATGTGTGAGCTTCCTTCTAACGCACTCTCAGCCCATGCATTTTTAGAGCACTTTGATGGTTTTTCTATCGGCTCCAATGACATGACGCAGTTGAGCCTCGGCCTAGATCGCGATTCTGCGTTGGTTGCCCAACGATTTGATGAGCGCGACCCTGCCGTCAAAGCTCTGTTGAAGATGGCCATAGATGCCTGTCGTCAAGAAGGCAAATACATCGGCATCTGCGGACAAGGGCCCTCGGACTACCCAGACCTGGCTGAGTGGCTCTTGGGCCAAGGCATTGAAAGCATGTCGCTCAATCCCGACACGGTGGTCGATACGTGGCGCCGACTGGCCGATCAAAAAGGTCAATGAGCGCTGTCAGCCCGATTACAGCCCGCTGAGTGGCCCCATGTGCTGTCGGTAATGGCGAAGCTCTTCAATCGACTCTCTAATGTCTTCGAGCGCTTCGTGGGCACCTTTTTTCTGAAACTGAGACACAATCTCTGGTGCCCAACGACGACCCAGCTCTTTCAAGGTGCTCACATCCAGATTGCGGTAATGAAAAAATGCCTCCAACTCAGGCATCTGACGCGCCATAAACCGCCTGTCTTGGCAGATGGAATTGCCACACATGGGCGACCCGCCTGGCGAAACAAATTGACTCAAAAACTCCAGGGTTTCTCGCTCGGCCTCAGCCAAGCTCACCTGACTCTCCAAACAGCGCTTGACCAAGCCCGATTGCGTGTGGGTTCGCGTGTTCCATTCATCCATCGCTTCCAAAATAGCACTGGGCGTTTGAATGGCCCTGACCGGTCCTTCTGCCATGATGGTCAACTCGGCATCGGTCACGATGGTTGCAATTTCAATGATGTGATCGGCCTGCGGATCGAGCCCGGTCATTTCCAAGTCAATCCATACCAGCCAGCCAGCCCGACTCGCCTCTTCCTCGGTCACCTGTGTCATCTTATTTATCCATTGGCACCAATTAATATGCGCTCACTATATCAGTACCGCTTGATTTTATGAAGATGACACACTGGCGCGTATTGGTTACTCACTCCGATCATGGAACGGCGCTTGGGCCAAGTGGCACACTCACCGACTTCCATTTCAATCGCTCGCTGGAGAGGCCGTTGGCTGGCGATCTCATTGAGCTCGATGAATCGAGTCGCTTGGCAGCGATTGCTCCGAGGAAAAATACCTTCGGGCGTGGCGACCATAAGGGCACTTTCAAACCCACAGCTGCCAACATTGACCAACTCTTGATTGTGATTGCGCCTGAGCCAGAGCCCAGCCTTGATCTGATGACCCGTTATTTGGTGATGGCCGAACAACGCGACATCAAACCCATCATTGTGTTGAATAAAACGGATCTTGGGATCCCGCAGACCGCGCCTTTTGAATACCTCAAGGACTTACAAGCCCTGGGCTATTTAACGATTGAGACCCATCGTGATGACGAGGCATCACTCAATATCTTGGCCACACACATCACGAATCAAACCAGCCTGTTGGCGGGACAATCAGGCGTTGGTAAATCATCAATCCTCAATCGCCTCATCCCAGGGGTGGAAAGCTTGACCGGTCAGCTCTCTCAGGCCACTGGGAAAGGCAAGCACACCACCACAACCACGCGACTTTATCCTCTGCCACAGGGTGGCTATCTGGTCGATTCACCCGGCGTTTGGGAGTATGGACTCTGGCAGATTCCCGTTGCTGATCTGGCAGCGTCTTTCGTCGAGTTTCGGCCTTTTCTGGGGCGGTGTCGATTTAGAGACTGCACTCACGACCATGAACCTGGCTGTGCGGTGAGAGAAGCGGCCGACCAAGGCTTAATCAAAGCCAGCCGCATGCGTGCTTGGCGCCGACTACTGGCAGAGCAAAGTCGTTACCAAACAGACGGCCATCACCAGGGCAAAGACTCACCATTGGCGTGACGAAAAGAGCCGGTGCTCGTGAGATCGAGTTCGTCAATGCGCTCAATTAGATTTCTGGCCGACTCATCGGGATCGATGTGGCCGGTGTGCTTGGTCATGCCTGTTCTGACATAGCCCGGATGCAACAAGCCCACAGCGATCCCTTTTGGTTTGAGCTCATGGGCCAATGAGACGCCAGCAGAGTTCACACCGGCTTTAGAAATGCGATAAGCAAACTGTCCGCCGGATGTGTTGTCCGCGACAGAGCCCATTCTAGAGGTGATGATAATGACCTTAGAACCTGCCTTGAGTGAATCCAACAAAGCGGCTGTCACTCGAAGCGGGGCCAAGGTATTAATTTCAAACTGATCTCGATAGGCATCGAGTTCATGTTCAATGCCCGCCAGTGAACTGCCCACCAACAAGCCGGCATTGTTAATCAGCACATCCAAATGAACACCCTCAATGCGGCGTTTAAGATCGGCCAAGTCGGCGGCCTGGGTAACATCAATCCCAGACTCGATGCGGACACCATCGATGCTCTCCAACTCAGCGGAGGCGTGGCGACAGACGGCTATGACTTGATGACCTTTGGCCTGATACTGTTTGGCCAACTCTAGGCCAATGCCCCGGTTTGCGCCAGTGATCAATACGGTGCTCATAGAAACCCTCCCTGTCAAAGTGAATGTTGATGGATTTGTGTGTTTTCTATTCTACCTCGGCATCAATGATCGACCGGTCGACCATGACATTGGGAATACGACTGGCATAAGGGGGACTGATATACTCTCGCCCATGAATCAAAGAGCCGGTCATGACCAAAGCATTGGGCCCACCATGCGCCTGCCTGGTGAGTTTGAGACACAATCTGCATTGCTGCTTGCATGGCCGCACCGGAACACTGATTGGGCCAGTCGCTTGGGCGAGGTCAGAGAGGAATTCAGCTCGCTGATTAAAGCCACACTCAAATATCAACCGGTCATCTTACTTCGTGACCCTGAGGATGCAGACCCACTCCCTGAAGAGATCGCCAATCATCCTAGCCTTGTCGAAATACCTATCGCATTTGATGATACGTGGTGTCGCGATTTTGGGCCGGTGGGATTGGTCAGTGATGCCACACTCCACCTCATCGACTTTGAGTTCAGTGCTTGGGGCAAAGACTATAACAACACGAAAGACAATGAGGTCACCGCCAAACTGGTGGCCACGCCTGAGTTCAGATCACTGGTTGGGCCTATTGAAGTTCACCCCTCCAGTTTTGTGCTTGAAGGTGGCGCCATTGAGTCCAATGGACAAGGCACGGTGTTGGTGAACTGGCACTGCCTTGAGACTCGGCACCCCAACATGGATCGGAGTCAATTGAGCAGTGAGCTGAAAAGCCAATTGTGCGCACAAGAGATCATCGGGATTGATATCACACCACATGCTGGCGATGATACCGATGGACATATTGATACGTTGGTTCGCTTGATTGACGAACAGACTCTGGTTGTGCAGGCATTGAGCGATGAATCACTGCATCAACAGTTGATGGCACAAGTCGCTTTACTCAAGGTACTCGGCCAAGATGGGCAACATCATCGGCCAGAGATCGTTGTTCTACCCGCTGCCAACCACGCATCCGATTTACCACTGAACTACGTCAACTTTGTGTTAATCAATCACGCCTGTTTGGTGCCCGTTTACGGCCTGACCACAGATGAGGAGGCCTTAGCCATCTTGTCTGAGGCCCTGCCAGATCGTGACATCGTCCCGATTGCCTCTAACGAACTGATCACCCAATTTGGTGGCCCACATTGTGCCACCATGCACTTACCTGCCATTGGGGCAAATACAGCTCAACCGGCCACCGAACGGCCGGCTTAGGAGATGTCATGTCACAGACAATAAAAATTGCCCTCGCCCAACACGCCATGAGCGAGGATACGCAAAAAAATCTAGAAACCAGCCTTGAGTTGATCGCACAAGCGGGTTTTATCGGTGCTGACTTGGTGGTTTTGCCTGAGCTGCACCGAAGCCTCTATTTTTGCAAATCCCAACAAGCCCGTTTCTTTGATCAAGCAGAGCCACTCAATGGCCCAACTTTTGAGGCATTATCTCAGAGCGCCAAAGAGCACCAAGTGGTGATTGTGGGAAGCATTTTTGAAGCGCGCCAAGCCGGACTGGCATCCAACACCGCCATTGTGCTCGAAAAAACCGGAGAACTGGCCGGATACTATCGGAAGATGCACATACCGGATGATCCAGGCTATAACGAAAAGTACTATTTCTCCCCGGGTGATCTTGGCTTCCAACCCATTGATACGTCCATTGGACGCCTGGGTGTCTTGGTCTGCTGGGACCAATGGTTTCCAGAGGCTGCCAGACTGATGGCGCTCGCTGGTGCCGAGCTGCTGATTTATCCAACTGCGATTGGCTATGACCCATCGGATACGGAAGACGAACAAAGCCGCCAGCTCAATGCTTGGCGGACCATGCATCAAGCCCATGCCATCGCCAATGGACTGCCAGTGGTGGCGTGTAACCGCATCGGCTACGAAGCCGACCCCGACGGCGGGCATCACCCCGCGCAGTTTTGGGGTCACAGTCTGATGGCAGGTCAGCAAGGGGAGATCATTGCAGAAGCCAGCGATCAGTCCACCTTGTTGATTGATGCGGTGGATTTGGGTCGCACCGATCAGGTTCGCCGGGCCTGGCCCTTTCTTAGAGATCGCCGCGTTGATGCCTATTCAGGCCTACTCTCACGGTCACTGGGCGATGAGTCATGATCAATCAGCCCGGCCCAGCGACTCACATCTATACACCCAGCGAACTCAATCAAGAGGCCAAGCGCCACATTGAAGCTGGCTTTGGTCGGATCTGGATCCAAGGTGAAATCTCCAACCTCGCTCGCCCCGCATCCGGCCATCTCTATTTCACCTTAAAAGACGGTCGGGCGCAGATCAGATGTGCTTTGTTCAAACCACAGGCCAGTAAACTGTCTTTTCAACCCGCCAATGGTGATGAGGTGCTGGTCCAAGGCCAGCTCAGTTTGTATGCGCCTAGAGGTGACTATCAGCTCATCGCCAGCGATGTTCTGAGCGCTGGATTGGGTGCCCTACACGCTGCCTTCGAGGCCCTCAAAGCCAAGCTGGCGGAGGAAGGCCTGTTTGATCCTCAGTTAAAAAAGCCCTTACCTAAATGGCCAAGCCAGATCGCAGTGGTGACCTCAAGCTCAGGTGCTGCCTTAAGAGATATTAGACAAACGCTGGCTAAACGCTGGCCAAGCGCCACCGTTGTGCTTTATTCATCACTGGTGCAAGGCGAACAAGCCCCTGCGAGTCTAATCCAGGCACTATTGGACGCCGACAGCGCCCCTGAGAATGATGTCATTATCCTCGCCCGTGGCGGCGGCTCGATTGAGGATCTCTGGGCATTTAATGACGAATCGCTCGCTCGCACCGTCGCTGGCCTTCAGCACCCAGTGGTCTCGGGCGTGGGACATGAAACCGATACCACCATCGTGGACTTCGTGGCCGACCACCGCGCCGCTACCCCAACAGCCGCCGCCGTGTTGGCCACTCCAGACGGTCTGGAGCTTTCGCAGACACTCGATGGGATCTCTCAAACACTGCAACGAAGCATGCAACGCTTGCTCAGCCAACACGCACAAAGCGTCGATTTGATGGAGCAGCGTTTGCTCCGCCGACACCCCATGACCACGCTGGAGAGAAGCGCGGAGCGCCTTGTAGAACTCAAACGGCGTCTCGAACTGGCCACAGACCATCGACTCAAAGGACAGGCAGACCGCTTGGCCTCGTTGGCTCGGACACTCAATAGCTTGAGCCCGCTGAGCGCCCTAGAGCGCGGTTATGCCATCGTCCAAGACGAGCAAGGCCATGGCTTGGATGCAAAAAATCCGCCACTCAAAGGAAGTAAAATCAATATTTTACTAAATGAACTTGAGATTTTATCTTCGGTTGATTCCGTGCGTCATCGGCCCGCCGACGCCGATTAGAGCGACTGTTTGACCACCTCGGCCAATGCCTCAGTGAGTCGCTGCACTTGAGCCTGATCACTGCCTTCGATCATCACCCGAACCAAGGGTTCGGTCCCCGAGGGGCGCAACACCACCCGCCCCGAGTCGCCCAAGGTTGACTCAACCTCTTTGAGCGCCGATTCAATCGCCGGTGTGTTCAAGCGATCGGCATCCACACGTGCACTGACCGGTACATTCACCATGGTTTGCGGATAGCAGGTCATATCAGCGACCAGCTCGCTCAAACCACACTGTTGTTCGATGAGTTGCTCGCAGACTTGGAGTGCACTGACAATACCGCAGCCGGTCTGCGAACGATCCAAACACAAGATATGCCCCGATGCCTCGCCCCCTAAAGTCCAGCCTCTGGCACGCAAACGCTCATGGACATAGCGATCTCCCACTGAGGTGCGCTCGAACGGGATTCCATCGGCAGCAAGCCCTTGCTCAAGGCCTAAGTTGCTCATGACAGTGCCCACCACTCCGCCCTGAAGACGCCCAGAGGCCTGATAGGCTTTAGCCAACACATAGATGATTTGGTCGCCATCGACTACCTGGCCTGCTGCGTCGACCAAAATCACTCGGTCTCCGTCGCCATCGAATGCCATACCCAAGTGAGCACCGTGCGCCAACACCGCCTCACACAGGGCCTGCGGATGGGTCGAGCCACATTGCTCATTGATATTGAGCCCGTCGGGCTTGTCATGAATGGTCACCACCTCCGCACCGAGTTCTCGAAACACCTCAGGGGCAATGCGATAAGTGGCCCCGTGGGCGCAATCCAACACACATTTGAGACCGCTCAACAGCGTGGTGGGTCGCACCGTCGACTTACAAAACTCAATGTAACGGCCAACCGCATCGTCAATGCGGACCGCTCGTCCGAGCTCATTGGCCTCGACCATGTCCATGCCCGATGACAAGCCCTCTTCGAGACGACGTTCGATAGCCACTACCAACTCATCGCCCAGCTTTTCTCCCTGACTCGAAAAGAGTTTTAGGCCGTTGTCGTAATAGGGATTGTGTGAGGCAGAAATCACAATGCCCGCGGCAGCCCCCAGTGAATGGGTCAGGTGTGCTACCGCAGGGGTTGGCATTGGGCCGAGCAAAATACTATCGGCGCCAGCGGCTGAGAGACCCGCCTCTAGTGCTGACTCAAATAAGTAGCCTGATATGCGCGTGTCTTTACCAATCACGACCCGCTTCTGGGGACCACTTTGAGCCAACACGGTGCCCACCGCCCACCCAAATTGCAATACAAACTCCGCCGTCATGGGCGACTGGCCAACACGACCTCGCACACCATCAGTCCCAAAATATTTCATGTGATCTCCCCCACTCCTAAGGCGTGTTTGCGCGCGTGGTTTGTCTTTGTTGTTCTCTCACCGCTTGCCATACCTTCAATGCATCCACAGTCTGGGCCACATCGTGCACACGGACAATGGCAGCACCTGCCTGCGCGGCCAATAGCGCTGCGGCAACCGATGCCGACACCCGCTCTTTTGGATCGTCGCGTCCCGTGATCTGGCCCAACATGGACTTTCGAGACAAGCCTGCCAACACAGGGTGGCCCAGCTCGACGACTTGGGGCAAGCCTGCCAATAGGGCCACATTATGCGCCAAGGTCTTGCCAAAGCCAAACCCAGGATCCAACACAATGTGATCGGGTGCGATTCCTGCAGTGGCACATGACCGAACCCGCTCTAGCAAGAACTCACTAATTTCCGGAACCACATCTCCATACTCAGGCGCCTGTTGCATGGACCGCGGTTGCCCCTGCATATGCATCAATACCACCGGCACTTGATGTGCGGCCACCACTTCAGTTGCACCCTCGCCCTTAAGGGCGGTGACATCGTTGACCAGATTGGCCCCAGCCCGGATGGCCTCAGCCATGACCTCGGACTTTGATGTATCGATCGAGATGGGACATTGAGTCCGAGCACGTATGCCTTCAATCACTGGAATGACGCGATCGAGCTCCTCTTGCAGGCCCACAGGCTCAGCCCCCGGACGGGTGGACTCGCCACCCACATCGAGGATAGCCGCCCCTTCTTGCTCAAGCCGAAGGGCCTGCTCCACCGCTTTGTGGCGACTGGCAAACTGACCACCATCTGAAAACGAATCCGGGGTGACATTCAATACGCCCATCACCAGCGGTCGCTGGCTCAGATGGGCGTCATGAATCGAGGCGATTAAGCGTTGTGAGGCCAAACTCAACTCGGCGCAGGCTCACCTGATGGCTCATCGCCATCGACAGGATCATCTGAGCTGGGCGCCGAAGGAGGCGGCGTGGAATCGTCATGCCACCCTTTGGGTGGGTCGGGCTCCTCGCCGGCCATGATTTGATCGATTTGATGGGTATCGATGGTTTCATAGCGCATCAAGGCATCGGCCATCATTTCAAGCTTATCGCGATGTGACTCGAGAATTTGGGTTGCTTCATCATACGCTTGATCAATGAACTGACGAACCTCTTGGTCTAGCTGACGATGCGTCTCATCAGAGATGTGTTTGTGCTGAGTCACAGACCGACCCAAAAACACCTCGTCTTCATTCTCACCGTAAGCCAGTGGACCCATCTTGTCAGACAGCCCCCATTTGGTCACCATGTTGCGCGCAATCTGGGAAGCTCTTTCAATATCATTCGAGGCCCCAGTGGTGACGTGGTCTTTGCCATAGATGATTTCTTCGGCCACTCGACCACCAAATAAGCTGGCGAGCTGCGAGCGAAGCTGTTGGCGCGTCATCGAATACTTGTCTTCTTCAGGCAAAAACATCGTGACCCCCAAAGCCCGCCCTCTTGGAATGATCGTCACTTTATAGACTGGATCATGCTCTGGAACAATGCGGCCAACAATGGCATGGCCGGCTTCATGATAGGCGGTCAGCCGTTTGTCGTCTTCAGACATGGCCATGGACTTCCGCTCCGCGCCCATCATGATCTTATCTTTTGCTTTCTCAAAGTGCGCCTGTGAGACGGTCTTCTCGTTTTCTCTAGCGGCAAACAACGCGGCTTCATTCACCAAGTTAGCCAAATCTGCCCCGGAGAAACCCGGCGTGCCCCGCGCGATCACGCGAGCATCAATGTCATCGGCCAAGGGCACTTTGCGCATGTGAACCTTCAAGATTTGTTCGCGACCACGCAAATCAGGCAATGGCACAACCACTTGGCGGTCAAAGCGTCCAGGACGCAAAAGCGCAGGGTCGAGCACATCAGGTCGGTTGGTGGCGGCAATCAAGATGATGCCCTCATTGCCCTCAAAGCCATCCATTTCAACCAAGAGCTGATTGAGCGTCTGCTCACGCTCATCATGTCCGCCACCCAAGCCAGCGCCACGGTGGCGCCCAACGGCATCGATCTCGTCAATAAAAATAATGCAGGGCGCATGCTTTTTCGCGGTTTCGAACATGTCACGAACACGCGAGGCACCCACACCGACAAACATCTCAACAAAATCAGAACCCGAGATGGAGAAAAATGGCACCTTGGCCTCGCCTGCAATGGCGCGAGCCAAGAGTGTCTTGCCGGTGCCTGGAGGACCGACCATCAAAATACCTTTTGGAATGTGTCCACCCAGCCGCTGGAACTTAGCGGGGCTTCGCAAAAACTCCACCAACTCTGTGACGTCGTCTTTGGCTTCCTCACAGCCTGCCACATCTTCAAAAGTGACTTTGACTTGGTCCTCGCCTTGAAGTTTGGCCTTGGACTTACCAAAGCTCATCGCGCCACCACGACCGCCCATGCCACCTTGCATCTGGCGCATGAAGTAGACCCACAAGCCCACCAATACCAGCACGGGCAACAGACTGATCAGGATATCGACAAACAAAGAGCGCCCTTCAGGTTCCTTAGCGATGATCTCGACTTGGTTATCCAACAAGTCTTTGATGAGCCCATCGTCCGTCGGTGCCATCACAGTGAATGTTTGGCCATCGCGGCGGGTACCAGTGATCGATTTCGCACCCGCAGACTCTTCAATCTGAACGGAACTCACGGCACCACTTCGCACCTCACTGAGAAACATTGAGTAGGTCATTTCTTGTGTTTGCTGCTGAGTTGGCTGCGAGTAATAGTTAAACACGCTCATCAAGACCATCGCGATGATGACCCACATCAACAGGTTTTTTGCAAAGTCACTCAATGTCTTTTCTCCAATGCATATCGCTGCTAATTTTACCCCAGAATTCAGGCCACTTCAGGCTTGAGGCCCCTTGCCACCAGATAGACTTCCCGACTCTCTGCACGAGAAGCCTTGGGCTTTCTCACTTTCACCATTTGGAATGATCCCCTAAGCTCAGTGAGAAAGGCGTCAAAACCAGCGCCTTGGAACACTTTGACCACAAAAACACCGTTTTGATTCAACCAGTCTTTTGCGAATGCCAAGGCCAATTCGGCCAAATACATGCTTTTTGCCTGATCGGATGGCCCTATTCCAGAAATATTGGGGGCGATGTCCGATAAAACAACGTCCACCCGCGTGTCTTCACCCATTTTTTTTAGCTCGGCCTCAAGCTGCTCAAGTACGGGCTGATCCCGAAAGTCGCCCTGAATCCAGTCAACGCCCTCCAGTGGCTCCATGGGGAGAAGATCCAAAGCAAACACTCTCCCTCGGCCACCCAGCTTTGATAAAGCCACCTGAGACCAGCCCCCAGGAGCTGCACCCAGATCCACCACCACTCGGGCTTTGGCAAATAGCTTGTCGGAGTCATCGAGCTCCATCAGCTTAAATGCTGAGCGCGCACGCCAGCCTTCCTCCTGCGCGCGCTTGACGTAGGGGTCATTGCGTTGTCGCTGCGTCCACTGCTTTGAACTCACATTGTCTCCAAGTTGAACTTTAAATTCGTTGCCATCGGTTACAATGGCATCATGCCATTAAGCACCCACCAAAAAAAGCATCTCCGTGGCCTGTGCCATGCCCTACAGCCCGTTGTCACCATCGCAGACAAGGGCTTGAGCCAAACTGTCGCTCAAGAGATCGAGACGGCATTGTCACACCATGAGCTGATCAAAGTGCGCATCCGTCAAGAACGGGCCAAACGCGGGGAAACGTCCGCTGAGCTCATCGAGTCCATGTCAGCCGAGGCGGTGATGAGCATTGGCCAAATCCTGTGTCTGTACCGGGCCAACCCAAATCGACCTGCCGACAAGCGAATCCAGTTACCTAAAGCCTAAGTGTATGCAATTAACTGAACACAGACCGGGTGATCACTACTTTATTCGCTCGGTGAGTGACCACCAAATTGTCATTGCTGAGCAAACCCATACCCGAAGCCTGATTGTTGGTGCGCATCTTCTAGAGCCTGACTGGCCGGTCAGCTCGATCGATGAGCTCACACCCCAAACCATCGAACCGTTATTAATACATCAGCCAGAAGTGGTTATTTTGGGCGTGGGCAACGAACAGCGTTTCCCGCCTACCGATGTCTACGGAGCCTTCATCGCCCGGCAGGTGGGACTGGAGTGCATGACACTGCAAGCGGCCAGCCGAACTTTCAATGTGCTGATGAGCGAGAATCGACGGGCGCTGGCTGCGCTGATTCTCCCCTCATCATGATAAGAAAACCGTAACGAAACACATAAATCGATAGATCTTTTATATAATTAAGGCATGAACATTCGCGCCTTGCAGTACTTCATTGCTCTGGCTGAGTTAAGGCATTTTCGCAAAGCGGCTGAGCGATGCCACGTCAGCCAACCCACGCTCTCGACCCAAATCCGCAAGCTTGAGGAGCAGTTGGGCAACGATTTGATTGAGCGCAACTCGCGCCAAGTCCTGCTCACTTCCTTTGGAGAGAAGGTCCTCGAACGAGCGCGTTTGATTGTCGATGAGACACGAGCCATTCGCCAATTGGCCAGAGATGCCGATGATCCATTCAGTGGCACCTTGAGCCTGGGC
Source organism: uncultured Wenzhouxiangella sp. (assembly GCA_913057255.1). Taxonomy (GTDB): domain Bacteria; phylum Pseudomonadota; class Gammaproteobacteria; order Xanthomonadales; family Wenzhouxiangellaceae; genus Wenzhouxiangella. The sequence continues at coordinate 14,846 of CAJXNU010000031.1, forward strand.
GTCTTCCCCACTCTCGCGCCCTACCTACTGCCTCATGTGATCCCAAACATTCGGCAACAATTTCCAGCGCTCTCCATTCGTCTATTCGAAGAAAAAACTGAGCAAGTCATGAACATGCTCATGGAGGGGACGCTGGATGCGATCTTACTCGCGCCACCCATCGATGATGACCAGATTCATGTCGAGCCGTTGTTTAAAGAACCCTTTGTTTTTGTTGCTCCCAGCGATCACCCATTGAGCAAAAAAGCGAGCATCGATATCGAGGATCTCAAAACACAAGAGTTATTGCTTTTAGAGGATGGCCACTGCCTAAGAGATCATGCACTGGCCGTGTGCCAGCTATCGGGCGCCTTAGAATGCCTTGATTTCCAAGCCTCCAGCCTAGAGACGCTTCGCTACATGGTAGCGGCTGGAAGTGGCATCACTTTAATGCCGATACTCGCCACCAAACCGCCGGTGACGGCCATTGACAATGTGGTGGTGAGGCCTTTCAAAGCACCTAGCCCAGAACGCACGATCGCCATGGCGTGGCGCAAAAGCAGTCTGCGAGAGGAGCTCTTGTTGGCCGTTGCTTCGGTGTTTCGGGCCATTGAACCCGAGCTATTAACACCGTAGTGATATCTGGGCACTTAGCCTGTCAATTTAAGCTCGCCGGCCCGCCCACCCGCGACGCCAATAAAAAATCAAAGCCAGCAAAGCCACCAACATTGGCATCAATAAAATGTTGAGCCATGTCAGTTGCTGGCCCAGCCGATCGATATCTTTATCCAAGTTGCGCCGGACCTGTCTAAGCTCTGTCCTCAGTTCTAGACGGGTCTCAATGAAGTTCGACAACTCGGTCCGCTGAGCTTCGGACATCTCTTCTGGGGAGCTCAAGCGAAGTTCGGATAATTTCTCATCAGCCTCTGCCAATGCTGCCTCCAGTCTCCGCTCAGTATCCAGCAGACGAATTTCGGCAGACCGGCGAAGCTCGTCAACTAGAGTGAATGACCGGAGCGATCGCTCCCGACTTCGGATGGAGATGAGACTGGGATTGCCGATCAAATTATCGATCGCATTCAAGACAAAAGCACTGTTGCTGGCAAAACTCTCCACCAGCTCCGTTCCCAAAAAGTCTTGACGACTCACCCAGTAGCGATCCGCCATAAAGTCGATATCGGCGACCACCACCGCATCGGTGGGCTGCCGCACACGCAAGGCCATCACGCTGTCTCCACCCATGCTCGGAAGCTCGCTTAGCATGTCACGTGTCACCGTCTCAACAGGTTGATCCGACAACAGGCGCGTCACAGGCAGGCGCGCCGATTGCCTCGAGGCTGTCCACAGCACGCTGGACTCAAAATCATCCCCACTCAGCGCCTCCAAATGCCCCACGGTGGCGACGTTAATTGCCTCAAGATCGCCCGTGATCACATCATCAGGGGCAAGGGAGCCTGCCGTCAAACCGAGGATCGCCGGGTGCCTGATCGCCGGTGAATTCGACTCTAAGGTCACTTGCAGACCAAGGGCCGCATCGGCCACAAACTCATCTAGACGCACCCTCACCCCCAATGCTTGAAGTACATCAAATACCTTGGGATCGAGCTCTGAAGCCTGCGGCAGTGTTTGAATCAATGGATCAACAAACACCAAAAAACGCTGCCTTTCGGTAATGGCTGTCTTCAACGCATCAGTTAAGCCTTGGGTCAGCTTTGAAGGCTGGATCATGAGCACCAAATCGATCGCAGACGGCAACTGCTCCGCTGTCACCGGTACCTCAATGAGATCATAACGGGAGGCAATTTGTTGAAACATCAGCCAACCTTGAATGGGTAAATCGCCAATCAGTGCGATCCGAGGTCGATCGGTGCGTTGCACACGGTCGATGTGCTGGAGCAAGTCATACTCCAAGCGGTGCTCCTGCTGGGGGGACACGAACGGTATGGCCGTTTGCTCTCCATTTTCAGCAGTCATAACCAAACCAAAATAAACCGGTTCTTGGCTGGGACCGATGGGAAGCCCTGTCAAACCAGCCAGTAGCGCTTCATCTTCTATTTCTGAGAAAGGCTCGGGGTCTTTCCACTCAATGCTCACCGCCCCGGTTGATGCGCGAGACATTTCTTCTAAAAGACCC
>CAJXNU010000032.1 GCA_913057255.1 uncultured Wenzhouxiangella sp.
TCGAGCCGATCGGGTGTTTGCAGATCAGATCATTCCAATCACCGATGCCGACGGTCAGATGGTATTGGATGCAGACCAACCCCCTCGCGAGGGTCTAACACTTGAGAAGCTTGCAAGCTTGCCGGCTGTATTTGAGAAAATGGGTGCCGAGGGGGCTGACCAACGCGCCCTGAAATTTTTCCCAGAGCTTGATCACATTGATCATGTACACAGCGCAGGCAGTTCGCCGGCACCAGCCGACGGAGCGTCACTGGTGGTCGTGGGCTCTGAGGAATCGGGCAAAGCACAGGGACTGACACCTAAAGCCCGGATCATCAGCTGGGCCACCGCGGCGGCTGATCCAGTATTGATGTTGACGGCTGCAGAAACCGCAACCCAAAAAGCTTTGGCCAAGGCGGGGCTTGCCGCCAGTGAGATTGACCTTTGGGAAGTCAACGAAGCATTTGCCGCCACCTTGCTTCGGTATCGGCGGGTGTTTGACATTGATCCTGATCGGCTCAATATCCACGGCGGCGCGATTGCTTTGGGGCATGCCATGGGTGCGACAGGCGCGATGTTGATCGCACAGTTGATCACAGGATTAACAATCTGCCAAGGCCGTTTTGGCGTGGTGTCAGTGGCGGGCGGCGGCGGCTTAGGCACCGCCATGGTGATAGAGAGGTTGTGATGATAACGATGGATGATATTGCAGGCGCTTGGCGCTTGGTGGCCTGGGAGATTGATGTGCCAGGCATGGATGAGCCGATGTATCCCTTCAGCGATAAACCCGTGGGGTGGTTGGTCTACAGTCCCGATGGGGTGATGTCGGCGCAATTGATGCGACCGGATCGACCTGGCCTTGGTGGGCGCTCAATCAGAAAGCTTGATGAAGAAGAGCGACTGGCCGTGTTGGAAACGTTTTTTGCCTATGCCGGCCACTATCACATCGATGGAGACACCATCGTGCATCAAGTGGATGTGGCGCTGAATCCAGACTTCATCGGTCAAGACCAATTCCGTAAAGCCACCTTAAACGGCGAAATGTTGACCCTGACCGGTCAAGAGACCGATGTCAAAGGCCGACAACGCGGACATCGTTTGATTTGGGAACGCATTTAGAGGAGGCCTTGAGTGGCAATGAACTTCAGTCCCACCGGCCTTGATCCTTTGTTGGATGATGCGCTAAAAGCCATTGGTACGCGAAGCGCATTCAGCGGTTTTAAGGAATCGGGTTCAAAGCGCATTCATGGGGAAGAAAAACCAGCGGCAGGCTTAGCTGCTTTTCAAGCCCGCTTAGGTGAGCCATTTAGATTAGATGATCAACCGCGCGATTTTAAGGTGGCCGAAGAGTGCTCGCCATTTACAGGCCAGCCGCTCAACATTGCCTATCCAGCCCCTGATTTGGAAGGTCAGTTTGATGCTGCCGAAGCGGCAATGACGTCTTGGGCCAACGCCTCTATTGAAACACGGGTGAGATGTTGTTTGGAGATGCTTCGGCGCATCGACGCCCACGGTTTTGAAATGGCTCACGCGATCATGCACACCGCTGGCCAAAGCTTCCCCATGGCTTATGCTGGCAGTGGTGCCAATGCACTGGATCGGGGACTTGAGGCCTTGGCCTGGTCTTGGCTGATGATGACCGCCTTGCCTTTTGATGCCCAATGGGAAAAGCAGGTGGGTGGGGGTGAGCCGACACAGTTGCACAAACAGTGGCGGCTGATGCCCAAAGGCTCTGCGGTGGTTTTTTGTTGCGCGTCGTTTCCGACCTGGAATGGCTATCCGGCGATCATGGCCAACTTGGCCTGTGGCAATCCTGTGTTGATCAAGCCCCATCCCACAGCTGTGTTGCCCATGGCCATTGCAGCCAAAGTGATGCGCGATACGTTGAGTGACGCCGGATTTGATCCCGAGCTGATCCAATTGGTGGTGGATGACTCAGAAATCCCACTGGGCAAAGTGTTGGTCGAGCACCCCAAAACGGCGATTGTCGACTTTACAGGCAGCGCTTTGTTTGGCAGTTGGGTGGAGCAGCATGCAGGCAATCGGCCTTGCTACACGGAGACCAGCGGCATCAATACAGTGATCTTAGACGGTGCCGCTGACCTAGATGCTGCACTCGATGCGGTGGTCAATACCTTGTGTTTGTTCTCATCACAGATGTGTACCAGCCCACAGACTTTTTATGTCACAGACCAAGGCATGAAAGATGCCAGTGGCCGGCACTTAAGCGCCGAGGAGGTGGAAGCCGCGTTGGTTGAGCGCATTAACGCGCTGGCCAGTGACGGCAGGCGTGCCGCCAGTGTGATGGGGTGCATACAGTCACCCACCACACAAACCTTGATTGATCATTGGACACAGTTGGCAGAGGCAGGTCAATATCGGTTACTCAGAAAAAGCGAGCCCTATGAGCATCCCGATGGTGACGGGGCAAGAACGGCAACGCCATTGGTGTTGGGTTTGGATCTTGATTCTGGGCAGGCACCGGAAGAGGAGATCTTTGGCCCCATTGCATTTGTCGTGCGCGCCAAAGACCGCGATGAGGCACTTGTCCATGCGTCAAAGAGCGCACGCGAGCATGGCGCAATCACCGCGTATGTGTATACCCAAGATCCTCAATATCAAGCGCAGGCCATTGACGCGTTCGCCCAAGCAGGCGCCGCATTGACGTGTAATCTCACCGGGAATATGCCACTGAACTTCTCAGCGGCATACAGTGATATGCACGTTTCCGGACTCAACCCGGCAGGCAATGCTACCCTTGCAGACCCAGCCTTTATTGCTGGACGCTTTCGGTACGCGCAAACCAGAAGTCCGAAGCCCTGTTGAACTAAAACCAAAGTGTAAGGAACCCAACAGCATGATGCACTTGACGCCTGTGCCGTCTTTCCCACCCATCGATGATGCATTCAAAGCTCGCTTAAGCCGTTTGCGTGAGTTGGTCGATGAGGTCTTGATTCCACTTGAGCCACTGTTGTTGGCTCATGAGCATGAGGCGTTTGAGGCTTCGCTGGCAAAAGCTCGAAAACAAATGCAAGCCGAAGGGTATTGGTTGCCTCAGATCCCTGCATCCCATGGCGGGCAGGGTTTTAGTTTGTATGAGCATGGTTTGATCAGCGAACAATTGGGCCGGGCACTGGCAGGCCATGTGGCGTGCAATTGCCAAGCACCCGATGCGGGCAATATGGAAGTGTTGCTAGAGCGCGGAAGCGATGATCATAAAAAAATGTATTTGGAGCCGCTATTGGCTGGCGAGATTCGCAGTGCCTTTGCAATGACAGAGCCTGAGCATGCTGGGTCCAATCCGGTGGTGATGTCGACCCGAGCTCGTCGTGAAGGTGATCATTACATCATTGATGGCCATAAGTGGTACACCACCGGTGCTGATGGTGCGGCATTTTTAATTGTGATGGCGGTCACCAATCCGGATGCGCCTCCGCATCAAGCTGCCAGCCAAATCATTGTCCCCGCCGATGCGCCGGGTTATACCTTAGTGCGCAACATTCCAGTGATGGGCGAGACCGGTTGGGGGCATCATTCACACGCTGAGGTTCGTTTTGATCATGTGCGCGTACCGGTCAGTCACCGCATTGGCGAAGAAGGCGAGGGCTTTAAGATTGCGCAAGAGAGACTGGGGCCAGGGCGCATTCACCATTGCATGCGGTGGCTTGGGATTTGTGCTCGTGCTTTTGAATTGGGCGCACAGCGAGCCATGGCCAGACAACTCACAGCAGATAAAACCCTAGCTGATCAACAAGTGATTCAAAGTTGGCTCTCTGAGATGCGTGCAGAGATTGATTCTGCCAGGTTGTTGGTGCTTGACACCGCGGCAAAGATTGACCGAGAAGGTCAATACGCCGCGCGGAGCGCAGTATCTATGATCAAGTTTCACACCGCAAGCGTATTGCAACGGACGTTGGATAGAGCTCTGCAAATTCATGGTGCCTTAGGCATGTGCGATGACACCCCATTGGCTTATTGGTACCGCCATGAGAGAGCTGCCCGGATTTACGATGGTCCCGATGAGGCACATAAACAGGCATTGGCCAGACGCTTGTTGCGCGATTTTGCATCATGACTGCCGCAGACATTATTGATGTTCGACCCGATGAGTCCTTCGATGAGACCAGGCTTCTCGAGTGGTTGCGGGCACAAGATCTGCCTGGGACAGGCACCGAGATGCGCGTGCGTCAGTTCGGCGGAGGCAAAGCCAACTTAACTTACCTGTTGAGCTTTGCTGAGATCAACTATGTATTGCGTCGGCCGCCGCTGGGCCAGCTGCCGAAGGGTGCGCACGATATGGCCAGAGAGCATCGGGTGTTATCGCATCTCTACCAAGCATTTCCGAAAGCACCGAGAGCCTGGTTGTTTTGTGATGACCATGATGTCTTAGGTGCTGACTTCTTTATCATGGAATATCACCAAGGTGTGGTGGTTCGCGAATCAATGCCTGAGGTGTTTGCATCCATCGAAGATGCACCACAGGCCATGAGCTTTGCTTTAGTCGATGCGCTGGCTGATTTGCATCAAGTGGATCCTGACGCTGTGGGTTTATCCGAGCTTGGTCGAGCCGAAGGGTTTATTGAGCGCCAAGTGGGCGGTTGGTACAAACGTTGGCAAGCAGCCCAGCTCGATCCGGTCCCTGAAATGGACCACTTGATTAGCTGGCTTGAGCAGCACTTGCCGGTCTCACAGCGGGTCTCGCTGGTGCATAACGACTACAAGCTGGACAATGTGATGTTAAGCAGCACAGATCCTGGCGATATCGTTGCCATCTTTGATTGGGACATGTGCACTTTGGGTGATCCGTTGAGTGATTTGGGGGCATTGCTGACTTATTGGATTCAGCCCGATGACCCGAAAGCCTTCCAGGCGATGGCGATGATGCCAGTGGATTCTCGGTTCCCAACGCGCGCACAGTTGGTGGCGCGCTATGCCGAACGCTCGGGGCTTGATGTCAGCGCGGTGGATTTCTACCATGTCTTGGGCTTGTTCCGGTTGGCAGTGATTTTGCAACAGATTTTTATTCGCTTTCACCGAGGCCAGACCAAAGACCAGCGTTTTGCCTCTTACGGGGAGCTGGCCAAGCTCGTGGCCAGTCAGGCTTGGGCCACCGCTAACACCTGAGAAACTTGGTGTTTGGGTCTTTTCTGTCTTGAATCCCCCGGAGATGTTGGTTAAACTAAACTCACTTTCATAATAAGACTTGGAAGGCAGCAAGCCTGCCAGATTCTGCTAGGAGATTCAAAGATGAGCCAAATCCGCTCAAGGGCCCACACCCACGGTTTTAATCCAGACGCCCCATTCGGTGATCAGTACGGCCCTGTTCTCATGGGTCCGTTTGCTCCAGTGATGGAAGAGACGGTGTTGGATGATCTTGAGATTGAGGGTGAAATTCCTCAAGACCTCAACGGGGTGTATCTGCGCAATGGGCCGAACGTGCGGTTTGAGCCTCAAGGACGCTACCACCCCTTCGACGGTGACGGAATGATTCACTCAGCCCACTTCCATAACGGCAAAGTGGTCTATCGCAACCGCTGGGTCAGAACCAGCGCATTGATTGAAGAAGAAAAAGCGGGTAAGGCGACTCACTGGGGGATTCGTGAAACCCTCAAAGGCCGTGACGACAAGCGCTTAAAAGATGCAGCCAACACCGATGTCATCGGTCACGGTGGGGTGGCTTTGGCCAGCTGGTACATGTCGGGTGATGCCTACATGCTTGACCCGATTACCTTGGAGACAATTGGTAAAGCGCCTTTCACCTCCGGTATGGGCGGCGGGTTCTCCGCGCATTCGAAAGTCGATGAGGAAACCGGCGAGTTGATGTTTTTTGACTACTGGAATGAGCCTCCGTACATGAGCTACGGCGTGGTCAATGCCGATGGTGAGGTGATTAACCACGTGCCAGTTCAATTGCCAGGGCCTCGCTTACCGCACGACATGGCCATCAGCAAAAACTATTCAATCTTGCATGACTTGCCATTGTTCCATAACGAGGAAGCGCTCGCCCATGGGCGCCATAAGTTAGAGTTTCATCCGGATGTGCCGACACGCTTCGGTGTCATCCCTCGGTATGGAGACTCGGCCTCTATTCGCTGGTTTGAGTTTTCGCCATGCTTTTTGTACCACACCGTCAACGCTTGGGAGGAGGGCGATGAAGTGGTGATGGTGGCATGTCGGTTTATGCCAGCGCAAACAGCCTCAGGAGACATTGACGCAGAACGCACCGCTCGGAATGTCGCTGAGCTCAAAATGAGCTCAAGGTTATGGCGCTGGCGCATGAACATGAAAACTGGGGAGGCCAAAGAAGGCCCAATCGATGATCACTACAACGTCGAGTTTCCCTCTTTTTGTGCACAACGCATCGGAACGAAGACGCGCTATGCGTATGTGGTCGATCACAACCCAGAGATGTTGCATTGGATGGGCATTCGTAAGTTCGATACCGACACCGGCGAGTTGCTGGGCGCATACAGCGACGGACACAAACAGTCTTGGTACTCTGAGCCGTGGTTTGCACCTGCCGATGGTGGCGTGGAAGAAGATGATGGGTACGTGGTGGTGTTTCGGTGGGATCAAGCCAATCGTGAACAGCAGCTTCAAGTATTCGATGCCCGTGACATTTCTCAAGGTCCGGTCGCGCGCATTAAGATGCCAGTGCGCGTTCCCGCAGGATTCCACGCCTGTTGGATCAACGAAGACCAGATTCAAACAGCCGAGCGTTAATTCGCTCGGCGCTCACTTTTAAGTGACACCTGTATTAGATGGATCAAGTGCTTGGCGAGGTCAAAAGGTTGAAATTTAATCCTGATCTGTGTGCCCAAGTTTTCAATCAATAACGTTCAAACGCCATTGAAACCTCCCCCGTTTTGATGAGGTTCTGGTGAGCCCAAAGCGGGAATCCACCGTTGTGGGATAATCGCTTACTCTAGATCCCTTGGTGTTTTAAGGTGCAGCACATGCGCTCTCAGCAGTGGCAATTTTGGATTGATCGTGGCGGCACTTTCACCGATGTGGTGGCGTGTGATCCCGAAGGTCATCTGCATCGCTGCAAGCTTTTATCCGAGGATCCTAGCCGCTATGACGATGCCGCCTTGGCTGGCATGCGTCGCTGCCTAGGGTTAGCCGAGGATGACACGTTACCCAGTGAGCGCATCGCAGGAGTGCGCATGGGCACCACCGTCGCCACCAATGCGTTGCTCGAACGTGCTGGGGAACCGGTGGGGTTACTGATTACACAGGGCCATGCCGATACCCTGCGCATCGCTTACCAAACCCGGCCCAAGCTTTTTGATCTCAACATCGAACGACCCGCCATGTTGGCGGAGACGGTCGTTGAGGTCGATGAGCGGTTGGCTGCTGATGGTGAGGTGATTCGGCCGCTGGATCCCGACACCTTACGCGAGCCGCTCTATGCCTTGCGGGCACAGGGCATTCATGCGGTGGCAGTCGCGCTCATTCATGCGGATCGTTATCCTGAGCATGAATTGATGATTGGTGAATTGGCCAGTGAGCTGGGCTTTACCCAAATTAGCCTATCGCATCAAGTCAGTCCCGTGGCTGGTTTCATTGGTCGTGCCGACACCACGGTGCTGGATGCCTACCTATCTCCATTGATTCGTCGCCATGTGAGCAAGCTCAGTCAGGCGCTGGGGTCGGTGCCACTGTGGTTTATGAAGTCTGACGGTGGTCTCACGCCCGCCGATGCGTTCACAGGTAAAGACGCTATTTTATCTGGACCCGCTGGGGGTGTTGTGGGTGCCGTTGCCAGCGCTGAGGCCATCGACATCCATGCCTTAATCGGCTTTGATATGGGAGGCACTTCGACCGATGTGTTCCACTATCGTGGCGAGTTGGAGCGACGTTTTGAAACTGAGTTAGACGGCGTTCGTCTGCGCGCGCCCATGTTGGACATTCACACGGTGGCCGCAGGCGGCGGTTCCACATTGCGCATTGAAGGGGGGCGCTACCAAGTGGGGCCAAGCTCGGCGGGTGCCGATCCGGGGCCGTGTTGCTATGGGCGAGGTGGCCCTCTCACCGTGACTGACTGTCAGGTCATGCTGGGGCGCATTCAACCCAGATGGTTCCCATCGGTTTTAGGGCACGATGGGCGCCAGCCTCTGGATGTCGATGCCGTGGCGACAGGTTTTCAGAGCCTGCATCAAGCAAGCAACGCCTCATCCACGCCGCCCACGCTCGATGAATTGGCTGCCATGGCTGAGGGATTTATGGCGGTGGCGGTTCACAATATGGCCAATGCCATCAAACAAATCTCTGTTCGGCGGGGTCGAGACATCAGCGAGTATGCCTTGCAGTGTTTCGGTGGCGCGGGCGCTCAACATGCCTGTGAGGTGGCCGATACCCTTGGTATGTCGACCATTCTGCTGCACCCGCTAGGCGGCCTATTGTCGGCTTATGGCATGGGGCTCGCTGAGGTCACCCAACGCCATGAGCTGAGCCTCGAGTGCCCTTTGGATGAGGCTGCATTGTCCAGAGTCGCTGAGCATCCGGCAGCACACAATCCAACCACGGCCCGCATCACTTTGCGCATCCGTTATGCGGGCACCTCCACGGCTTTGCCCATCCAATGGGCAACTACAACATCCATCCAGACCGTTGAAAATGATTTCGCTTCTGCGCATGAGCGGCAATTCGGGTTTGTGTTCTCGGGCCGGGCCTTAGAACTGGTTGCGGCCATGATTGAGGTCGTCACGGAGCCAGCCCATCCAGCAAAAAACATTCCACCCACCGCCAATGCATTGCATAAACCCCGAGATCACGTTGAGGTGTGGTTCCAGGGTCGCTGGCAACGCGTGCCCGTTTGGCCACGCGAAAGCTTGGTCGCAGAGCAAGTGATTAATGGGCCAGCCTTGATCATCGACCCACATGCCACGATCGTGGTCAGTCCAGGCTGGAGCGCCAATCAGCTTGACTCTGGCTGGTTGAAATTACAACGCGAGTTGGCCACCAGGCCACTGCTACCAATGCGCGAAGCGGCCACTAGAACTAAGTCCCAACCTGACCCTGTGCATCTGGAAATCTTCAACAACCTGTTCATGGCCATTGCCGAGCAAATGGGTGAGGTGTTACGGCAAACTGCCTGGTCTGCCAACATTAAAGAACGTCTGGATTTCTCATGCGCGCTGTTTGACGCGGACGGCGCTTTGGTGGCCAACGCACCTCACGTGCCCGTCCACTTGGGCTCGATGGGTGAAAGTGTTCGAGCGGTCATCGCTCGCTTTGCTGGCGAGGTTGCGCCTGGACAAGCATTTTTACTCAATAACCCCTATCAAGGTGGCACCCATTTGCCGGACCTCACTGTGGTCAGTCCATTTTTCGATGGCGGTGGCGCACCCTTATTCTGGGTGGCCAGTCGCGCGCACCACGCCGACATTGGCGGTTTGACGCCTGGATCGATGCCACCGGACAGTCGCCACATCGATCAAGAGGGTGTGTTAATTGATGCGCTGTGCATCATGAAGTCAGGCCAATTGGATGAAGAGGCCGTGATTCAGGCTTTAAGTGCAGGCCCCCATCCCGCACGGCAGGTGAGGCAGAATTTGGCTGATCTGTCGGCCCAATTGGCGGCCAATCAGCGGGGCTTGAACGAGATCGATCGCATGCTGCAACAGTTTGGACGCGATCGTGTGCTCAGTGCGATGCAGGATGTGCAATCCAATGCCACCGAGCATGTCCGACAGGTGATTGATCAACTAAAGGATGGGCGTGGGCATAAAGCGCTGGATAATGGTGCGCACATTGAAGTCAGCGTCGAGGTGGATCACACCCAACGGAGCGCCCGCATTGATTTTAGTGGCAGCAGCGCACAGCTTATGGATAATTTCAATGCACCCGCCGCGATCACGCGTGCGTGTGTGTTGTATGTGTTGCGCTGTCTAGTGAAAGCAGATATCCCTCTTAATGAAGGTTGCTTGGCGCCGATAGAATTGATTATTCCAGAGGGTAGTCTTCTTAACCCGCGTTTTCCCGCTGCGGTGGTGGCAGGCAATGTTGAAACCAGCCAAGCGGTGACCGATGCCTTGTTGGCAGCCATGGGCGCACAAGCCAACAGCCAAGGGACGATGAACAACTTGACCTTCGGCAATGCTGAGCATCAGCACTACGAGACGATTTGTGGCGGGAGTGGGGCCGGGCCTGGGTTTGATGGTTGCGATGCGGTTCAGGTACACATGACCAACAGCCGTCTGACCGACCCTGAGGTTTTAGAAATGCGCTTTCCCGTGCGATTAGAAACGTTTGCTGTGCGCCACGGCTCAGGGGGTCGGGGTCAGTGGCGTGGCGGAAGTGGGGTGTTACGTCGGCTACGCTTTTTAGAGCCGATGACGGTGGCTGTCTTGGCCACATCTCGCTCGGTCCCGCCTACCGGTTTGCATGGAGGTGGTGATGGCATGACGGGCCGTGCATGGGTCGAGAGGGCTGATTGTCGACGTGAGGATTTGTCGGGCTGTGATCGTATTGCCGTCGATTGTGGTGACGCGGTGGTGATTGAGACACCCGGGGGTGGTGGCTGGGGTCATGTCAACTAGGCATCTACTTAGCACGGGCAGCTCAGCCCTTACGATGGGTGCCCGACCAAGCGATCAGTAGCGCAACAAAAAACGGCAGCAGTCGCTCAATGGCGTTGCCCGGTGCCTGTGGGAAAAAACTGATGGCGATGGTCAGCAGCGCGCCACTGACCATGGCGGCTAAACGATGAGGCGGGCGCACAGATCCAACAAACAACAAAATGATCAGCAGTGGACCAAAAGCATTCCCTAGCACTTGCCAGGCAAACAGCACTCGATCAAATATCGACGCTGGGAAATAAACAGCCAGAACAACCGCTGCCACGCCGAGCACAATGATGGCTGCGCGATCGGCATACAGTGATTTTTTGCGTGTCATGAGATCATGACTGACTGCGCCACCAGCCACCAACAGCTGACTGTCAGCCGTCGACATGATCGCTGCCAAGACGCCGCCTGTGATCACGCCGCCAATCACTGCTGGCAACATCTCCACTGACAATTTAAGCAATACAGATTCCCCATCAGCCAGCTCAGGCATCAATACGCGCCCAGACCATCCCAGCACCACCATTCCAATGTAAATGATCGCGGCCCAACTCAAGCTGATCAGGCGAGCACGGGGAACTTGATCGGCCGACGATAGGGCCATAAAGCGGTTGACCACGTGAGGCTGGCCGGGATATCCCAGCCCAATGCCGAACAATCCCACCACAAAAATCATGGCCAAAGCCAGACTGGGTTGGTCAACCAGTCTGAGTAGGGCAGGCTGCTCCAAGGCCGTTAATCCTGACCACAACCCAGCCGGGCCACCCACATGCACCAAGGCCACGACAGGCAGAATGATGGCAACGGTTAACATCATTAAGCCTTGCAAGCAGTCAGTGACACTGGCGGCCCAAAACCCACCCAAAAAAACGTAGAGAATGACGATGGTGGCACCGATGAGCATGGCAAGCGTCGCGCCAATGGGCATGGCGGTCGAGATGGCCGTGCCTGCCGCTTGAAACTGCGCTGCGACATAGAAGGTAAAACAAAATAAAATAATCACGGCGCCAAAGCTTCGCATACGGCGGTTGATGTGTGTGGGTGAGCCTTGAGCAAGAAATTCAACCAAAGTTAGCGCTTGGGAAGTCTGGCTCGCCGCTTGCAGGCGAGGGGCAATGAATACCCAGTTGATGACAAAGCCGGAGACCACCGCTGGGATCAGCCACACAGCTTGTAAGCCCCATGCATAGGCGGCACCACTGGTGCCCAACAGAGTCCATGCTGAGGAGGAGCTGGCCGAGGCGCTGAGCGCTGCCACCACGGGCCCCATGCGCCGACCGGCCAAGTGAAAATCCGCGGTATCTCCAACGCGGTGTTGCGCCCAGATGCCGATTCCTAGGAGGACGAGTAGATAGACAACCAGTGTCACTGCAACCATCGCACAATCCATCCAAACATGTGAATACCGTGCAGGTAAGAGTAACACCCGATGTTTGGTTCTCGCTTATCAATCTTGGCGGCTGTTTTGATGGGCCACTCATTCCAGCTTTTGAGGGCCTGGCTGACTCAGTGATATCAAAAAAATAATATGGTGATAGCATATGCCAATGCCCAGAACAATCATCAATCTCTTGGATGCGGACAAGGCTTGGTTGGACGCTGAAGCCAAGCGTCGAGGCCAATCCATGACCAGTCTCGTGAGTGAAGCGGTCGCAGAATACCGGGTGCGACAACAGCGCATCGCATCGCTGGGGCTCGAACAATGCTTGGCTGAGACCAGCGGGGTATGGCAGCGGGGGGACGGGCTGATTTGGCAGGAGGGATTGAGGCACGAATGGGCCACTATGGGCAACACAGACGCTGATGAGCCGCTGATCTGGTATTGAGCTCATGTTCGGCTGTTGTCATCAAGTGTCATCACAGTCGATAAAATTATTTAATGTTTATGGGAATCAGTACAAGACGGCGGATGAGTGCCTGAATTTGGTGGGCCCTGCAGGACTTGAACCTGCGACCTACCGATTATGAGTCGGCTGCTCTAACCAACTGAGCTAAGGGCCCTTGAATAAATCCAGATTTACTGTGGCTGTTCGGCGACAGGCTTCACTTCCAAGCCTTTGGCTTCCAGCTCTTCCTTCTTTCGCTTTTGAATATAGGCAAGATTATTCTTGAACGTTTCTGCCACGGTATTGACCCCGTTGGGCGCTAAGAAACCCTCATTGCCGGCCGCCACAAACGTGGCATAGACACCCGAGGCAGCCATTAAGGCAGCTGACACCAGCTTGGGGTCATGGCCTTTTTCATTGACCATTTGATTGGCCATCACAATGAACTCTTCCGTGGCCTGGTTGTGTGCATCAATTTGGCGTTGACGATCGGCGCCATTGTCTGCGTTGCCACCATTGCCTTGGGCTTTTTTAGATTGGTCTTGGTTAGACATGACTCTACGCTATTTTTGCTGTGGAAATAAGTGCCAAGTATAGCACCGCACATTGCCACATAAGGCCTGTGAACGGTTCGCAAAACCCCTGGATGTTAGACTTGAGCGTCAATTTAAAAAAAGGTTCTACGCATGACAAGACTAAGTTTTTGGTTATGCAGCCTCTTGTTGGGCTTCTTGCTCACCTCTTCAGACACCGCACTTGCAGATGATGCACGAGCCGTGATGACGGGGACGAATGGCGAAGCGTTGGGTACGATTACTTTAACAGCCGCTCCCACGGGAACATTGCTTCGGATTGAGCTAGAGGGTCTGACTCCTGGGCCCAAAGCCATTCACATTCACTCAGTGGGCGATTGCACCGATCCCAGTGATGGCTTCGTGGCCTCCGGCGGGCATGTCAATCCCGATGGAACAAAGCATGGCCTGCTCAATCCCGAGGGCCCCGATGCTGGTGATTTGACGAATTTTTATGTGCATGACAATGGCTATGCCTGGGCTGAAATCTTCACATCTCTCGCCAGCCTCGATGGCGGTGTGGGGGCAACAATTTTGGATGAGGATGGAGCGGCCTTGGTGGTGCACACCAACTCAGATGATCACACCACTCAGCCCATCGGGGGTGCCGGCGCGCGTGTGGCCTGTGGCCTAATTGAGCCTATAGAGTAATCGGTCCCGACGGTGAGAGACTACCGTCGCCGAATCCCAATCTGGTCAATTGGGATGCTTGCCAGCGTCCCCTCATCGCTTTTCATGGTCTGGCCCTCATCGGGGGCAAAGGCCGACCCATACAAACACTCCCAGGTCGTCGACCAGACCTGTTGGGTCCCAGCGCTTAAGGATTGATTCACCGCATCCATCAGGGCTTGTCGGTGGCTCGTTGCCTCTGGCTCCAACCATACACCCAGATGACTGAGATCGGAATCAAGCACGTGGGCGTCGCGATAGTCCAAGCTCATCCAGTCGGTATCCAATACGGGCTCATTGAACCCAGCACCGGTGAGCATACCCCCCAGTCTTTGAACATCCAACCAACGCGTGGGATCTACGCCCAAGATCTGGCGCTCCTGCACCAGCGTGTCTGGACCTAGACCAGAGATCAGTAACAAACCTCCGGGTTTAAGTGCCCCTCGAAGCCCAATCAGAAGTTCGTTGACATCCTCGGCATAGGCCATTAAGAAATTGGCAAACACCAGATCCACTGACTGTGGCTGAATTGGAGGATGGGTGGCATCACCCACCACCACCTCATACTGAGGTCGCCACCAGCTTCTATTCTTGGCCGCTTTTTTGGCGATGGCAGTCGACCAATCCATGGCAATGACCTGCGCATCCGGAAACCGTCGACGCAACTCAAGGGCGTGATCACCCGAACCACAACCGACATCCAAGATTCGCTTAGGTGAAAACTTGAGTCCATCCAAGCGCTCCAACAAACGCTCACCCATCACTTTCATCAGAGGCAGGGTAGGTGCTGACTGGCCAGCTAAGCCATCGAAGTGTTCTCGCCAGCTGGCGCGTTGTTGAGATGACTCAAGGATGTGAACAAGTTTGGACATGCGGCTGCTCAAACAAAATACCGAGCTATTGTAGCCCGTCGCTTGTCGTGGAGAGGTTACGTGCCAAGATCGCTGCTGCCACTATTGACGCAGTTTGCACTGCCGCATGTCTGCCTAGTGTGTGGCCGATACACCCGCGCTAAGCTCGACTGCTGCCCTGAGTGTGAGGCGACGCTTCCCACACTAGAGGCCCGCTGTTTGCGGTGTGGGCTTGGGGTCGAGCGCTCAATGCCAATGTGCAATGCTTGCTTACTGGCCATGCCAAGCTTTGATCAAAGCTGGCCTGGGTTTGAGCGAGTGGCCATGACCGAACGCTGGCTTCACCAATTCAGGCGGGAGGCCAACCTGACAGTGGGTCGGTTTTTATCCGATATCTACGCAAGGCGCTTGGCAGCGATGGGCGCCACCCGGCCGGATTTGATGATACCCATGCCCATGCATGTGATCGATTATTGTCTGCAGGGATTTGACCACAACCGATGGCTTAGCAAAGCGCTGTCCAAACGCATGGATCACTTGCCCATCTATCCCGTCTTAAAGCTCACTCGCTACATCAAAAAGCAACACCGCCTGCCAACCGAACTTCGCTGGGCCAATGTCCGCGGGGCTTATGCCATTCGTGCTATGCCACCTTCAACGCGGTATGTGGTGCTTGTCGATGATGTCATGAGCAGCGGCCACAGCGTCAATGAAGCAGCGCGAGTGCTGAAAAAAGCCGGCATCGAGCGGGTGGATGTGTGGGCATTGCTGAGGGCGTAGCGCAATGAGAGGCGCAACACACCTTAGAGCAGGTGATGAAGTAAGAGACCAATAAAGATCACCAAGCCCACCCAATGGTTGGATAAAAAAGCGTTGAAACAAGCCGCCGGTTCGCGACTTGAGATGCGGATCAGTTGAGCAATGAACAACCCCATCACCACTAAGACACTGACAAACCAAATCACGCTGGGCATCATGGAAGCACCCACACCAACCAAGGACAGCACCATCAAGGCCATGCACAGGCCAATCCCCACCCGATCCCAGCGACCCAGCGCAATGGCCGTGGATTTCACGCCCACTTTAAGATCATCGGGTCGGTCGGCCATGGCGTACTCGGTGTCATAGACCAACACCCACAAGACATTGATCCACACCCACCACCAAGCCACGGCGGGGACATGCCCCGCCTCGGCCGCAAAGGCCATGGGAATAGACCAAGCAAAGGCCAGCCCCAGCACCAGCTGAGGGAAGTGTGTGATGCGCTTAAACAAAGGATAGGTCGTGGCCAACAAAGCGCCCACACATGCCAAAGCCATGGTGAGCCGGTTGGTCATCATCACCAATCCTAGAGCAACAATCATCAAACCAATGAACAAGGCCAGGGCATGAGATGGTTGGATTTCGCCACTCGCCAAGGGCCGGGTTTGAGTTCGACTGACCAAGGGGTCGATGTCTCGGTCGAAATAGTCATTGATGACACAGCCAGCTGAGCGCATCACGACCACGCCGGTGACAAAAATCGCCACATTCTTCCAACTGGGCCAGCCACCAGCGGCTGCCACCAGCGCCCAAGCGGTGGGCCAGAGCAACAGCAGCAAACCAATGGGCCGGTCAAACCGCATCAAGCGAAGCCAGGGCCCGAGGCTTGATTGAAAGAGACGGTGTTTGAGTGAGAACTCTTGCATGGTGACTCTATTCTACTGGGGTGTGCTCAACCCAGGCCGGTCGCATCGGGCTTTAATGATTGGGTCGGATGGAAACGTCGGCGGCAGTGACCCATTCAATGCCTGAGTCGGTGGACACAGCTAGCTGGCCCAGCTCATTGACATCACCGGCCAAACCGACAAAGGGATCGTTCCCTGACTCATGGACTTGGACAGTTTGGTCCATCAGCACATGCACAGCACGCCAGCGTCCGCGAAATGCCTCAAATCCTTGAGCGGTAAATAGCGCCAAGTCTTCGTGGAGTTGATTCACAAGGTTGGCCACCAAGGCCTCTTTGTCTTGGGTCGATGGCAGGTCTGCCCAAGCCTGATCCGGTGCCATCGCGCCCGAATCGATGACATTTTTCAAAGCCCAGTTGATGCCAATGCCGCAGATAGCGACGTGGGGTGGGTGGGGATTGAGGGTCATTTCAATCAAACACCCACCGACTTTGGCCAATTGGTCGTTGCGAACAATCACCAAATCATTGGGCCATTTCACCTGCAAGGGAGCTGGTATGGCGGTGGCGAGAGAGGTGGCAACCACCAGGCCTAAGGTGCCAAGCGTCGCGGTGGCCCGTTCAGTGACATAGGGAT
>CAJXNU010000033.1 GCA_913057255.1 uncultured Wenzhouxiangella sp.
GGCTCGAGCCGCCACTGCGCGTTGCTGGCTTGTCAATGCCCATTGATCCAAGGCTTCTCGTTCCAAACCCTCGAGCGTGGCCAACAGATCGGCAGAAATCCCTAAGGGGGTAAACCGAGTGGATTTCATGATGGCGGGCTGGGTATACCAAGCGCCTTGATCAGAGAACATCGCCACCCGTGACATGGACTCCACGCCTCCACCAATCAGTAGGTCATTTTCGCCCGCGACCACTCTGGCAGCGGCTATCGCGCAAGCATCCAAGCCAGATGTGCAAAACCGATTGATGGTCACACCTGGCACCTGATCCGGCCACTGGGCATGCAGTACGCCAATGCGTGCGATGTTTGCACCTTGATCGCCGACGTGTGTCACACACCCCAACACCACATCTTCGATGCTCGTTGGATCGAGTCCCTCGCGCTCTGGCAAGGCTTTAAACAATTGCGCACACAATTCCAACGGCGAAATTTCTGCCAGCGCTCCGCCATCGGCCTTGCCAATCCCGCGCCCCGTTCTTATCGCATCATAAATAATTGCATTCATTGACTCACCACGAAACTCGCCACCGTCGTGGCGCTCCCACCAACATTTAATGTGGCCATGGTGCGCAGCCCTTCGACTTGATTGTCTCCTGCCACGCCTCTCACTTGCCTAGCCGCGTCATGCACCATCCGAACACCGGTCGCACCAACAGGGTGGCCCAAGCCAATCAGGCCTCCGCTTGGGTTGACAGGAAATGCGCCATCGAGCCCGATGCCTTGATCGATCACCTGCCAAGCTTGTCCTGGCGGCGCTAAACCCAGATGGTCAAGCAGCATATAGCCAGTGATGCTGAAACAATCGTGAAGCTCAATGGCGTCGAGCGCTTTGGCCGATGACACCCCAGCGCGGGCCAAGGCCTGATCAAATGCTTGGGCGACATGAGGCAACAGCCGATCATTGGGTCCGGGTACTTTGGCCAGTTTGCGCTCCAGACGAATGGGTGCGCCCGTATGCCCCCAGCCGGTGATTTTGGGCAACGCATCAAAAGATTGATTGCGTTTTTGACACCAACCCTTGGCAAAAGCCTCACTGGCCAAAAACACCACAGCCGCCCCATCGGTAATCTGACCGCAGTCTTGTTTTCTCAGGCGACCTTCAATCAGGGGGTTGGCCTCATCGTCATCAGACAACTGATGAGGACCAATCGTCCAGCCGCGTGTTTGCGCTAGAGGATTCTTTTTGGCGTTGGCAAAGGCATGTCGAGACCACTCCACCAGCCACTGACGATCAAGTTGGTACTGCTCGGTATAGACATCGGCCAACTGTGCAAACTGTGCTGGCCATAAAAAACACGCATCCAAGCTCTCTTTACCCCGCCATGCCGCTGCCGCCAGATGATCTGCACCCGTTTGCCCATCGACATTGCGCATTTGTTCAATCCCCAAGACGCAGGCACAGTCATAACG
This sequence comes from uncultured Wenzhouxiangella sp., assembly GCA_913057255.1. Taxonomy (GTDB): domain Bacteria; phylum Pseudomonadota; class Gammaproteobacteria; order Xanthomonadales; family Wenzhouxiangellaceae; genus Wenzhouxiangella. The sequence goes on from CAJXNU010000033.1 coordinate 1,452, forward strand.
GCCGCTTTCTAAGTCGGCCATCGCGCTTAACAAAGCCATCGAGCCAGATGCACAAGCCGCCTCATGGCGTGAGGCGGGCATGCCTTCAAACCCTGGATCAGCTTCCGCAAAAAATCCGCCCAAATGGGCCTGGCCGGTAAATAACTCGCTGACAAAATTGCCCACATGACCCACACCCACTTCGTGGGCATCCAGCGAGGCATCGTCCAAACCTTGGTCGAGCACTTGCTTGAATAAATCAAAAATCTCTCGGCCTTCGCGCGCTAAGTTCACGGCAAAATCAGTCTGGCTACCGCCTAGTATGTAAATGGGCTTCAAAGTCTTTCTCGCAACTGGCCACGAACCACCTTGGTCAATGCGTTTCGAGGCAAAGCATCAATGAACTCTATGCGCTCAGGCAATTTAAATACCGCCAACCCTTGTTCGCGTAAAAAGCCGGTGATGTCTTCAAGCGTCACCTCATGATCTGGCTTCGGCACCACAAAGACGCACACCCGCTCCCCTAAATCATCATCGGGATAGCCCACTGTGGCTGCTTCGACCAGTTTGGGGTGAGCTGCCAGCAGTGCATCGAGCTCGTCCGGAGAGATGTTGTAACCGCCACGGATGATGATTTCTTTGCTTCGGCCAACAAAACGATAAAACCTCGGAGGATCATCATCGCCTGCAATCTCAAACAGATCGCCGGTTTTGAAATAACCGTCTTCACTAAAGACATCGAAGTTGTCCGGGCCGTCGCCTAGGTAATGATCAAACACGGTGGGTCCGGTGATCTCAAGCTCCCCTGGTTTGCCCACTTCAGTGATGATGTCTCCAGTGGCGATATCACGCAATCGTGTTTTAAGTTTTGAGGCCAGGCTGGCTTGCCACTCGATGCCCTCCACGCCAAAGCGCGGGAAATAACTGGCCCGAAGCTCCGGGTCGGGGATATCTTCTAATCCGCTGACCAAGCTCACCCCTTCATTCGATCCGAACAAATTCACCACCCCAATGTTGTATTTATCAGCAAACCCTTGAACCATCCATGGAGACAAGGGCGCAGAGCCTGAGGCAATGCAACGAAGTTTGGATAAATCAAACTGACTCATCAACTCATCGTTTCTGAGGAGCATATTCAACAGCGCCGGCGGGGCAATGGTAAACGTCACACCCTCTGATGGAATCTGCCCCAAGAACACCGGAAGATCGAGTGGGTGGTGCAATACCAATGTCCCCTCACAGCGCAGCCAATTGAGCAAAAACCCACCGATGCTGGCCATGTTGACGAAAGGAAATGGGTTCAACAGCACATCACCATGGGCCATTTTCGAGCTTTCATAGGTGGCCGGTGCAATGGCCATCCAATGGTTGTGCGTTCTGGGTACGCCTTTCGGGGTGCCTGTGGTACCCGAGGTCCAACACACAGTCATGATGTCATTGGCCATCGAGTTCACCGCAGGGGTCTCCTCATCGCCCCGCGATTCGTCCATCACCTCAGCCAACATCACATCATCAGCCCCACCTTTTGGGCCCAACCAAACGTAGTGTTTGAACTGGACCGCTTTCGGGGCTTGGGCGGCATCTTTGCCTTGAAATTGAGTGAGCCCAATGAACATCACGGGGTTTAGGGCCTCGGCAATCAAGCCAAGCTCATGGCGGCCATACTGCACTGGGACTGGGCTAATCACAGCACCCAAACGAGCGAGCGCCAGATACAACATCACAAATTCTGCGATGTTGGGCAGTTGAACCACGACCGCATCGCCGCGCCCCACCCCAAGCTTAGCCAAGGCTCGAGCGCACACGTCCACTTCATCGGACAGCTGATTGAATGTCCACCGCTTAGGTGCGGCACCATCCAATGCTTCTCGGTTGGGTTGATCGACCAATGCGACACGCTCCCCTTGGGCGGTCACGGCCTGTGCAAATAGGTCAGAGAGGGTTTCTTCTCCCCACCACCCTTTATCAGTCATGGCTTGAATGCGTTGCTCTACTTTGGGGTGCCTGTTCTCATGCATCGGCTCTACCTCGAATTTAGTCTAGGATTGGGGTCATGTTTTTTATGCTCGGTGTTTCAGCGCGGCTTCATACTCATCGCTCAAGCGTTCCACCAACTCGGCCACCGATTGAACTTGATCGATGGAGCCGACACCTTGGCCGGCAGACCACACGTGCTTCCATGCTTTGGTGCCTTGATGTGGGTCATCAAAGTTCGGTTTTTTGCCCGTCTCTAAATTGTCTGGATCGTAACCAGCCGATTGCAAGCTGGGTTTCAACCAGTTGGCAGGCACGCCGGTGATCGCAGAAGAGCACACAATGTCTGAGGGTCCTGCGCTGACCAGCATGGATTTGTAATCGTCGCTGGCCATGCTCTCTTGGGTGGCGATAAACTGCGTGCCCATATAGGCCAAGTCAGCCCCAAGTACTTCTGCTGCTCTGATCGCCCGGCCGGTAGAAATGGATCCAGCCAGCACCAAGGGGCCATCAAAAAAAGCACGCACGGCATCGACAAAAGCGAAGCCAGAAATCTGTCCGGTATGCCCGCCGGCCCCTGAGCTGACCAACACCAAACCGTCGGCACCAGCATCGACTGCTTTGCGCGCAAACTCAACGTTGTTGACGTCAGCAAACACCAAACCGCCATAGCTGTGTACTGCCTCGACTGCATCTTTGGGGCTACCTAAAGCGGTAATCACCAGCGGTGGCTTGGCCTCCACCGTCATGGCCAAATCGCTTTCTCGGCGCCCATAGCTGGTGTGCATGATGAGGTTAACGGCCCAAGGCGCTGGATCTTCCCCCAATCCCTCACAGATGGTGCTTAGCCACTGGGCAAAAATCTCCGGGGTGCGCGCATTGGGCGCAGGGAATGACCCAATGATGCCAGCTCGACACGCGGCCAACACCAAATCCGGCCCAGAAACCAGAAACATGGGAGCGGCGATCAGTGGCAAACGCAGGCGATGTTTTAAGCGCTCGAAAGCATTCATCTTTGTCACTTTTTTAGCTGGACTTAGACTTATGCTACGATTCTCCTGCCGGTTTTGCAAGACGCTAACACCCTATGGACATGCCACTGAATTCGCGTGACCTGATAAAGGCCACATCAGTCAATCGAGTACTAGAAATTATTGGCGATCGATGGGTCTTGCTGATCTTGCAGCAATGCTTTTTAGGCGTTTACGGGTTTGAAGAGTTTCAAAAAAGGCTCGATATTCCAAGAAGCACCTTGAGCACTCGGCTGGCCATGTTGGTCGAACAAGCGATTCTCTCAAAAACCCCGTCGACCACCCCAAACCAGCGCTTGGACTACCGCCTGACCAAAAAAGGCCGAGATCTATTCGACACAGCGCTGATGGCTTTGGTGTGGCAGCAGCAGTGGGTGCCGAGGTTTAATCGGCCGGTGGTGAAACACTTAACCTGTGGCCAGCCGACCACACCAGTATTGGTGTGCGCACACTGCCAACAGCCCATCCATGCCAGAGAGGTCACTTATCGTGATGGCCCTGGGGCCAGTTGGATTGCCCGCAATAAGCGACGTCGCCGACGCTCGACCACAGCCAGCAGCCCAACTCGCACGTTGGCGGTATCTAAACGGCTGCTTGACTTGCTGGGCGATCGGTGGACGCCTCAAGTGGTGGCCTTGGGGTTTTTTGGAATCCGTCGCTTCGATGAGATGCAAAAAACACTGAAACTGGCCAGCAACATCCTCACTGACCGACTGAAATTGGCTGTGGATATGGGAGTGTTGGAACAACACCAGTATCAAACCCGCCCACCGCGTTCTGAATACCGGCTGACCGAACAAGGATTGGCGCTGTATCCAATGCTTGTGGCCATGACTCAATGGGGAGACCGCTGGTATACCAACAATGAAGGCCCACCCCTACTGCTGACCCATACACTCTGTGGGCAACCACTCAAAGGCGTTGTGGTCTGTGGCGATTGCCGCACACCACTGACCCCGAAAACCACCCAGCCAATCAATCAGAGTTGATGGAGAGGACCAACATCACACCGGCTGCCGACACAGCAGCCGATGTGATCCATCGATCAATAACGGTAGTTCAACGACACGCCCCACATGGCTGGCGGCGCAATAACGGCTGAACCATTTTCTGAAAGGTTAAACGGACCACGACCATCGATCACGTTCGTGCGATAGACCTCATCGGTCAGGTTAGAGCCCCATAAAGAGACATCCCAATGCTCATTGATCCCCAGAGTCACTGATGCATTGAGCAGCCCCACCGGCCCATCACCCACCAGCGGGAAGTTAGACGGATCATAGTAGATGCGACTTCTATAGCTATGCTCCAAAAGTGCCGACAGCTCCATGCCATTGGCCAGCGGGGTATCAAAAGTCAGCGCCAGGTTGTAGCTATTTTTTGGAGAGCGCGTCAATTGATTGCCGCTGTAGTCTTGACCATTTTGATTGATGAAGTTGTTGTAAGTGGCGTCAAGGTAGGCATAGCTGCCGCGCAGCTGCCAGTTGTCGCTCAACACCGCCCAAAGCTCAGCCTCAAAGCCTTTGGTGGTCGCATCAGCAGCATTGGAGACGACAAGCGAGGCGCCATCGACCAACTGAAAGACTTGAAGGTCTTCAAAGTCAATATCGAAAGCCGCGATGTTTAAGCGAACTCGATCATCGAGAAACTGTGACTTCAAGCCCAGCTCAAATTGACTGGCTGTTTCTTCATCGAACCCTTGGTTAGCAGCAATCACATCGGCCGCGGTGCCATTAAAGCCACCGCTTTTAAAGCCCTGAGAATAGGACAAATAAGCCATTGCACTGTCGCTGAAATGGAAGTCCAACGAGGCCATGGGGGTGACCGAAGACCAGGATTTGCTCGGTGTGGCTTCATACGGCGCAGCCAAGAAGCTTGCCGTTGGATCAAAGCCTTCCGTGCGAATATTGGCTTTTTTCTCCTCCCAAGTGTAACGAGCGCCTACTTTGAAGTTCACCCGATCAGTCACTGCGCGGGTGAATTGAGCAAAGAACGCATGGTTGGTGGTGTCGTTTTCTTGGAAATAGAAGGTGTTAAAACTCAAAGAAGGAGGCAAGCCCAATGGGATGTCATTGCCTGAGAAATCATTGTTCTCTAAGCGCTCAATATCCGCTGATAAAAAGTAATAGCCCACGAGCCACTGTAAGGTCGAGGGGTCACCACCGTTGAGCCTAAACTCTTGAGTGAATTGGTCGCTGTCATCAATGACGTTTCGAATGACCAAGGGCGCATCAGAGCCTGAGAACTCATCTCTAAGATCTACTTCGGAGCGACGGAACGCCGTAATAGAGGTAAAGTCCGCCCAATCCAATGCCCAATTGGCGATGGCCGAGACCCCGGAGACATCAATGTCACTGTATCCATCTTCAGTTTTCTCATTGACAAAAGGATCCGGGCTACACGGTGAGGCCGCGAAGGGTGAGCCTGGAGCAAACCAAGGGAAAAAGATAAACTGCTCACCCACACACTCTCGGTTGGTGCCCGTCAAACGCGATCGCTGCAGATCCGCAGACAGCAATACGTTGAAATCAGCATCGGGGTTAAACAGCAATTGTCCCCGGAAGCTGATGTTGTCTTCATCGCTGAGCTTGTTACCAGTCGTGGCATTTGTGGAATATCCATCGCGCGTGCTGCGGCTGAATGCCAGTTTTGCGTTGACGTTTGAGTTCAGCGGTCCCTCCAATAGCCCGCGGTAATCCTGGCGATTGTAATCACCGAAAGTCACCTCAGCACGGGCATTGGGCTCCGATGAAGGCGGACGGGTGACGTAGTTAATCGCACCACCGACAACGTTCTTTCCGTATAGGGTGCCTTGGGGCCCACGCAGCACCTCGACTCGCTCCAGATCGAAGAAATTCAAATCCATCCCGCCGACTCGCGAGATGTACACGCCGTCAATAAAGACCCCAACCGATGGGTCCCCTGAGGCCGATTGATCCGTTGAACCAATGCCTCGAATGAAAAACTGCGGCTGCGCTGGATTGAACCGTGCGACCGTCAAACCCGGCACGCGCATCGACAACTCATCGACGGTTTCAATGCCAGATTCTTCAAGTGTCTCTGCTTCGATGGCAGACACCGCAATCGGTACATCTTGCATGCTCTCTTCAATGCGCTGAGCGGTCACGATCATGCGGTCTAGCGTGACCTTTTTTTCTTCCTTCTCTTCAGACTCGCTGTCTTGAGCGAAAACACCGAATGGCATCAACGCAAGGACGAGAATGGTCCAGAGGGTTTTGCTTGAGTGCTTCTTCATAACATCTGCATCCCTAATTTTTTCTGTCGGTTTATTCAGTTGAACCCAAGCTTTGTTTGGCCAAATACATTAGATTTAGCTAAATCAAGCGGCTTCAGCATGTTCTGGGTCTCTTTATACAACCTACAGGTTGCATTGTGCAAGTGACTCGATTACGCTCAAAATCAGCGTCCGGCCTCCACGTGGGCACTGGATATAGGGAGTTTGTGAGCTCATGCATCTACGTTGTTTGGCATCGATCATCATCGTGGGGGGCTTGGCTATTCAGCCAAACCCCGCCATTGCGGCCAATTCAGCAGAGGCTTGTCAAAGGCTTGGACAAGCGTTGGTCGATCATGAAGCGCTCAGTTTGGAACAAAGCCCAAGCCTCGTTGAGATCCCCCCACTCCCAACATTTTGTCAGGTTCGAGGCAAAGCAGCTGAGCATATTGGCTTTGAGATGCGCCTGCCTCTGGCCAACGAGTGGAACCAGAAATTTGTCATGGCCGGCTGCGGTGGTTTTTGTGGACAAGTGTTGCCTGACAAACCCGGATACTCCAACAGCATCAATGAATCACTGAAACAGGGTTATGCGGTACTTGCCCATGACAGTGGTCATCAGACGGCATCCAATGCCGATACTCGCTGGGCCAGACAAGGCAACGGAGATGCTCTTGAATTGTGGGCACACCGAGCCCTGCCTGAGTTGATGGGGGTGGCTGAACAGGTCTTGTCTACCTACTATGAACAAACTCCCACACGGCGCTACTTTTCTGGCTGCTCGAACGGCGGCCGTCTCGGGCTGATTGCGGCACAACGCTATCCGCATCTATTTGATGCCATTGCTGCCGGTGGGCCCATTCTAGATTTGTCAGGCAATGCCGGCGTTCAAGGGGCATGGATGATTCAACACATCCAAACCAACCATGGCAAGTCTTTGCTTGATCCACAACAACTCGAAGGGCTTATCCAACATGTCCGTCAACAGTGTGATGCCTTGGATGGCGTGTCCGATGGTGTGGTGGCTGATCCTGATCGTTGTCAACTTGATCTGTCGCCGTTGGCCTGCAGTCACGCGCCCACTGCCCACTGCCTCGCTGATGAGCAGCTGCAAAGCATCCGGGCACTCTATCGCGGGGCGCATGAGGATGAGCGGTCTTTATTTCCGGGGCTGCCGCCTGGCTCTGAGCACCTCTGGCCCATTTGGGTCACCGGTCGTGATGGGCAACCGAGCTGGGGGCAACTGGCCGGACAAGGATTTTTAGACATCTATCGCCAAGCGCCGGTGGACCAGTCAGCCAACGCTCTCGAGGTGGATGTCGTCGCTGAAGCTCAGGCGATGGCTGGCTCGCCGGTGGCCATGATGGCCAATGCCACAGACCCAGATTTGAGTGAGTTTATAAACGCAGGCGGAAAGCTGTTGATCTGGCATGGCTGGGCAGATCCTTTGATTTTGCCGCAGCGCACCGTGGCCTATTTCGATGAGGCCCAAGCCACTCATGATGGGGCACAAGCTTTCACCGACCACGTTCGCTTATTTATGGTGCCCGGCCACGGGCATTGTTGGGAAGCTCCGGGGCTAGCGCCTGATCTGTTCGATCCTGTAGCGGCCATCGATACCTGGATGGATGGGGACGAAACAATCAGCCACATTATTGCCAGAGACCAGATTGATCCCGATATGACTGAGGCCACTGCGTTGTTATGCCCTCACCCCTTGAGAGCACGACACCATCAAGGCCCAATCGACCAAGCAGCCAGCTACCGTTGCGAGCTGCTTGAGTAGTCCCAGAAGCGATTGGATGCCTGAGACTGAATCAGCGTCGGCGGTGCTCAGGATGCACCGAGGCGCCCAGAATATGTTCAGACCGATGAATCACATGGCTTGCCGCACCCACGATTAAGGGATCCACCTCACCAACCACCGATTCATCTTTGTCGGGATAGTCCAGTGAAGCCAAGAAATGTCGCATGGTGTTGATCCGCGCCCGCTTCTTGTCATTGGATTTAATGATCGTCCAAGGCGCGTCTGCTGTATCGGTATAAAAATACATCGCCTCTTTCGCCTCAGTGTACTCATCCCACTTGTCGAGGCTGGCTTTATCGATGGGCGAGAGCTTCCAGCGCTTCAAAGGGTCTTGAGCCCGCGATTCGAAACGCCGGTGTTGTTCTTCTTGAGTGACAGAAAACCAGTACTTGAACAATCGAATGTCTGAGCGGACCAACATGCGCTCAACTTCAGGTGCTTGACGCATGAATTCAAGATACTCATTGGGTGTGCAAAACCCCATCACCCGCTCTACACCCGCTCGGTTGTACCAAGACCGATCATAGAACACCATCTCTCCTCCACTCGGGAGATGGGTTAAATATCTTTGGAAATACCACTGCGACTTTTCAATATCGGTGGGTTTATTTAAAGCCACCACCCGGGCAAACCGTGGGTTGAGATGCTCAGTAAACCGCTTGATGGTTCCACCCTTGCCGGCGGCATCACGGCCCTCGAATAAAAAGATAAATTTTTGCCCAGACTCCTGCGCCCATAGCTGCACTTTTAAAAGCTCTGCCTGCAATTTGGCTTTTTCTTGTTCATAGACTCGACGGCCCATTTTCTTGGCATAGGGGTAACGGCCCGATTCAAAGGCATCCCGGACCTGATCTGCTGAGACGGTTGGAAAATCGATGGCATCACCATCGACAGCATGTCGGTCAATGGCCGGTGATGGTGTTCTGCGTGGCATGAAAAGTCTCCTAAAGCAAGATCGCTGACCCAAATTGGGCCCCAATCTCTCAACTTACGCCAAAGCCCAGCGCACTGACTTGACACAGGTCAAACCCTGAATTTCAAGGCGCAAGGTGTTCCAGGCTTCATCGACCCTCGAACAGGCATCATGCCGGATATCACATTGATTCACATGGCAACAAACTCTTATACTCGACGGATCATTTCAAACGATCTTCAGGAGTTGCTCATGAATGCGCCGCTGGCGAAAATCAGCCACTTTTTTGCAGGCACCGCCCTCTTCGCACTCGTTGCGCTGAATCAAGCCCACTCAGCCCCACTACCTGCGGAGAGCTTTGCCAAAGTGCCCAACATTCAATCCGTCTCCATGAGTGCTGACGGCAAAATGCTGGTGGCACTGATCGCCACCCCAGGGTCAGACAATGGTGATACGTCGCTGGCCACATGGGATCTCACGGATCTCGACCAAGGCCCCGTCATCACCCCCTCAGGCGATCGGATGAAATTCATCGCAGCATCAGCACTAAAGGCGGATCGTCTGCTCGTCTTTGGTCGGCAGGAATGGACCGGGCGACTGGCAGGCTGTGGCGAGGGCCGAAGCACGGGCGCCACCAAGACCTTTGTGAACAAACTCTATCTCACCGATGACAAGCACAAAGAATTCCAAGAGGCTTTTGCAGACAATACGCGACAATTGGGTATCAGCCAAGAATTACAGCGCTGCTTGGAGATTGCAGGCACCGCCTCACTGGTGAGCACCCTGCCCTTAGATCCTGAGCGGGTGATCATTAGTCAGCTCAATGAGCTGACCTTGCAGTCCAACTTTTTTCTCTACAACCTCGTGACAGGCGAAACTGAGCTGCTCCTTCGGGCGGGTGGTCGCACCACACCCAGCCTCTTCGACCCTCGAACTGGAGAGCTGTTGATCCGCACTGAGATTGAGGCCAGTGGCGCCATGGAGTTTGAGCAGCGGATTCTCTTTAAGAACCCTGATACAGGCGAATTCGAGGTGCATGAAAACCTGAGCCGTCCATTGAGTGACCGCTACAGTTTTTCCGTTCCAGGACGCGATGAAGAAACAGGCAAGTTTTATGTCCTAACGGACTTATTCTCCGACCGTGTCGAGGCTTGGATGTATGATCCACGCACTCGCGAGTTTGATGATGAGCCTCTTGTTGCGCATCCGGAGTTTTCGATCGGGAGCATTATTTTAGGCACTCAGCCGAGCAACTTTAACCGGATCCTTGGCTTCACCGTGGCCGGTGGGGCATTCGAGACGGTTTACGTCGATCCAAAAATGGCCAGTATTCATGGGGGCCTAAAGCAGGCCTTCCCCGATCAGAGCGTGTCGATCAATGGCTACAATGATGACATGTCACGTGTTCTGTTCACCACGAGCAGCCACCGACAGGCACCCGCGTATCACTTGCTGATCGATCAATCACGCGTCATGACCTTGGGCGCCCAGCGCCCTTGGATTGATGCCGACCAGATTGGCGAGCAGCGCTGGGTGACCTACCCAGCAAGAGACGGCTTAAACATCCCTGCTATCCTCGACCTACCCGCCGGTTGGACCAAAGAAGATGGACCGCTGCCCACCATCATTCATCCACATGGTGGGCCGTGGGCGCGCGATGTCCAAGGCTGGGATGCGTCGGGATGGGTGCCATTCCTCACCTCACGAGGCTATGCCGTACTGCGCCCGCAATACCGCGGCTCATCGGGTCTCGGTCGTGAACTGTGGTTGGCTGGTGACCGACAGTGGGGTTTGGCCATGCAGGACGACAAAGACGATGGTGCGGCTTGGTTGGTTGAGCAAGGCATTGCTGATCCCGACAAACTCGCCATCTTTGGATATTCGTATGGCGGTTTTGCGGCCGTCGCAGCCAGTATCCGGCCAAACAGTCCCTATCAGTGCGCCATTGCGGGAGCGCCCGTCGCGGATTTGGGGCGCCTGGGCAATACATGGAGCGAAAATCGATTACAACGCATCTTGCAGGGCCAAACGGTATCGGGCCTAGATCCAATGACGGCCACCGATCAAGCCAATATCCCCATCTTGCTCTATGTTGGTGACAGGGACGTCAGAACACCTGCTTGGCATGCCACCAATTTCCATCGTGCCGTTCACGATAAAGTCGATGCCAAACTGGTGATCATCGAAGACATGCCGCACAGCTTGCCTTGGTACCCCAGGCACCACCGAAACACCTTGGATTTGATTGAGAACTTCTTAAGCCAAACCTGCGGTTTGTTAGATCAACCGTCAGCGGCCGAGGTCAGTACGACGGCCTATTGATCGATCTAGTTTTTAAATCATTCATAAAAAACGGCGCCCGATGGGCGCCGCTTTTGTTTCCCATTCCAGTACAAACTAGAAACGATAGTTGAGTCTTGCAAAGGCAGTACGACCCCGCAATGGGTACTGTGTCGCACCCAGTGGGATGTTGCCTCGACGGCTCGAGCCTGCACTTGATGAAAGAGTGGGTGGCTTAGCATCAAACACGTTATCAACGCCGACCAACACAGACCAGTCTGCTTGGTTATAGAACACCGAGAACGTGTGGAAGAATCTCCGCTCGGCCACCACATCGCGCTGTGCGTTGGGGAACCCAAAGTAAGTGGTCACTGGGTTCACGTTCGGCTCATTGGATGTCCGACGCACATAGTTGGTGCCCCAAGTGTAAGTGAAGTCGCCTGAGGTAAAGGCCAAACGACCATTCGCCACCATCTTCGGACGGCCAACTAGCGTATTGAGATCGTTGGATTCAAACCCTGAAGCCAGTGATGGGTCAAACAGCTGTTGGATGTCTTCAAAAATCCAGGTGGCGTTCGACTCAAACAACAGGCTACCAAAGCTGAAGTCACGGTCATAGCGAACCGTTGCATCAATACCTTGAGTGGTTTGCAAATCAACGTTCAGATACGAAGCGCGCACCGTGTCCACAGCCAACGCGTTGGTTGGAGCGTTCGATGGGAAACGAGTGAACAGATCACAGAAGGCGTTTGGATAGATGGGTGCACCATAACAGCCACCAAGAATCGCCCCACCAGACAATTGCGCAATCTGGTCTCTCACTTCAATTTCGAAGTAGTCGACGGCCAAGCTTGCGTTGATGAATGTCGGTGTCAAGATGAAACCTGCGGTGAAGGCATCTGACTTCTCAGGCTCCAACACACCCGCGCCACCGCCAGACACGATCGTGGCCGATGATGTACCACCGGTGAAGTCCGCTGGGATACCTGCTGATGCGCAGTTATCACGAATGAACTCATTGGTGCTTTCTCCCCACTCAATACAGGGGTCAATGGAGAGCTGGCCAACAAAAGCAGTTTGATCGCCCAAGAACAGCTCGTAGAGAGCTGGAGCACGATATGAAGTGCCTTTGCTACCGCGGATCCGCACTGAGGGGGTGACCTGCCAGTTAAGCCCTGCTTTCCAAACGGAATCAGAACCGGCTGACTTATAGTCAAATACCCGAGCTGAACCATTGAATGTGATGGATTCAGCAAATGGGGCACCGGCGATTAATGGGACCTCAATTTCCGCAAACAGCTCAGTCACATCGTCACTGCCCTTGGTCACCAAGGCTGAGGATTCACCCCAAAGATCACCGCCGCGTGAGAACTCACTGGGTTGGTCATCAATACTAAACCACCGGTACTCAGCACCGACCGCCGCGCCCACTGGGCCTGCTGGCAGATCAAACAAGTTACCGGTGGCAATGCCTGTTAGGACAAACTGATCATAAACTGTGTTGCCGGTGTGCTCTACACCCACGGCATTGATCAGTTGGTCCATGTTGTCCCCACTCAAAATGCCAGGACTAAAATAGTCAACCTGCGGCGCGGTGTCATCGAACCGAACATCACCCGAGCGAGACGCCACAATGGAGTTTCTTGTGTAGTCACCATCAGAGTACGAGTAGGAAGTATTCAGAGACCACGTCCAGTTATCACCAATACCGAGATCTCCCTCCAAGCCCGTTGCTACATAGTAGTAATCCACCTTCACATCAGTATTCGATGGATAAGGCATCACAGGCTGAGCGATGCCCGATGGGACTGGAGTGATGAATTCGGGGCTATTGGTGTAACCATAGATTGGGATTAATGCCGTTGCACCGCCTGTCAATGGGAAGAATTGACGCCAGCCACGTGCTTCTGTTTCACGGCGGGTATACAACCATTCTGTATTCCACTGCGTGCCGCCGAATAAATCCAATGAAAAGTCAGAAGAACCATACAAACTGGTTCGCTCTTGGCGGTTGATGGCTGTGGCATTGTAAAAATCGAAGTTCAACACGTCTTCGTAATATGCTTGGCCACCGTCAGCGTAAGTCCCATTTTCCCGAGGGCGATAACCAGGGATTAAACCAATGGTGGTGCCATCTGGAGACGGGATGTAGCGATCACCAAACAGCGCATCGATGACCGTGTTTGCATACAAGTTGCTACAGCCGGATAAGTCTGTGCCCGCCGTAATCGAGCGATCTTCCCGGTCAATGTTGTTGCCGTTGATGTCAGTATAGAGATCTTGAGGGCAAGACAAAAATCCGCGATCATTCGTCATCAACTCTTCGCGCAACTGCCACTCACCAGCCACCACGATGCTGCCCCGATCAAAGTTCCATCCGTAGGCGCCTGAGACATCATAGGTTTCGCCACCTGAGTTGAACGGCATGGACGCACGAACGGTCAATTCCGGACGGTCAACTGATCGACGAGTGATGATGTTTGCTACCCCAGCAACCGCATCTGAACCGTAGATGGATGATGCCCCGTCTTTGAGAATCTCAACGCGTTGGATGATTGAAGATGGGATAACGTTTAAGTCAAATGCGCCCACCTCGCCTCGTGTTCCAGCCGCGCCTGGGCGACGGCCGTTCAACAGCACCAGCGTGCGCTGAGCACCGAGGCCACGCAATGAAACGGTATTGACACCAGTACCGCCCTCGACCACAAACCCAGCGAACTGGTTGTTAATCTGCGTGGATCCCGCTGCAATGCTAGATTTTTGCAAGAATTCCGCGGTATCTACTTGGCCAAGCTGTGCTTGGGTTTCAGCCGTGATGACAAGAATGGGAGAGGTTGAGTTGAACTCATCGCGTCTGATCAGAGAGCCGGTGACCGAAATCCGATCTTCAGTTTCTGACGACTCTTCTACAACTTCCTCTACTTCTACACCTTCTGGTGTTTCTACAACTTCTACAACTTCCTCTTCCGCGTCCTGAGCAAGCACGGGGGCGCTAGTTAGGCCCAAACTCAAGCATGCCGCTATGGCTGAGTATAAAAGTGTTTTTCGATATTCGCTGGTCATACAATTTCTCCGCTTGCAGGGCCCGCTGTACTTAGCTGGCTTCAGTTCGTTCTGATGAACAGAAAAATATGGCGCTTAGAACGTAGCATGGTCCTTGGCAAATGTAAATAGTTCGTTAAAAGCCCTTGCTGGAGGGCGAATCAGCCACATTGTGCGGGCCCACAGCCAAAACAGGTCTGGTTGTCCGCACCCAATACCAGCACCTGTGCCGAGGCCAGTGTCATCGTTACTGTGACACCCGTACCAGTTGAGCTCGCTCCACCTGTACCCGTAGTAATCCATCCCTGGATGGCACTTTTGCTTTTGATGCTGGCGACCTATGGCATACTCTTGCTGAAAGGCACTGAACTCTAATCAGGTCCGCATTGTTATGCCCCGGGATGCTTGAAGCATCGCCCTGCCGGGCAAGGCAAACGCTTTACATCCACGTAAAACTGAACTGCTATACTCGTGCTTATGAGCGGTACAACAGCCTACGTGTCACGTCTTGCCATCATTGCGCTGATCGTTCAGCTCATGACCCCTTGGCAGGCGCTACATTTGGGCATGATGGAGGTTGGTAGCGGAGAGTCCAGACACGCTCACTGCCCGACCTCATCCTTTGCACAATCCAATACTCATCAGACCATGAACCATGACGGTGATGCGTCTGCGATCCTCGCCAGCCATGATTTGGGTCCCGACACCAACCCAGAGTCTCTTTCAGACACCTGTGAACGGGCATGTGGATTGGCGCTATCAGAGCCTATCATCATTGCGCTGCGCCCCATGGTTTCAGGATCAACCATCATTCATGCCAGAGACGCGTTTCTCAACCCGCTTTTCTTAAAAGTCCCCAACCCACCCCCCATCGCATAACTCCACACCAACCAATTGACTATCTGCCCTGCCTTTTGGCA
>CAJXNU010000034.1 GCA_913057255.1 uncultured Wenzhouxiangella sp.
GGGTGGTTTTCCCGCCGCCGCTGGGGCCTGCTATGACGTAGAGTTCTCGGGTTGAATTCACAGACATCGGATCGGTTGGCATCAAGTGTTTGGGTATTGAGTAAGTATACCGGCAGTCAACTTGCCAGCTTGGCCATATTGTGTCACCACGCGTTCGGCAGACTCTCAGCGAAGTAGAGAGGCATCACAATATGCGTTTGCTCTGACTCAGAGGAACCTTGGGTCCCGGTTAACTTCAGAGTCTTCACTGGATCGCATTTTTTTATGTAAGACCTCAGAGACTTAGACCGCGTTCGCTTGCCACTTTTGACCTCGATAGGAATCACATCACCTGCATCCGTTGTGATCACGAACTCGATCTCCGCACGGGCATCATGCCAAGAGTAGGTGGGGTCAATGCCCATTGCCACTAACTCTTGCTGAACGAAATTTTCAGCAACATAGCCCTTGTATTGATAACTTTGCTGCTTAATTTCCTGATACGTGCTCCCGAGCATGTGATTTAAAAGACCCACATCGAATAAAAAAAGCTTCACCCTATTGTCTTTCTTGTAAGCCGCCAGAGGTGACTTGGGACGGCCCTCAATCGGGTAATTGGCCAATACCAGGCGACAAGACTTCAACCAATGAATGGCCGTTTCAAAATCGTGATAGCGTGATTTCCGCTCGTGAACATTTTTAAATCGAAATCGCTTGACCGAGCCATCGAGCACTTGAGACAGTTGTGCTGGAACACTATTAAAGACCGACTCAATCAGCGTTGCATCCACTTTTCCTGAATATTTCCCAAAGTCTCGTCGGTACCCCTCAACCAAATCAGCATGAATTTTTCTTACGGCATCCATCTTCGCCAGTGGGCTTGAGTCTTTATTCTCATACCAAGCAGACACGGCTTCTGGAAGACCACCAACAAAAAAATAATCAGTCAATTTATCCATCAGTCGGAGATGTGCTGCCTTTGAGCTTGCTCTGGTCTCAAATGCCGTAATCAGACTAGGCTCTTCAGAAGCCTCAATAAACTCCCGAAAAGTGAGTGGACGCAAGTTGTATTGCTGGACCTTGCCGACCGGAAATGCATTTAATAGCCCTATGTTTGAACCGCTGGCTGCAACAAAGTAAGTGGGTGCTTGCTCGGCAAAATACTTTAACGCGGTCACTGCACGCTCGCATTCTCCAATTTCATCTAGGATCAGAAGGTCAGTTTCAGGATTGAAGGGTTGCTGAGTCATCAGTTGGATGTCTGCCAATAGCTGATCCGGCGATAGTGACCCTTCGAAAGCTGCCTTGTAATCAGGATTTTCTAGAAAATCAATCCGGAGGACATTGGGAAAGTTGGCACCAAAAAGCGTTTGTAACAGGAATGTTTTGCCAGTTTGTCGGGCGCCATCGATCAATAGCGGTTTGCGCTTGGGCTGATCTTTCCATGCCATTAATGCATTAAGCAACACCCGCTGAATCATTTCTCACCTTCTCTGCAGACTGCGACTAAAGCGCCATTATACCCATTTACCCGCATAAAAGTGTGGTTTTTACTTTTTTATGCGCATTTTAATGTGATTATTTGCTTTTTTTTGCGCATAATATGGTGATGATTCAGCTTCACTCGATGTTTTGAATCTGCTCTCTTAATTGCTCGATGAGAACCTTTAACTCTACCGACACCTGCGATGTCTCAACCAGGGTCGCCTTCGACCCCAAGGTATTGGCTTCCCGATTGAGCTCTTGAATCAAGAAATCCAACCGTCTTCCACAGGCCTCATCGCCCCCCATCACACGGCGGACCTCACTGACATGCACATCCAAGCGATCCAACTCTTCTTCCACATCCGATTTTTGCAACAGCAATGCCACCTCTTGCTCCATACGCTCAGCATCGAGCGTGACATTGAGCGCGGCCAGTTTGGATTCAATTTTGTTTTGGATCTGCGCCTGAATCTTAGGTGCATGCGTTCTGACCAAAGCCACCTGCGCCTCAATCCCATCGAGTCTCTGGGCCAACACCTCATGGATTGCTTGACCCTCACTGGCACGCGCCTCAATAAAATCATCCAGCACCCGATCAAACAAGTTAACTGCCGCCTCATAAGCCCCAGCCAGATCCAGCTGCTCGTAATTGATCATCCCCGGCCAATGGAGCAATCGCATCAATTCCACCGAGCGCTCTTCCACACCTTGACCTAACTCTGCCAAGAGTTTCTTGAGCTGTTCGGCCAGCACGGGGTCCAACGACATGGATTGAGCGACGTGCCCCGAATCGGGGGTAAAATAGAGGTTCGCTTCCACTTTGCCCCGAGCCAAGCGGTCTTTGAGCTTTTGGCGGAGCGGAATTTCTAGGTGGCGGAAGTCATCGGGTAGGCGGAGCTGGCAATCCAGATAGCGGTGGTTAACAGATTTGATCACCCAGGTGAGTTGGCCTTCGGGTTGTTGCACCGACCCTTCAGCGTAGGCAGTCATGCTTTTCATGTGATGCGAGTCCTCGTTCAAGGCAATCTTTAAGTCAACAAATACAAGCCAAGCCCTGCCATGTTACCCTTCCTGCCCCAATAATTGAATCCAGTTGACAAGCGTTGACACGTATCTGCTGTAAGCATTAAGGACCATCCATCGTGACCAGACCCTCCGGGCGAGCACCCAATCAACTGCGTGACATTCGCATCCAGCGCCATTTCACCCGCCACGCCGAAGGATCGGTATTGGTGTGTGCCGGCCACACCCAAGTGCTCTGCACCGCCAGCGTTGAAGAACGCACTCCACCTTGGCTAAGAGGCAAAGGCCAGGGCTGGGTCACTGCCGAATACGGCATGCTCCCCAGAGCCACCGGCACCCGCAATGCCCGCGAGGCCGCGCGTGGCAAACAAGGGGGTCGAACCCTGGAGATTCAGCGCCTGATTGGCCGAAGCTTACGCGCGGTGGTCGATCTTGAGGCCTTGGGCGAGCGCTCGATCACGCTCGATTGTGATGTGTTGCAAGCCGATGGAGGCACGCGCACCGCGGCCATCACCGGGGCCTATGTGGCCTTAGTCGATGCCATCAATGGTCTATTTGACAGTGGCCAAATCAAGAAAAACCCGATCCACGGACATGTCGCCGCGGTTTCGGTGGGCATTGTCGGCCAACAGCCGGTGCTCGATCTCGACTATGCCGAAGACTCGAGTGCCGACACGGATCTCAATGTGGTCATGAATGAGGCCGGTGGCTTGATTGAAGTTCAAGGCACGGCCGAAGGGCATGCCTTCCAACGCGGCGAGCTCGATGCCATGTTGGACTTGGCCCAGGAGGGCATTGCCCAATTGATTGAAGCGCAGGAGGCGGCCCTCAATGCACCTTGAACAATTGGTTTTAGCCAGCGGCAATAAGGGCAAGCTCAAAGAGCTCAAACATCTATTGGAACCGCTGCATACGCGCGTCCATTCGCAAAAAGATTTTTCTGTGAAGCCGGTGGCAGAAACGGGCCTGACCTTTGTCGAAAATGCCCTCCTGAAAGCCCGAGCGGCAGCACGCGCCACCAAACTCCCGGCCTTGGGCGATGACTCCGGATTGGTGGTCCCCGCCCTCAAAGGCCAGCCAGGCATTTACTCAGCCCGTTTTGCTGGAGAAGATGCCAGCGATCGAGAGAACAATGAATTGCTTTTAGAAAAACTCTCCGATGTGCCGCGTGAGAAACGAAAAGCCAACTTTTATTGCTGCCTCGTATTGCTCCAGCACCACAGAGACCCCGCCCCCATCGTGGTCAGCGGTCTTTGGCACGGCGAGATTTTAGAAGCACCCCGAGGCAAAGGCGGCTTTGGCTATGATCCGCTGTTCTTTGATCCCAAGCTCGAGCGCACCGCCGCCGAACTCACCATTGATGAAAAAAGCGAAGTCAGCCACCGCGGCGTGGCCTTGAGAGCATTGATCGAACAGCTCACCGAAGACGCTTAAATGGTCAGGCGTGCTTTGCCATGAGCACCCAGCCCGTGCTCCAACTGCCACCTTTATCGCTGTATGTCCACATGCCTTGGTGCGTGGTCAAGTGCCCCTATTGCGACTTCAATTCCCATGCACTCAAAGGGGAGTTACCAGAGACAGCCTATATCGAGGCGCTGCTGTCTGATTTAGAGCTTGACCTGCCCCATGTCTGGGGTCGGGTGGTCCATTCGGTGTTTATCGGTGGTGGGACACCGAGTCTATTTAGTGCCCAACACATCGAAACCCTCTTATCAGGCATTCGAGCACGCCTTCCGCTGAGTCCCAACGCCGAAATCACCATGGAAGCCAACCCAGGCACGGTGGAGCACGATCGCTTTGAGGCCTATCGCCAAGCTGGCATCAATCGCGTGAGCTTAGGTATTCAGAGTCTCAACACCGAACACCTCAAAACCTTGGGCCGGATTCATGATGCCGATGAGGCGCACAAAGCCATTGAAGCCGTCAAAGCCGCCGGCTTTGAGCGGATCAATCTCGATTTAATGTGGGCCCTGCCCGAACAGACCATCGATGAAATGCTCGCTGATTTAGAGGGGGTGTTGGCCTATGAGACCGGCCATGTCTCACACTATCAGCTCACCATTGAGCCCAATACTGTTTTTGCCGCCAAACCGCCCGCCTTGCCCGATGCAGAGCTCGCCTGGGAGATGAGCGAGGCGGCAGCTGATCGTTTTCGTGCCAAAGGCTATGGGCCTTATGAAATCTCTGCTTGGGCCAAGCCATCTCATCTTTCACAACACAACCTAAACTATTGGCGATTTGGAGACTACATCGGCATTGGCGCTGGCGCCCATGGCAAAGTGACCCTACCGGCTGAACAAACCATTGTTCGAACGCGTCGAAAAATGATCCCGCACTCTTACCTGGCCGCTGCCGAGACCCAGGAGTTCATCGCCGAGCGAGTCACCGTCGAACCCAAAGACCGCGCCTTTGAGTTTTTTTTAAACCGGTTGAGATTGGCAGAACCCATTGCTTGGTCAGACTTTGAATCGCTCACCGGTCTCCATCGAGGCCACATCCAGTCCCCATTGGAAAAAGCCCAATCGCTGGGTCTAGTGGAACTCACCGACAGTCATATTGTTCGAACACCCATGGGGGCCCGTTATCTCAACGACCTCCAACAGCTGTTTTTAGATTGAGATAGGAGAGGACCTTGGCTGCCATTGCTGCTGTTGCCACACTGCTGATCGGAATTGCAGTCATTTTGACGGGTGTCGGTCTCATCGGGACACTCGTCGGTATTCGTGGCGAGATGGCTGATTTTTCGAGTGCCACCATGGGCCTGATCATGAGTGGTTATTTCATTGGGTTTGTTGCCGGTACTTTCGTTATTCCTCAACGCGTCCGCCGCGTCGGCCACATCAGAATGTTTGCCGCACTTGCCTCCATGGCGTCTATCGTCACCTTGCTCCATGGCCTGTTCATTGTGCCGGAGCTTTGGTTTGTGCTCCGCATCTTGGCCGGTTTTTGCGTAGTGGGTCTCTATATCGTCATTGAGAGTTGGCTCAATGAACAAACCGACAACGCCGATCGTGGGAATATTTTCTCGGCCTATATGACCACGACCCTGATTGGATTGGGTCTTGGTCAGGCATTGCTGCTTGTCGGTGACATCCAAACGCTTGAGCTGTTTGCGTTGGCTTCGGTGTTGTTATCTTTGGGGCTCATCCCTGTAGCCATGACACGAGTGACAGAGCCCTCCATTACCGAAGCACAGCGCTTGGGCCTAAAAAAGCTCTACGCCATTTCGCCGCTGGGCGTGGTCGCGTGTGTTTTTTCTGGGCTGGGTGCAGGTGCGTTCTGGGGCTTAGGGCCAGTCTTTGGTGCCAATATGGGTTTATCCACAAACACCATCGCAGGATTCATGGGGCTGACCATTTTGGGTGGCGTGGTGATGATGTGGCCAGTTGGCAAACTTTCCGATCAATTCGAACGACGCAAAGTATTGCTCGCCGCCTGCACTTTAACTGCCCTTATGGCACTGATCGCCTATGTCTTAATGGGCTATGGTGACAATACAATCTTGCTGGGTGGATTTTTGTATGGCTCGTTTGCCTTCTCCATTTATTCTCTGGCAGCCGCTCACACCAATGACCATGTCGAACCGGAGCAAATGTTGGAAGTCTCCTCGAGTTTGCAACTGCTCTGGGGTGGTGGCGCAATTGTGGGTCCGATCATCACCGGCTTTTTGATGCAGACCATTCGGCCTTCCGTTTTTCTGCTGTTTTTGATGATGGCGGCCTTGATCCCTGCAATCTTTGCGATCTGGCGGATTCAGGTCAGTGAGGCCATTGATCCCGAAGACCAGGGGGATTTCGTGCCGCAGTTTGCCACCTCACCCGTGGCCTTGGAGATGCATCCTGATCAAGAGGAAGAATCTCCAGCCATCAATGGGGAGACAGGCAATGAATTTGACTCGACCACTCACCGAGAAAAAACAGACGATCCGTCAAACCTGACAGCACCCTGAACTGAACCCTAGAGCCAGCGCCAGTGATGGCGTTTGGCCGGCACCCCCATCCAAATGGATTGAATGTATTGGGGTGAATAATTCTTTTGCTGGGCCCTCATCAGGATGGTATGTGCTGGGTGGGTAGCTTCTCGGATTTGGCAAGTACCCGGTGCCCAACGAATAACCACATAGGAAAACTGAGCATTTGAGGTTTGATGCCACAGCCGCCACGGCGGGCTCACACCAGATCCCTCGAGCCACGCACTGAGCCCACAATCATTGGATGCAATACCCAAAAGTGCTTGGTCATGGACCAGCAAACCACCGGCTAGCCAATCGCTTTCTAACCCTTCCATGACCCGATGCATCCAAACTTGATGTGAGGCGCTATGCCAAGCCTGGCCGACCATGGTTTGTTGCAACCAGGCTTCACGGATCGCCATCGTGGCCATCAAGGACAACACCAACTGAACCGCCAACACCAAAAATAAGGCCATGCCACTCGATCGATGGCTCTCAAGGGGCTTCACCGTTGCACTCTTTGAGCGCCGCGCAGTGCCTTTGCGGTCT
Source organism: uncultured Wenzhouxiangella sp. (assembly GCA_913057255.1). Lineage (GTDB taxonomy): Bacteria > Pseudomonadota > Gammaproteobacteria > Xanthomonadales > Wenzhouxiangellaceae > Wenzhouxiangella. The sequence goes on from CAJXNU010000034.1 coordinate 6,989, forward strand.
GAAATGAATCAACGTAACCTTGCCCGGCAGGCCAAGCGACCTCTGAGCCCAATAAGGGCTGAGAGACCCAGCCGTCTGCCTTGGATGAATGAGGGTCCATGCGGACGCTGGCCAACACACCCAACCGCACGCCCACCACCGATGACCAATCAGCCACAGCGTTGGCGGTTTGCCACTGCATGGGCTCAATAGATGAGCGTGAAGCAAATTGGACTTGCAAAGTCTCAATGCCCTCGACCATCGCTTCCACACGAACCCGACTCTGACCTCGATCAAACAGCGCGCGATAGAGCGTTCGCTCCCCATCTTCTGGCGGGCCGACAAACCACGCCATCGCGTGCCAGTGATACAAAGCCAGTTGCCGCCCATCTGGCCACTGATTGACATCGATCGCACCGATCGGCTCATTGCCTGGCTCGCACACACCATCGGATGACCAATGCACTGAGCGGGTGGTGGCCTGACTGGCTTGAAAGACATAGTCGGTGGTGCAATCGCTCATCACCACCAAAGAACATGACTTCAAGCCATGGCCTTGCTGAGTGAGTAGTTGATCGGATCGGAGATCGTTCACCATGACCCCAGAGACAGGCGCTCGGTAATGCACCATCAAGACATCCGACTGCGGATCCACGCGACCATTCAATGCGGGCGGCAAGTTGACGTGCGTGGAGAAGGGCTTTTCAAGCTCGGCATGCAAAGACCAAGCAGCCCCTTGAGTGTTCGGCGCTTCCCAGCCCACCACCATGGCTTCAGGAACGAAACCAGGGCTGGGATGAATGAAGCTCACTTGCCTCAACAAGGGGTTGTCTTGCTCTCGCGCGCAGGGCAGTTCAGCGCTGGCACCATTGAGACTCTCGGCGATCACCGCGAGCGCGAATCGACCGTTGTCTGAGAGTCTAGCGGTGGCATCGATCATCGAAAAACTCACCCGAGCACTCAAAAGGGCTTGGGTGAGTATCAGTAAGACCAGAGCATTCAGCCCCAAAGCCACGATCCACTCCAGCAAGCCCATGCCCACGATTGTTGGTGGCCAGCCACCTCGTCGAGTGGTTGAAGAGATTCGGCTCATGGCTCCATGGGCAATGGCCAACGTACGGTGCGTTCATCTAAAGGTGGCGCAGGTGCCAAAATCTCGACCCGATCACCTGCAGCTGCCCGATCCAGCCTAAAGCGACGCCTCGCATCGATCGCTTGCATCTGCTGATCCCACGATGCCTCAAGCGTGCTCGAGCGCATACCCAGAGCGTGGGTTTCTAAAATCTCGGTGGCCAGCCCCAAGCTTTGGGCATCTTTCAAGGCGCGTTGAATGGTGGCCAGGGATTGTAATTGCATGGCCGTCACGGTAGCGGTGGCCAAGCCCATCAGTGCCATGGCAATGACCACTTCCAATAGAGCCCAACCATGATTGCGTGCTTTCATGGCACCAGTCTAGGCAGGCTTGGTTTGGCTGCCTAGACCCAGCGAGTCAACTTTTGTCATAGTGTCTCTTTGAGGCGGGGATTGGTCTTGGCCAAGGCCAATGAGCTGAGGGTCAGAAACGACAGACCCTCTGCAAGCATTTATTTTGGGCATAAAAAAGCGCAGTAATTACTGCGCCTTTGATGAGTCAGGTGATCGACTGGTAAGCCCATTAAGGGACAGGTTTTAGTACCAGACCCTAAGAGCGCATGGCCTGGGCGCCACACACTCGATCAAACGCTGCTGGCTTATTTGCCGTAGCGCTTTTTGAACTTATCAACCCGTCCACCCGAATCGAGCATCTTGTGCTTGCCGGTGTAGAAAGGATGCGAGTCAGAAGAGACTTCCACTTTCACCAACGGGTACTCGTTGCCATCTTCCCATTTGATGGTTTCTTTGGTCTCGATCGTTGAGCGGGTCTTGAACATCAAATCGCTCGAGAGATCTTGGAAAATCACTTCTCTGTAATTGGGATGGATATCTGCCTTCATGGCGTGTGTTCCTATCAATTCGTTGCCTAGCCCGCCATTATCGCCCAATCAGGGCTGGGATTCAAGCTAGAATCGAGCGTGATGAGCGCTTCTCCAGCACATATTGCCACGGGCCACGCCAAGACCACCGAGGCGGCTCAGCTGGTCCTTGAAACCGGCGGCAATGCCGTCGATGCAGCCATCGCAGCCGTGCTCGCTGCCTGTGTGGCCGAGCCCATGCTCGCCTCCCTGGGCGGGGGTGGCCATGCATTGATTCAGACCCCAAGCCAAGACCCCGTGTGCTTAGATTGCTTTGCCCACACGCCCATGGCCAAGCGCGAGGAGTCGGTGGATTTCTATCCGATCTTGGGCAACTTTGGCACTGACGTGCAAGAGTTCCATGTGGGGCTGGCCTCTGTTGCCACACCCGGCTTGGTGGCTGGGCTCGATGCCCTGCATGAACGCTTTGGTCGACTGCCCAAACCCATTTTGATTGGGCCTGCCTGTCAACTGGCCAGGCAAGGTGTCGCACTCAATGCCTTGCACCACCACACCTTTGAGATTCTAGAACCCATCATCCGAGCCACTCCAGAATCGGCGCAGTGGGCCGGACTGGCTGATCAACAAGCGCCACTGCCGGCGGTAGGCACCCTACTGACCAACCCAGCATTTGCTGACTTTCTAGAGAACTGGGCCATCGATGGCCAGCGGGCGTTTTATCAAGGCGAGCCTGGGCAATCTTTGGTCTCTCTCTGCCAGCAATTCGGTGGTCACCTGCAGACCGAGGATCTGGATGCCTATGAAGCCATCTGGCGAGAGCCGTTGCGCTGGCACTATCGCGATGCCGAGCTCTGGTCCAACCCCGCACCCGCCTTTGGCGGCATGATGTTGCAACTGGCCACCCATCATCTAGAACAAACGCTCCCGCCAGCCACCGAACTGGGCTCGGTTCAACACGTTCAAGCCCTCATCGAGGCGATGGCACTCACCGATCTGGATCGGGGCGTGCTTGAGTCAGCCGCTGGCGAGCTGGATGCACTGAAGGCGCAGTTTGCATCGATATTGGCCAAACATCCTCCCACCCAGAAAGGCACCACGCACATTTCCATTCAAGACCGCGAGGGCATGGGCGTTGCACTCACGGTCTCCAATGGTGAGGGCTCAGGCCAGGTGCTCACTCAATCGGGCATCATGCTCAACAACATGCTCGGCGAAGAAGACCTCAACCGAGGCGGTTTTGGTCAGTGGCCTTGTAATCGACGCCTCGCTTCCATGATGACCCCAACCATTGTCTGTCGAGATCGTGGTGATCGTTACCTATTGGGCTCGGGTGGATCGAACCGCATTCGCACCGCTTTGATGCAAGTCATTGCCCATCTACTCGACTTCGATCTCACCTTGCAACAAGCCATCGATGCGCCACGGCTTCATTTAGAGAAAGGCCACTTGAGCATTGAATTGGCTGCTGAATGGAGAGAAGAGACCCAATCTTGGCTGATGCAGCATCATCGAGACGCGACCACCTGGCCATCGAGAAGCCTCTTTTTTGGGGGTGTGCATGCCGTCGGCCCCCATGAGGCTTCAGCCGATCAGCGCCGAGAAGGGCATGCCACCAACCTCGCCCATTGAGCACTCTTGACTACAGCGAGACCGGATCGACATCAATATGCCAGCGGACCCGCTTGGCACTGGGCAAGGCTTGAAGTTCAGATAAGCCCTCACTGAGGCCTTGGATTAACTCAGGCCGCGTGGCCGCTTGGACCCACAATTGATGACGCCAGTAACCGGAACGTTTGGGCATCATTGAGGGAATGGGGCCCAGCACCGTCAGCCCTCGATGTCTCAGACGCGCTTGTGCCTCTTCTAAGAAGGCCAACACCGGTGGGGTTTGATGGGCCTCAGCACGCACCAAAGCCAATGACTGCATCGGCGGCAGTCCCGCCGCCTGACGCTCGGCCAAAAGCTCGGTGGCAAAATCGAGATAGCGGCCAGTGCATAGGCTCGAAAGCAGGCCATGTTCTGGGTGTCGGGTTTGCAAAATAAACTCACCTGCGGGGCCATCATCCATCGCCACGCGACCCGCGCGGCCAGCGACTTGATAGACAATCTGACCCAAATGCTCGGGCGCGCGAAAATCCCCACTAAATAGGGAGGCATCGACATCGAGCACAGCGGCCAAGCTCACCTTGGGTAAGTGATGGCCTTTGGCCAGCATCTGTGTGCCCACCAAAATACATGGGCCCCCTTGTTTGACACGGTCCAACAAGGTCTCAAAATCATCGCGCCCAGTCATGGCGTCTCTATCCACGCGATAAATCGGATGGTCCGGAAACTGCTGGCTCAAGGCTTCTTCTAAGCGCTGGGTGCCAGCACCCAAAGCGATCAAATTGGGGTCTTCACAACTTGGGCACCGATTGGGCTTGGGGCGTTGACTGCCGCAGTGATGGCACTGCAAGTTCTGTTGAGTTTGATGCAAAGTCATGTGTGCGCTGCAGCGCGTGCAATCGGCTTGCCAACCGCAGGCTTGACACATCAACACCGGCGCAAACCCTCGACGGTTTCGGTACAGCAAGACCTGACCGCCATGGGTCAAGTGATGGTCAATGCGCTCCAATAAGGCGCTGGAGAGGCCATCGACCTCGCCGCGTTGATCAATCACGCGCCAGCGAGGGGGTGGGGCTTGGCTGGCTTGCTCGGATAAGACCAAGGTTTGATAACGGTCTTGGTTGACGTTGTTGATGCTCTCCAAAGACGGCGTGGCCGAGCCCAAGACGATGGGGATGTTTAAGTGCTTGGCGCGGACCACCGCCAAGTCTCTGGCGTGATAGCGCGGCCCATCCATTTGTTTAAAAGAGCCGTCGTGTTCTTCATCCACGACCACCAGCCCCAGCGAGGCAAACGGCAAAAACACCGCCGAGCGGGTGCCAATCACCACTGTGGCTTCCCCATCTTTGGCCATTTGCCAAGCGCGCAGCCGCTCACCTTCGGCCACATCGGAGTGATACACCACTGCCGCCACCCCCAGACGCGATTCCACCCGGCGGATCAGTTGCGGAGACAGCCCAATTTCTGGCACCAACATCAACACTTGCTGCCCTCGAGCCAACACCGCTTGGGCTGCTTGCAAGTACACCTCGGTCTTACCCGAACCGGTCACGCCGTTGAGAAGAAAGGCTTGATAACGCCCCAACGCCGAAGAGATCTCACTCAGCGCGTGGCTTTGTTCTGAGTTCAGCACCGGGCCTTTGGTGGGTGGCTCACCCGCTGGCCGAGGACATGGCGCAATCCAACCCAGGTCGGTCAAGGTTTTTAGCGTGCTGGTTTTAATGCCTTGCTCGGTCAATGACTCCGTCGAGAGCGCACCCTCTTTGAGCGAAGACAACACCTTCGCCCGAGCCGGTGCCCGGCCCACATCGGCCGCGCGTCCTGAGTCGGTGAGTTGGTAGGCCTGAGGCCTGGGTGCCCGAAACCCCTCTGGGCGTCTAAGCGCAGGTGGTAACAGCAAAGAAACGCAAGCCCCGATGGGATAGGCGTAATAACGAGAGGCCCATTGATGCAGAGCCAAGAGGTCCTCATCGACCAAGGCCCGGTCTAACACGCGCTCGATGGTTTTTAGCTGTGAGGGAGTGGTGCTGGCGGCTTCATGACCCAAGACGATGCCAACCAAGGTCCGTCGGCCAAAGGGCACCACCACCCGTGAGCCCACAGGCGGCAGTGCCTCATCATCGGGTGGTAAATAATCAAAGGTCTGGGGCAGTGGCACATCGAGGGCCACTTGCACCACCAAAGGTTCGGTCTGGCTCATGGTTGATCAAGCCAAGCCACACAAGCCACGAGCCATCAATTTTGCTCGACGCCCACCATGGGAATGTCTCGGTGCGCCATTTTTTTCTGCTCAGCATCGAGCGCCATCAAATCTGCCAAGATGCGGGCAGACTCCATCAGATAAATATCATCCTCTGGCTTTTGCTCTTCCTCGTCGCTGGCCTCGTTCTCATTGCTCTCATCGGCGAGCGCCTCATCGTTTTGTCCAAAGCGCTCAGCTCGGCGGGCTTCGGCTTCAGCCATTTCTTCACGACGGGTGGATTCTTGTAAGGAGACCCATTTTTTCTCCGCATCGGCCTCCCAGTTGGCGATGTCATCGACCAACGCCACCAACTCTTCATCACTTTCCAAGCGAATCGCATGGCGCTGTTGGGCTTCAGCAATCAAGCCCTGAAGATCGGCCATGCTCTCATAGTCAGCCGGCTCAATCTCAGCCCAAGGCAGGGCGTAGTCGAGTGCACTCTCACCCACATCGGCTGGATCGCCAGGCGTGGGCAGACGAATGTCAGGCCACACGCCTTTGGATTGAGTCGATCCTCCCGCGATGCGATAGAACTGCGCCATGGTCAGTTTGATCTGTCCTAAGCCCACATCCGATCGTGAGATGTTGTCTAAATCGATGAGGTTTTGGACGGTGCCTTTGCCAAAGGTCGGCTCACCAATGATCACACCCCGGCCATAGTCTTGAATCGCGCCTGCAAAAATCTCCGAAGCCGAGGCTGAACGGCGATCCACCAGCACTGCCAACGGGCCATCCCATGCCATCCCTGGCTCACGGTCTTCTTCTAGATTCACTCGGCCTCTGGAGTCTCTGACTTGAACGACCGGGCCTTCGTCAATGAACAATCCCGTCATGGTGGTGGCCTCGACCAGCGCGCCACCCCCATTGCCTCTGAGATCCATCACCAGACCATCGATGCCTTGCTCGACCAGTTCGTTGATGAGGTTTCTGACATCTCGAGTCGATGAGCGGTAATCGGGTATGTTGGCCGCCCGGCCTGCAAAGTCGACATAGAAAACCGGCACTTTAATCACACCAATGGTCTGATCGGGCAGTTCGATGACCTCGGCACTGGCGGCTTGTTCTTCCAGCTTGACCTCATTTCTCACCAATTCAATGGTGGTGGGCGGGCCACTCATGCCAGATTCAGCGGGCAAGACATCCAATCGGACCACGGTTTCTCGCTCACCTCGGATGAGCTGGACGACATCATCCAAACGCCAACCGACCACATCGACCATCTCTTCATCACCCTGGGCCACGCCAACGATGCGATCGCCTTCTTTCAAGCGACCGTCCAGATCCGCTGGGCCACCGGGGATGATTTCGACAATCGAGGTGTATTCGGTTTCTCTTTGTAATAGTGCGCCAATGCCATCGAGACTCAAGCGCATTGAAATCTCAAAGTTCTCCACCGATCGCGGAGAGAGATAGGAAGAGTGCGGCTCAATGGAGCGGGTATAGGCGTTCATAAAAAACTGGAACGCATCTTCGCTATTGAACTCTGAGATGCGTCGGGCCATGCCGGCATAGCGCTCATCGAGCATCTCAACGATCTCTTCATCGTCTTTGTCGGTGAGCTTCAGCCGCAGATAGTCATTTTTCACTCGACGCGTCCAATAGTCTTCGAGCACTGACTCATCTTCTGCCCATGGCGCCTCGCTTCGATCAAAATAAAACTTCTCATCTTGACTGAAATCAAAGCCCGCCTTTAAGCGATCGCGGGCAAAGGCAATCCGCTCATCCACGCGTTTGGTGTAGCGGTTGAAGATGTCATAAGCCGGATCCAGATCGGCACTTTTTAATGACTTTTCTAGATGTGGACGATACCGCTCTAGATCTTCGATATCGGCTGCCGTGAAATACATCCGGTTGGGATCCAAAAGTGACAGGTATTGATCAAACACCCGCGTGGAGATGTCTTGATCGAGCTTCGAGCGGTGGTAGTGATAGCCCGAGACAAAGCGGGTGGCCAAGCGACTGGCCAGCAGGTGCTGGGGCTCGGGCATCAGCTGTTTGGCAGGCTCTGAAGCATCATCGGCTGGGGTCTGGGACCAGACAGGCGTTGCCAACAGCACGGCCAGCACCGCGCCCAGCCATAAAAGTCTGGCGCCTAAGCGCTGGCCAGCGTGAGAGAATCGGCCCTCAGATAAGGCCTGAGTGCCGTGGCGATATTTGCTGTGTCGATTGTGTGTTGTCATACCCGCTAGAGACCTTCACCCCGTGTTTAAGTTCGATGGTACCCGAGACGCCGACCCAGAGCTGTCGTCAATTGATCACAGGCGATTGACCATGTAATCCCCTCGCAGTGATCGGCCATGTGTGTCACCGGCAGACCCGCCATGCCGCAGGGATTGATCAATGAAAATGGCCTCAAGTCCATGTCCACATTAACCGCCAGGCCGTGATAGGTAAAGCCTTTGCGAACTTTTAAGCCAATCGAGCCGATTTTAGCGCCATTGATGTAGACCCCTGGGGCGCCGTCTTTGCGTGCGGCTGCCACCTGCCAATCGGCCAGCACATCGATCACCGCACCCTCAAGTTCATTGACCAAGCATCGAACCCCAAGGCCTAAGCGCTCAAGGTTGAGCAAAGGATACAACACCACCTGCCCAGGGCCGTGGTAGGTGACCTGTCCGCCTCGGTCGGTGTGTACCAAAGGAATTTGGGCCTGCTCAATGGCGCCCAATTGGATCACATGCTCTGGCTTTCCAGCCAAGCCCTGAGTAAACACCGGCGGGTGTTCGACTTGCCAGAGCTCATCGGGTGTGTCTGGAGAACGCTCATCGGTGAATGTGCGCATGGCGCTCCACACCGCCTCATAGGGTTGCTGTTCTAAATCTCTAACAATCCAATGCGGTGAGTCTGTCTTCATTCAAAGGGTCATCACCACCGGGTCTAGGGCTCGAAGATCGGCATAGATCGATTCAAGATGGGCTCTGGAGTGCACCGTCACTTGGATGGTGATGCTCTCATAGGCCCCGTTTCGACTGAGCTTGACTGAGACATCTTTGTCTCTCGAGAAAATGGCTTGGCGCTCCATCACGGCCATCACCGCCTCGTGTGCCCCTTGCTCGGTCTTGACCATGGCCTTGACCGGATAGGCGCAGGGAAACTCCAGGCCCTGTGGTTCAGCCATCATCAAACATCCCGCGCCACCACAGCTTCAAGCGGTCTCCAGTCCGACCAAAAAAGCCGGCTTGTTCGATGGGCTCTTGGGCCAAGACCGCGCGCTCGGCCAAGACCTCATCGTCTAGGACAACATTTAAAGAGCCGACCACTTGGCCTGCTTCGATGGGTGCAACAAGCGCGCCATCGAGCGCTAAGGTATTGCTGATGTCATCAAACCGTCCGCGCGGGACAGTGACAAACACGCCTTCATCCAAGACCAGCTCCACCTCATCGGTCGTGCCTTCCCAGACCTCTTGGGTCGCCACCACGTCATCCGTGGTGTAGAGCGAATAGGTTTCATAGAAACGAAACCCGTAGTTCAGTAAGGATTGGGATGAGGTGGCGCGGCTCTCTTCACTGCTTGAGCCCATCACCACGCTGATCAAGCGCATGTCATTCCTCGATGCTGAGGTGACCAAGCAATAACCGGCGGCTTCGGTGTGGCCGGTTTTTAAACCATCGACTGAAGGATCCCGCCACAGCAATCGGTTGCGGTTGTATTGACGAATCTCGTTGTAGGTGTACTCGCGCTGGGAATACCAATCATAAAACTGTGGAAACTCACTGATAATCGCCCGCGCCAATAGCGCCGAATCCCAAGCGGAGGTCATTTGCGCCGGATCGGGCAGGCCGGTGGCGTTGACATAAAAAGTGTCTTTCATGCCCAGCGCCTTCGCATACTCGTTCATCAG
>CAJXNU010000035.1 GCA_913057255.1 uncultured Wenzhouxiangella sp.
CTCGCCAGGAGTCAATCCCAAGTGCTGATGGCGCGAGGCGCCCTCTGCCATCGGTAGGACCGTGGCACCGCTGATCTGAGCCAGCGCAGCCAAGACCAGCTCTCGACCGGCCCAAGGCCAACCCGGAACCCAAATAAGTGATGGAGAATCCACTTCGGACCCTTCCGGCTGACGCCTTATAGCGCTCAGGTCAGGCAGCTCGGTGTCCATCAATGGCATGGGCGGGGGCAACCAACCCATTGCTCGGTTGCCGGCTTGGATATCTTTCAACGCCTCATCGTAACGCTCGAGTCGATCTAGGATGTGTAGCCGCATGGTGGCTGACCGACCCAACACTTCAGCCTGCAGACTTGAATCAGCTAAGACGGCATCGATCATCCGGAGCGCAAAGGCCTGATCACCGGCCTGTTCGGCCAGCTGCGCCATCTCCCATCGAACTCGATAATGCAGTGGATTGCGCTCGGCCAACCCTTGCAGTGTCTCAAGCACTGCTTGAGTCTCACCTTGTCTCAGAAACAAACGGGCGAGCAATAAGCGTACGCGCACATCAAATTCGAATGGCTCAGACCCCACCAAGGGCTTGAGCTTTTCAATGGCCTCACCAAGCTGCCCAGCAAATTCAGCCAGTCTGGCATCCACAAAGCGCCCTGCCAGCTCACCCGATGGGTCGTTTCTGTCGATCTGCTGACCGAAATCGACCAGTGCGGGGTGGTCATTTTGTTGAATGTAGAGATCCATCAGTTGAAGGGCGGTTTTTAGATCAGGCTTTTCGTGGACCAAGCTCTCATATAAAACGCGAGCCGGCGCCAATTGACCCAAGCGTGCCAAGCTAAACGCTCGGGCATAGCGGGCTGCAGGCTGGGATTTTTGTTCACCACTCAGGCGATCCAGTAAGGCGACCGCTTTGTCGTGCTCACCTTTTGCTTGGTAGACGCGAGACAAAGCCATCATGCCCTGAAAAGAACTGGGATCCTGATCCGTGGCATTGACCAAACATTGCTCAGCAAAACCGATGTGGCCCTGTGCCTCGAACACAATCCCCATGGCCATCTGTGCGCTGCTCTCATCTGATGCGAGCTTCACTGCTTGCGATGCCAAACCATGCGCTTCTTCCACTGCCCCTGTCTCAACAAGCAAAATAGCGAGATCACATAAGGCAGGGACATAGTCAGGATCGGCACGCAAGGCCACACGAAGCCCCTCAATGGCAGCCGATCGATCACCTTGCTGAAAATCCAGTCGGGCCAATAAGGTTCTGGATGGCGCATGGTTTGGCGACAAGGCAATCGAGGCATTGAATGCCTCTCGGGCTTTGTCTCTATGGCCGGTTTGAGCCAACAATCGTCCGAGATGGAAGGTCGAGCGAACATGCTCTGGATGATTAGCCGAGACATTTTGCAAACGCTCAATGGCCTGTTCTGTTTGCCCCGCGAGCTCTTCACTCAATGCCAAGAGAGTCAGAAGATCGGGATCTCCTGGCTGTTGGGCCAACAAATCCAAGCACGCCTCAGCGGCTCGCTGATGGTCTTCGGCAAGCAGCCACTCTTCAATCTGAGTGACAGGCGACGGGGTTGACATGGTGGGGAGAGAATGAGCCTTGGTTAAGGCTGATTCTCTCTTTGAGCTTCAGCTTCTGCCAAGACTTGCTGACACTCGGCGCTCAACTGCGCGCCAGATAACTGACGTGCACGGCAGGCTGTGAGCAAACGCTCTTGCGCAGCTTCTTCTAAACGCTCGGCTTGTTCGCGCTCAAGGGCGATTTGACGCGCCTCTGTTTGATTAATGGCTTGGATGTATTGACGCCAGCTCTGGGCTTGCTCACGGGTGTTCTCATAGCGCTCTGCGCGAGCGAAGGCTTCCGCCGCAATCTCCCGTTGCTCTTTGTCACCGGGCTCGGCTTGATTGAAGCGCGCATTGCCAAGCAAGATCCAAGCCTCAGCGAGCATGTCTTCGTCCATGTCACCTTTGTCGATGGCGTTGGTCAAAGCCACCTCAGCTGCCTCGCTTTGTTCATCAGCCAACAAAGATTGGCCCAATCTGAACGAGAGCACGCCCGTATCAGACAATCTAGCGGCCTCACGGAGAACTGGAATCGCTTTTTTGTGCTCTCTGGCTTGACTCCAGAGCTGGGACAACAGCTCGAGATTCTCAACGTCTCGCTCAACGGCTTCGGCTTCCATCTCACGTTCTAAAAGCTCTGCACCACGGTGCGGATTGTTAAAAGCTGAGTAAAACTGAGCCAAGATGATCTTATCGGACTCCTTAATCTCAAGGCCCTCAAGATAGGCGGTCTCCAGCACGGCAAACGATTCCATTTGCATGTCTTGATCTAGGTACAAGGCCGAGAGCTGGCGCCAGTATGGAAGCTCTTCAGGCCAGTACTCGACCATCAGCTTCATGTGCTCAGTGCGCTCCGGTGTCATTTTGAGTTCCGATAGAACGATGTTTTTCAGATCAAAGTAACGTTTGGTTGGCTCTTCACTTAGTTCGATCGCTCGATCAATGGTTCGCAATGACTCTTGGAATTCTTCAAGGTTGTAATAGGCGGCACTCAGCATGAAAAATGCGCTGTCGCTCGGATTTTCTTCAACGGCAAGCCACTCCTCAAAGAAATCCACTGAGGCTTGGAACTGCTCAGTGACGAAATAGAGCTGCGCCATATTGAAACGCATACGCGTATTTTGCTCTTCGGGCAGCGCGTTCAGGCGAAGAACCTCACTGAAATCTCTAATTGCAGCTTCATATCTTTCTAGACTTACCAGTGCGGAACCCCGAATCTGCAAGACTGATGCTTTATCAAAGTCGCGCATCTTATCGCCGCGACGAGCCATCAAGTCATTGAGTTTTTCCAAAGCCAATTCGTAATTTTCAGCTTCCAGGTCCTCGTACGCCTCCAATAAGTCAGAGGCAACCGCTGGTGTTAGGGTGTTGCTTTGTCCGAACGATGAGAAACTGGCCAGCAATAAGGCCAAAATTGACAGGAATTGACCCGTACGGATGACCCAAGCATGACGGTTCGTGATTGATTTGCGATTCACTAACACTCGATCACTCCTCCATTCTGAAGTCAATGGCTGTTCTCACGCCAAAACGTGGTTGCGCCACGCCATCGACAACACGGGGCTGATAGCGCCACCGAGTCACGGCACGCATGGCGGCACGGTTAAAGCACGCATTGGTGGTGTTGACAACGGTTGGATTGATCACGTTGCCCTCTGGCGTGACGTTGAATTCAACGACCACGGTCTCAATGGCTCCAGCTGAACGCTGGCAGCGCGCTGGGTACTGAGGTGGGATCCGAACCAGTGGTTGCGCATCGCGATCTGGGTTAAAGCCAGAGCCAATGTTTAGATCAGCACCCATATCAGGCACCGCACCCATTTGCACAGACATCGAAGGCCTGAATGATGGATCGCTCACCATAGGTGGTGGAGGCGGTGGCTGATCCAACACAGGACGCTCAAAGTCATCAGCCGATTGGTCGGTGCGATCGTCGAGCTGGCGAGTGACATTAATTTGCACTGACCGGTCCTCACTCAAGATCACATCTTGCTGTTGACTAATGACTGTGGCCAGAAGCAAGAAAATAAGCAGGGTGACCACAAAGGCACCAGGCAAACCTGTAACAATTCGAGTGCTACCTGTAATCATGATTCAACCGTCGATACCGCAACATCTTCTTGCACGCCAGCATCGCGGATTTGCTGGAGTACTTTCACCAAATACTCTGTGTGCGCGTCATTGTCGGCTTGAATGACAGCACTTCCTCGAGGGTTCTCACGACGGAGACGCTCAACAGCCAGACGCACACCCTCTAGGCCCACCTCTTCCCGATTTACCCACACGCCGTTGTTGGCGTCGATGGCAACCAGGATAGAGACTAGGCGCTGCTGCTCAGCGGTTGTTGCTGGCGGCTTTTCAACTGTGACACCCGGCTCTTTAATAAAGGTCGCGGTCACAATGAAAAAGATCAGCATGATAAAGACAATATCGAGCAACGGGGTGACGTTGACGTCTGTCTCTTCTGCTTCTGCTGTCCGTTTGCGTCTAATCATCGGGTTTTCGTCTCAATCTAGTGATGGCTTGGCATATCGCCAAGCCGTCGAGTTAATCTTGACCTTGGATGGTCACGGCAGGATCAACGCCCGCCTGACGGGTCTGATCAAGCACCAGCACAGTGGTTTGGACCGCCGCATCCGGGGCCGCATTCAATAAAACCACGCCTCTTGGGTTTTGTGCCTTGAAGGCCTCAACAACCGGCTTAACCGACCGTGGGTCAATCAATCGACCACCATCAACAGCAACGAAGCCGTCATTTCTGACAGCCAACACCAGTGTGGGCGGTGGCCGCGTCAGTTCTTCAGGTGGATTGTCCTCAGGCGAGGCAATGGCGATGCCGTCTTCATCTAAGAAGGTCGCTGTCACGATAAAGAAGATCAGCAGGATGAAAACGATATCGAGCAGTGGCGTGATGTTCACATCTGCCGCCTCTTGCTCTGAGCTGGTCAAGCGGCCTTTGGCGCCGTAGCCCAAACCACCTTCTGCCTCAAGCCCCTGGCTGAGCGCAGCAATCGTCTTTTCGTGTTTGCGGTCAAGATAATTGATCGCAAATACACCAGTCAGCGATACAGCCAAACCAGTCATGGTCGGGATGGTCGCTCTGGAAATCCCAGAGGCCATCAATCGGGCATTGGACGAACCAGTGTCGGTGATGACCTGAAAGACCTCAATCATGCCGGTCACGGTGCCGAGCAAACCCAGCAGCGGCGTGATGACAATCAGCGAACGAATAGAACCCAAGAACCGTTCATTTTCGATCCGAGCCTCCGAGATCAGGCGCTCACGATAAGCATGCGCTTCCCAACTGCCCCGATCGGAACGCTGGTTCCAAAGTCCCTGCTTCTCTTCAATGATTTTGGCAACCGCAAACGTAAAGTAGAGAATTCGCTCACTGATGAGCATCCACATCAAAAATGTGCTCGCCAACAATGCGACCACGACGGGGCCACCCATATTCAGGTAGCCCGCCAAGGTCTCAAACATGTTGAAAGGGTTTAGCATCGCTAGCACGGTGACTCCTTATACTCTCTCAGCAATGGTCTGCGATTCAATTAAGCTTTGCCAGCAGACTCTGCTACCAAGCTCACCGATTGCTCTTCGAGAATTTGAGAGACACGGCGCGAGGCACCCGATGCAAAGGCATGCAAGAGCAGCAATGGAATCGCTGCAATCAAACCTTGAACCGTGGTGACCAACGCCTGCGAAATACCACCCGCCATCAATTTTGGATCACCCGTACCGAACAGCGTGATCGCTTGGAAGGTCACGATCATACCGATCACCGTACCCAAAAGACCCATCAATGGCGCAACAGCTGCCAATACCTTCACGACGTTCAAGCCGCTTTCAAGTTTTGGCAACTCTTTCAATACCGCATCATCTAGGCGCATTTGCAGCGTCTCGAGATCAGCGCCTTTGTTGTCGTTGTAGGCAATCATCACTCGGCCCAGCGGATTGTCTGCCGACGCCGTTGAAGATTTGCGTTGTGCAGACACTTTGCGCTCCACCATCAGCAAGGCAGCCCAGCGATACAGCGCCAACAAGACACCGAACACGGCGACCACGATGATGGCATAACCAATGCCGCCACCTTGAGCAACACGCTCACCGAAGGTGGGGGTTTCAACCACCAGACCCAACAGGGTACCCAGTGATGGATCGATCAAGCCCTCGACCACGCCAGAGCCATCATAGCTAAAGACGTCTTCAGCGGCACCAATTGCGCCACCACCTGGCTGGCGCACCAAGTAACGCAATGTACCTTCACGAGGAACTAAATAGCCTTCGTCGGTAAAGGCCGAGAATGAACCAATCCGAACAACTGTCTCAGAGTCTGAGCGATTGTCACCAGTGATCACGGGGGCATCATAGCGAACCACTTTGCCTTGCTCACCGGCTTCTTGAAGCATGGTGTACCACAACGCTTCCAGCTCTTCGATGGTTGGCAAAGACGAAGCACGCGCCATGCGTGTCAGGACTTCACCACGACCGGGATACTGGGTTGAAATCAGCGAGTCATTCAACTGCTCATTCAAGTCTGCAGCAGCAGCCCGAGCCACACCAAACAGCTCACCGAATTCACCTTGGCGCTCAGCAAGCTGGGCACGTAATTCTTCGAGTTCACGGTCAAGCTCATTGCGAAGCGCTTCCAAGCGACTGGCTTCATCCTCGGCAGCAGCTACTTCTCGCTCTAAGCGATTGAGCTCGGCTTCTTGGTTGCTCTCCTCACGACGGAAGCGAGCTTCACGTTCGCGGTTGGCTTCAGAGACTGCACGACGCTCAGCGCGAACGGCATCCAAAACCTCTTGGATCGTCCGAGCGGGTGGCTCAGTAGCTTCTGTCGCCTGCGCGTCCGTGGCTTCCGTTTGGTCTTGAGCCAAGATGGGGCCACTGAGACCAACAAGGGTCAAAAGGGCAAACAGCGCGGTCAAAATGGATTTGTTGAAATGTTGCATTGAAGCAATCCTTTCGGCATTTTTATTGATCGTTTGATTGGTCATGTCAGCCCCTTTAGTTCGCTTCTTCCGGTGCAACCGTTGGGATATACATCAGCTCAGGCGGAATCTGCTCACGAGCGACACGAGAGCCACGCTTGATGGCGGGCAGGAAGGACTTGTCCAGATCTTCCCAACTGCGGGTGTCGACGTTGTAGTACTTCAACACTTCGTCGTCATCGGTCTTGAAGACCAGTGCCACACGACCCACTCGAAGGAACTCCACGTTTTCGTAGTTTCTGCCGTCCACATCGATGTTGCCGCGATAAGACTCAATCGTACGGCCATACTCATTCTCAATTTGGTAGGCCTCAACCACCAGACGATAGCGCTGTGCAGGCGAGCGCTCTGGATCATCCATAATCTCTTTCAGACGCTGAACCCGATCGCGCCGCTCCTCAATTAAGAAGGGCACATCCGCTTCGACCAACTCTCCGAGGCCAGTGACCATATCTTCCATCAATGGCTGGACAGCGCGCTGCAAGCTCGCGATGTTATTGATGTCCTCGGTCAAAGAGGCAATCTCACGACGCTGTGCTTCGACCTGGCGACGCTGAGAGGCGTTGTAGCGATTGAGCTGCTCGAGCTGCTTTAAGTTCGCTCTGAACTCACTCAACAGTGTTTGGATACGAGCATCCACTTGGTCGATTTGTTCTTGAGACTGCGCTGTGTCGTCCACAGCTTCTCTGCTGGTCTCAATAATCGGCTCGACTTGCTGCGCAAAAAGCGTCCCAGAGATCATCAGGGCGGCCATTAAGGCAATCAGTCTAGAGGGGGTTGCGATGTTGTGTCGTTTCATAGATTTACTCATACCAGTCACTGTCTGTCCAATTTAGATTGAACGATCATTGGGTGGATTGACTACTTTTATTGTTTTCTCAAATCTTGCCGACGCAGGGCGTTTGGCTCTTACAAGGAAGTTATTCTACGCATATCAGAAAGAATAACGCAAGAAATTGGGGCGAATTGGCCGTAATTCGCCCCAATTGAGCCAAAGCAGCCCCAATTCCTCACTGATCAGCAAGATTCATGGCTGTTTGATCGCCCTGAGCGTCAGCGCCAATGTGACGATCGAAAAAGGCCAGCATTCGATCATAGAGCTCGACGCGGTTGTCCACATCAAAAAATCCGTGCCCCTCCTCTTCCTTGATCATCCACTCATAGGACTTGCCAATGCGCCCCAGGGCATCTCGAAGTCGATAAGCATGACCGACCGGCACGCGCACGTCGCTGCCCCCATGGACGATAAAAAGCTCTGCCTTGATTTTGTCTACGTTGTGGACCGGTGAAATGGCCTCAATGCCCTCGCTGGTCTCAGCCACGTGGCTACTCATGAAACGTTCAAAGGCATTGTCGTTCCGGGAAAAATCAGAACCATCACCTTCACGGAACCATTCCATGTCATAGACCCCCACGATCCCGACGGCGCACTGATAGAGGTCGGGCTCCTTAATCACGCCCCATAGCGCGGCATAACCACCGTAACTACCGCCCGCAATACAGATCCGGTCAGGATCGGCGATGCCTTGCTCGATGGCCCAACGCGTGGCATCGGTCACATCGTCTTGCATGGCTTTGCCCCACTCCAAGCGCCCAGCGCGCTCAAAGTCATCACCCCGATTGCCTGATCCTCGGAAATTGACCTGGAGGGTGGCATACCCATGGTGGGCGAAAAATTGCGCTTCCGGATTGAATCCCCAAAAATCAGTGATTCCGAAAGGCCCGCCGTGAACATTCACAATCATAGGTAAATTGGTTTGTTGGCCCTCGGGCAGTGTCAAATGGGCATGCAAGATCATTCCATCCCGCGCTTCGATCTGATAAGTCTGCATTTCGACCAAGGCATCTTTAGGCAGATCAGGCCGGACACCAGCCACATAGCTTGCGGCCATGGTCTCTGTATCGAATAGGTAGAATTCGCCAGGATTGCGGTCTCCGCGGACAAACAAGATCGCTTTGGTACCGTCTTCTGAATATGAGGTGAGGCTCACATCATCTTGCGGAAAGCTTGCCGCGAGTCGCTGCAACAAAATGGCTTCGGCATTGGTGCTGGCCTTGTCATCAAAGAAGGTGTAGGTCCCGGGTCCAAACCGGCTCATGACACCCAATACTTCACCGTCAGACCCAACCATCGCAGAACCCACATCGACATTGGGGTGGCGATACAACAACTCGAGCTCATCGGTCTCGAAGTCATATCGAAACACACCGGCTCGGTCATTTTCTGCCATGTCGTGATTGGATGCTAAATACAGCTTGGTGTTATCGGCCGAAAAGCCCAAGGGTGTGATGTCGGGTCTCTGGCGCTCAGAGTCCACATTGAATCGGCTCCATTGATCGTCTTTTTTGACAAACAAATTGGTTTCAATGTCGTCAAATTCTTCTGCATCAATGATCTCCACGGCCACACGCAAAGTCCCGCTGTTGTCTGCACCTAAGGCGCGAATGTCTCGACTATCTGGTTGATCTGCGAGGTAATTGAGATCACCCGTGTAGATATTCAAAAGCTGGGCTTTCGGCTGACCACCATCGGCAAAGAAATAGCGTGCAATTAAGATCCGCTCCGGATCATCCGGATAGGGATGCAGGACTTGAACACTCGATCGCGATGCGTCATAAATTTGTTCACGACGCTTGCCATCAATATTGGCTGCATATAAAGAAGGTGGTGCGGTTCGCTGGGTATCTAAGTTACCCGTCACCTCGGCCACAGACATAATGACCCGCTCATTGTTGCCCCATAAAAACTGAACCACGTGTTGGTTCTCCCCAAACCCAAAAACCGTCAGGAGCTCTCGGTCTTCGGGGTCCATGATGCCCAACTTGACCTCACTGCCTTCTTCAAAAGTAAAGGCCACATGCTTGGCGTCGGGAGAGAGTTGCATGTTGCGAACTTGAGCGCTGTCAAAAAACTGTCGCGTGCTCACTTCTTGAGCGCTCACTGCGCCAGTTAACAGAATCAACACCGCCACCCAGGCCCATTTACTCACTGCTTTCATTACTTGCTCCTACGAATTGAAGAACTTGATGACCCAATCATAGCCCGATCCATGAGTCGTCGGGGCGACAACTTGGTGCCAAGACATCTTACTGGTGGGTGGATAACGCTCGCTTTCAGCGCAGAATATCGCGGTGGCTAGAGGCCATGGCTTGCAGTAAACTCAAATTTACAGCGAACTGGACCGATTTTCGATGAGGATAAGACCATGGGCATGCATCAAAAAGGCGTAGATCCATCCAAAGATACCCAGCAAGCGCAAATCATCCCCGTGTTTGCGGTGCCACTGACCACCGTCCGGATGCCCAATCATGAATCACTCAACCAAGAACTCAGGGATTTGTTTGTAGAGCGCGCAGGGCAAGGGGAGCGCTATAGCAATCCCGAGCCTCGAGTGAAGCGCAACAAGACCCTCTTTGAATCTCGGTTCAATCTGTTTGACTGGCCTGAAGCCTGCGTGCAAACGCTGAGAACCTTTTGCATGGAACAACTGTTCGGTGTCATTCGTGAACTCAACGGTCATGACGATGAGATGCTTAAAGATATGCACTATGCCTTGGAGTCATGGTTTCACATCACCACCAACACAGGGTATTTTGCGGCTCACAACCACCCCAATCATTCTTGGTCCGGTGTCTACTGTGTCCGCCATGACGGTGATGATCCCGACAGCGATAGTGGCAAGTTGACCTTCATCAATCCCAATATCGCGTCAAACATGTATGTGGACTCGGCTAATGTAAAAATGCGCCAGCCCTTCTCGAGCGCGCCCATCATGCTTCGCCTAAAACCGGGACAACTGGTCCTATTTCCTTCTTGGGTCTATCACGAGGTGATGCCTTATGAGGGCAATACCGAGCGGATCACCGTGGCATTCAACGCGCGCTTCCGCTACGTCGGGAGTCGCCAGCTTTAGAAAGGTCGGCTAGGATTTTCTCTGCAAGACCCAGCCCAGACCGGCTAAGTGTTCGCCATCCACCCGAATCTCTGTTTGTTCGAGGAGTTTTAGCCCACTGTTGATCAAGGGCTGGAGCCAAGAGGCATCATCACCCACCAGTTGAGTCACCCGCAGCATGTCCTCGAGCCTAGCCTTGGCTTGGGTGAGCTGGTCGAGATAGGCAGCCGCATGTTGGCGCTGACTCATTAATTGTCCTACCGGTTGGCTCAGTGCCACTTGGGTGGACTCGAGTACTTGCGCGAGAAGCGGCGATTGCGATTGTTGATAAAAAGGGAGCAAGGCTTGTGCCACCTTTTGCAGTCGCTTAGCCAAATCTTGGCCCGAGAGTTGATTTTTTGACCAAGAACGGAGCAGTTTGAGATAACCCTGCTCATCCAAAAGCTGATAGTCTGCTGCCTCATCAGCCATGGTTCCAGCCATCTCACTGCTGCCGGCATGGGTCACCATGGCCAAAATTCCGCCAGGCTTTAAGACATTCGCTATCAGCGGCGCGGCAGTTGCCAAATCACAATACTCCAGCCCATATTGACTGGTGACCAGATCAAATGGGCCTTTCGGGCCCAGTTCGTCCATGCGCTCGACCGGGCAACCAAAGACAAACTCGATGTCTTGCAACTCACTGACTCGATCTGGCCAAATTTGATTCAGTGTTGCCAGATCAACCGTTGCACCATCCACTGCTGAAATCCGAACTGAGCCATCTGAGCGCGCGTCCTTTGCCAGCAAGGCGATGGCACCCGTGCCGGTGCAGACATCAAGAATCGAACCGCCTGCCGGGACAGTTGTGAACTGAGCCTTCCAAAACGTTGCCACTTCTCGATCATAGTTACCACTGAAGTCGTGCGGCAAAGAGTGGCGCGCGCCCGATTGCCAGTAGCGTGCCCAATGGTCTAGGGATGGATTCGACGTCATAGCTGAACGTTCTTTTGTGGTGTGAGAGTTTAAGTGTAAACCCAAAGCATGCAGCGTTCTGGACACTTTATTTGAAAGACCCAACCCCCAAAATAAAACAGGCCCGGGAAACCCGGGCCTGCTTCAAGCTTTGGTTTGTTCGAGCTTACGCTCGAGACAAATTAGAAGCTTTGGGTGTAGCGAACATATGAGATTCGACCATAGCCGTTGTACAGGCCAAAGTTGAATCCACGGCTCTCACCTGGGTCGATAACGGGATCTTTGTTCAAGACGTTATCCACACCAATCGAGAAACGACCGTCCCACGGGGTGTAATAGCTCACCTGCAGGTCATTGGTTGTCCACGATGGCAAGCCGGTGTCATTACCGTTCGCATCTGTTTGCTGGCTACCAATATAGTTGATGTTCCAAGCAAACGAGAAGTCACCGTAGTAGTGCTGGTTAGACCAGACGGCACGCCAACGAGGCAGGCCTGACAATCCAGCAACGTTCACACCGCTATCCACCTCATAGTTCCATGTGTAGCCGGCGACAATTGACGAACGGAGGTTACCCCAATCGCCGAAGTCGAAGTTGCCATCCAAGTTGATGTCGAAGCCGTCAGAGTTAATGGTACCCAAGCTGGCGAAACCAGTTTGAGCATAGACCACTTCGTTTGACGCACCGAACTCAGCACCCAAGCCAAGGCTAGGTACTGGCGCGTTGCCACGCGTGCCCGCTGGGAACACACTCAAGCCCGGAGGACAGTTTTGGTTTGTACCACGCAGACAGCTCACCACTGTTGAAGCGGAGATGCTAGCCACTCGATCGGTGATTTCGATGTTCCAGTAGTCAAGAGTCATGTTGAACCAATCAGCTGGCTCATAAACCATACCGAACGAGAACTGCTCAGACTGCTCAGCGCCCAAGTTGGGGTTGGCAATTGAGAAGGTGTTCAACTGGATCGATGCAAACGGATCAGCGTTACCGAAGAATTCTGCAGTAATGGGATCCACAACCGATGCAGCTGAGAACGCTGGTTGCGCTGACAAAACGTCCAGAGGCGGTGCACGGAAGCCTTCACCCCAAGAACCACGGAATGCCAGTGAGTCACTTGCATTCCAACGAAGCGCGACTTTAGGCGCGAAGTTGGTGCCGAAGTCTGAGTAATCATCGTAACGACCCGCCAGACTCAGTTCCACATCTTCAAAGATTGGGAACAACAACTCACCATAAACCGCCCAAGAGCTACGATCACCAAAAGCTGAGTTACCGGCTGAACCGGTGATGTTGCCTGCCGCTTGAAGCGCGTCATAGATGTCTTTGTAGTCTTCGTCACGAGACTCAGCACCGAGCGCGAAACCGACCGGGCCATTGGCCATCTCGAAGAGATCGCCGGTCACCAAGCCATAGTACTCACGGCTCACGTATCGTGCATCACGGCCGATGGTGGCTGTGAAGCTATCCAATACAGAGCGTGGCGCATTGTACGGATCATAAATGTTGTACGCGCCTGATGTGAAGGCTGGCTGAGCCAGAGCCGAGACGATGTAGTTACGACCCAGGTCATAGTACTGCGACTCAACGCGGCGAGCACCAAACTCAACGTCGTAGTCCGCGATACGACCGGTGACATACATGTCGAGATCATAGACATTCGAGTCAGTGTTTGTGTCACGAGGACCATTGGCCGCAAAACGGTGTGTCATCAAGATTGTTGTATCCGGACCATCAGCGTAGCCTGGGAATGGATCTTGATAATCAGCCCACAATGGGTTCAAGCCACCTTGATCTGGCGGTGTACCTGGGTGGTTAGGTGTGCCGGGTAGCAACACAATCGCACCGAAACCACCGACCAACCATGGTGATGAAGGCACTGGCGCGTAGCGACCAAAACTCTTCACGCGAGAAACACCAGCGTTCATGTGAACGCTCCAGTCCATGTCGATATCATAACGAGCACGAACAAACATGGATTGGTTCTCAACTTCTGCTTCATCGGCTGACACCAATGTGAAGTCGTAGAAACAACGTGTTCCACCAGCACCGATTGAGAAACCAGCACCCGTACAGCCTGCGGTATTCGCTGAGCCATACTGAGGATGTGGCAAGAAAGCAAAGCCTGTGGTGAGGAAGTTGTTCGAGAAGATCGAAGCACCGCCTCTTGACCACTCACGGTCACGAGCAAAGATGATGTCACGCTTGTTCATTGAGACACCGGCCATGATTTGGCCTTTGTCGCTTGCGGCACCAAAGATGGCAGAACCTTCACGAGTCTCACCACCTTTACGTTTCGGGTTTGAGACGCCCATGCTGATTTCAGCACCAGTGAAGTCTTGGCGAGTGATGATGTTCACAACACCACCGATCGCGTCAGAACCATAAATCGCTGAGGCGCCGTCTGAGAGGATTTCAATCCGCTCGACCGCCGCCAAAGGAATGGCATTCAAATCTTGTGATGAACCCACGTTAGGTGCTGTAGGCGCACGACGGCCGTCGATCAAAATCAGTGTACGGCCAGCACCCAAGGCACGCAAAGATACCTGGGCAGCAGACTGAGCTGAGCTACCTGACTGAGGACGGAATGAACCGGCCGAGTTAATGGGCTGGTTACGAAGCAAGTCGGCTACTGAGGTCTTACCAGACGCTTCAATTTCGACTCGATCGATGACCTGAACTGGCAATGCACCGTCCAAGTCAGCGCGCTGGATACGCGAACCTGTGACCTGAATACGGTCAGCAGTTTCATCTTCGCTATCCTGGGCGATGACTGGAGCAGCTGTCATGGCCAGCCCAGCGATCATACCCGCTCCAAGAGCGTAGTTGATTGCCGAGGCAAGGGGGTTAGTTTTGTGCTTCATCAGACTCTCCAAATTGTCTTTATGATTAATAATCGCACTCGATACATGTATCGACAGCTAGTGTCGGAGTTCGCCATTTACCACGCATAAGTTGCCCAAGGGCCTCACTTTTGAGTGATAAACCACTGACTCAGAAGCAATCCTAGCACCGTATTTTGTGAAAGTGAAGGGGTTTGTTAAAAATGAGTAAATGAAGGTTGAACCCTTTGTTAAGGCCCAACCCTTTGATTTTAAGGAGTTTTATTCAAAACCCCCTGAGATCAGGGTGGTTTTATGGGTTTAACCGACCGACTTTTTAATGGCTGAGAGCCGATCTAGGAGGATTTTTGGGACCCGGTCGCCGTACTCAGACAAAAAGCCCTCAATCGCCATCAACTCCTCGCGCCACCCATCGGGATCAATCGCGAGCAGGGTCTCCATATCTGGCATCTCAGCCAAATCATCAATGACAATCCCACCAGACTCCGGCACGCGACCCACAGGCGTGTCGTGCGCACTCGCCTCATCTTTGCAGCGCGCCACGATCCACTCCAGTACCCGGAGGTTGTCCCCGAAGCCCGGCCATATGAACCGACCCTCATCGTCGCGTCTGAACCAGTTGACCTGAAAAATCTTCGGTGGCTGGCTGAGCTTGTCGCCAATATTCAACCAATGTTGCCAATAGTCAGCAAAGTGGTACCCGCAAAAAGGCTTCATGGCCATGGGGTCTCGGCGAATCACGCCCACCGCGCCGGTGGCGGCTGCCGTGGTCTCTGAGGCCATGGTGGCGCCAATCAACACCCCATGCGTCCAGTCTTTGGCCTCCAACACCAACGGCGTCAAATGCGCTCGCCGCCCACCAAAGACGATCGCGTCAATCGGCACGCCCCGCGGATTCTCGGCTTCTTCTGAGTAGCTGGGGCAGCGTTTCATGGATACGGTGAAGCGGCTGTTCGGGTGAGCCGCCGGTCCATTGTTCGGGTCAAACGCGCGGCCCTGCCAATCGGTGGCTGGGGTCTGCTCGTTCAAGCCCTCCCACCAAGGCTGGTTGTCGTCAGTCACCGCCACGTTGGTAAAGATCGTTTCTTTATCCAGCATGGCCAAGGCATTGGGGTTGGTGCCCGCACTGGTGCCCGGCGCCACGCCGAAAAAGCCGGCCTCTGGATTAATGGCATACAAACGCCCATCCTCGCCCGGATGCAGCCAACAAATGTCATCCCCCACCGTCCAAACTTTCCAGCCGGCTTCGCGGTAGGCTTCGGGCGGAATCAGCATCGCCAGATTGGTTTTGCCACAGGCCGATGGGAAAGCAGCAGCCACATACCGCACTTCACCTTGGGGGTTTTCAATCCCCACGATCAGCATGTGCTCTGCCAACCAGCCCTCATTGCGGGCTTGATAACTGGCAATTCTCAAGGCATGACATTTCTTGCCCAACAAGGCATTGCCGCCGTAACCCGAGCCAAAGCTCATGATGGTTAGGCTTTCTGGGAAATGCATGATGTAGCGCCGGTCGGGATCGAGCTCACCGGTTGAGTGCACGCCTTTAACAAAGTGGCCCTCTTTTTCAATGCGCGCCAGCGCGTCTTTGCCCATGCGGGTCATTAAACGCATGTTGGCGACCACATAAGGGCTATCGGTGAGTTCCACGCCCAACCGAGATAAGGGCGAGTCAATTGGGCCCATGCAATAAGGCACCACATATAAAGTGCGCCCAACCATGCACCCGGAGAACAGCTCATCCATCAGGGCATGGGCTTTGTCTGGATCCATCCAATGGTTGTTTGGACCGGCATCTGCTTGGTCTTTAGTACACACAAAGGTCAGATGCTCTACCCTGGCCACGTCGTTGGGGTCTGAGCGATGCAGGTAGCAATCAGGATGCGTGTCTGGGTTCAAGGCAACCAGCGCCTCTGAGGCCAGCATGGTGTCGATCATTGATTGGTTCTCGGCATCGGAGCCATCGCACCACACAACTTGATCGGCTTTTGTGTGTTGGGCGACTTGGTCGACCCATTGGGTCAGAGAACTCAGGGTGGAGGACATAATATTTGGCTGTCTTTATATTTTTGAGCTAGACAATAAACTGTATCAGATCGTCAGGGTCTCAATGTGACACCTCAGGCACGATTTGGGCATTTGGTGGAGACGGTCTTAAACGCCGGTCGCACATACTGAGGCAAACCACTGGCGTCATAGGGCGGATAATCCTCCCCGCCAATCAACGGCTCTAAATAACGCCGGCAGGCCTCCGTGATCCCAAACCCATCTTCTGTAATGAAGTGATCAGGCACCACTTTCTCGTGATTGGCGATCTTCTCGAC
>CAJXNU010000036.1 GCA_913057255.1 uncultured Wenzhouxiangella sp.
GATCTGGTCCATGCTCGAGCGAAACTGGATCGCTATGCCGAGCTCCAAGCCAGCGCTCGAGCACAGACCCATAAGCGAAGCGGCTCGGTTTGGATGGCCTCTATTCGTGCGGCAGTGAACTTTATGGATAACTACATCTTAAGAGCCGCGATCTTAGATGGCCGAGCTGGTTGGCAATTGAGCCTTTTAATGGCCCGCTATACCTTCCAAAAATACCGAGGCCTCAAGGCACATCAAAGCGGATAACGCGCCGAGCCATCCGGCGCGGTCTTAAACCGACGGTGTAGCCACCAATATTGTGCGGGTGCTTTTTCAATATGGCGCTGTAAAAACGCATTGAACCGAGCCAAGTCATGTGCGGGATTGTCAGAAGGAAAATCATCCCAAGCCGGTTCAATGTGGACCACCACCTGACCAGTGGCCTCATTTTTGATGGGATACATGGGCACCACTTTTGCTCTTCCCAGGCGTGCCAACTCTGGCAGGGCTTTGGCCGTGGCGGTCTCTATGCCAAAAAAAGGCACAAACAGCGAACGCTTGGGCCCAAAGTCTTGATCCGGCGCGTACCACAAGACCTTGCCCGATCTTAAGTGCCGCACCATGCCCCGCAGGTCATCGCGATCAAACATGTGCTCGGCATAGCGCCCTCGCCCTTTATTTTGGAAACGCTCCAAAACAGGATTGCTCAGTGGCCGATAGATGCCGCTAGAGTGGCAAGCTTGACCGAAGACCCGCGCGGCCCACTCTAGACAGACGTTGTGGCCTGTGACCAACAGCACGCCTTGGCCGGTGCCGGTGATTTCTTCAATATGCGCCAATCCCTCCACTTGCCCCTGCTCTGGATCAATGGGTTTGGCTTGAGTCCACGCGACGGCCATCTCACCCACGGCCTCTCCCAAATGCCGAAAGTGTTGGTGGCAAAGGCCTAAGCGTTCGGTGTCACTGAGTCGCGGGAAACACCACGCCAAGTTCTGATCAACGATTTTTCTTCGACGGCGCAGCGTTTTTTCCATCACCCAGCCCAACCAGCGGGTGGCTTTGCGCGCATGGCGAACGTTCAATCGGCCCACCAAATAAATTGGCAAAAGACCGAGATGAGTCAGCACCCGTTTGACGATGGAGTTGGACATGGCACTATTATCACGACTTTTGCGGCGGTCTGTGAGACACTTCCCCACACCATGTTGTGGATTTATCGCGTCCTTGTGTTTGTGCTCAAGCCCTTTGCGTTGAAGCGGCTGGGGCGCTTGGCCGCATCTTGTTCTGAAAAAACTCAAGGACTTGAACCTTCTCGCCTGGGCCATTTTCCTTGGCGAGACCCCAACACACCGCCCCCCAATCTTTGGTTGCATGCCGCATCGGTGGGTGAGGTCGCCACGCTCTCTCCATTGATCGAGCATTGGCTAGAAAAAGACCAGCGCCTGATGGTCACCACGTTTACCCCCACCGGACTTGATCAGCTCCATGAGCGCTTCGGCGATTCGATAGAGACCGTATTTGTGCCACTGGATGCTAGGGGCGCCATCCAGCGTTGGTTGAAAGCCATCCAACCACCGGCACTCATCGTCGCAGAGACTGAGCTTTGGCCCGAGCTCTATCATCAATGTCATCTGGCCGGCATCCCGATCGTGTTGGTCAGTGCACGCTTATCCAAGCGTCGCTTGATGCGCTATCGACGCTGGCGCGGGTTGTATCGACACGCCATCGATGCCATCACCTTGGCAGCCTGCCAAAGTGAGGCGGAAGCCAAACGCTGGCACGAACTCGGATTGTCCCATCCATCCGTTGTGGTCACCGGCAACTTAAAGGCCTCAGGACTCAAGAGCGTATCGTTGGCATCAGACTCTAATCTCATCGATAGAGACAGCGAGGCAGGACCATTCAACGACTTTGTTTGGACCGCTGGCAGTGTCCATCCCACCGAAGATGAGGTGGTCTTAAACGCGCATCAGCAGCTGTTAAAAGACCACCCCGATGCCTGCTTGATCATCGCCCCTCGGCATCTCAAAAATATCCCAGCCATAAAAGACCGACTCGATCAAATGAAACTCAGCTGGGCGCGCTTTGATCCTTTGATCGTTCGCTCGCTAGACCACCACCCAGCGGTCTATCTCATCGAAACCATGGGGCAATTGATGGCTGCCTATGCTTTGGCTAATGTCTGCTTTGTGGGTGGGACATGCGTGGCTGTGGGTGGCCACAATCTCTATGAACCGGCGGCTTTAAAAAAGCCCGTGATCACTGGCCCACATGTGGAGCAGCAACAAGCCGCTGCCGATCAACTCACAGCCGCCGGTGGCATGCTCGTGATCAGTGATGCACAAACGCTCTTTGATGCCGTCCAGACATTGGCCAACGATGCCGAGATGGCTCAGCACATGGGCCAAGCC
Source organism: uncultured Wenzhouxiangella sp. (assembly GCA_913057255.1). Taxonomy (GTDB): domain Bacteria; phylum Pseudomonadota; class Gammaproteobacteria; order Xanthomonadales; family Wenzhouxiangellaceae; genus Wenzhouxiangella. Next base: position 2,391 of record CAJXNU010000036.1, read on the forward strand.
GCCCACTCGGTGGTGCAACAAGAAAGCCTGAGTCTTGAAAAAACCATCGAGGCGATTGAGCCTCGACTGCCCATTTAAAAACGCTCAAACCAAAAAGCAGGGGCTTGTCTTTAGGCGGGCCTCTTTTTTTGAGACCACACCCAAAAACGATGTCAGCCAAGCGCTTATTCGAGCAGGTCGTTGACCGATTGGAGATCGGCTTCGCTCAGCTCACCCGCGGCTTGTTTGAGGCGGAGCTGATTGAGAATGAACTGATGGCGTGCACGCGAATAAGCGCTCTCGGCTTGGAAGAAACGCTGCTCAGAGAGCAAGACATCGACAATGGTTCGTGTCCCCACCTCAAAACCTGCCTGAGTGGCTTCCAAAGCAGAGTTGGCAGAGACCAACGCTTGGCGACGGGCTTCCACTTCGCGAATGCCAGCGACCACACCCCGATAGGCGTTTTCTGTTTGACGCACCACGGCCCGTTGGGTTTGGTCTAACACCTCATCGGCCAGTTGCAATGAATAGCCGGCTTGGCGACGACGCGAGTTGGTCGCAAATCCCTGGAAGATTGGAACATTCAACGTCAATTGTGCTTGCCAACCATTGGTCTCAAAGCTAGTGATCCCGATAGGGGCTTGCGTCTCAGGATCCCGCGCGGTGAACTCATTGTTGATGTTGCGACTATACGAGCCAGACAAATTCAGAGAGGGTAAGTGTCCAGCTCTGGCGATGCGAAGATCGGCCCGAGCCACATCGACTTGTCCGCGCTGTTGCAACACCAGTGGATTGGATTGCAATGCCCGGCGAACCCATTCCTCAGAACCAATGGGATCGGGCTCATCGAGGGGAATGTCGTCAATCAAACGGGCGAAATTTTCGAAATAGGCACCGGTGGTTTCACGCAGCCCTTCTTTGGCATCATCCAGCGTATTTTCTGCCTGAATCAAACGCGCTCTGGCCCCATCAAAAGCGGCACGGGCCTCATGCACATCGGTCACAGCCGCCAAGCCGACCTCAAAGCGCTGCTCGGCTTGTTCAAACTGACGACGCAGGGCGGTGAGTTCGGCATTGGCAAAGGTCACTGAATCGAGTGCGGTCAATACATCAAAGTAGCGCTGTGTCACCCGAAACAAAAAGGCCTGCCACGCTTCGGCGTAGCTGGCTTCAGCAGCACTCAGTTGCGCTTTACCCCGCGAGAGCTGGCCCCAGTTGGCATCGCTATAGATGCTTTGGTTCAAACTCACTCGATAGCTTTCTTGGTCATCGTCGGTGGAAGGCAAGGTCACGCCACCCACTTTTGGCTCTGAGCTACCCACAGAGCGTGTGGCACTGCCGGAGATGCTGGGCAATAAATTGGCTCTGGCTTGGCGAGGAATTTCTTCGGCCACATCCAAGCGACGCTCAGCGGCACGGAGCTCAGCATCATTGGATTGCGCCAGCTCATACACACCCAGCAAATCGACGGCATGAGCCGATGCACCGAGCCCAAGGGCCAAGGTCAGTGCGCTGAGTTTGATCCAAGTGGGTTGCTTGCTTTGATTCATCTTTTTTCCTAATGAGGTCATTAACCCAGAATGCCTGGGTGGTGTCTCTCAATGTGTTGATTCAATCTCAAAATTCAAAACGGGGCGCATCTTCTGCACCCACCAATCGGGGCAAGTCCGTCTCAAACAACGACTCAATGTGCCACTGGTCTGTCTTAGAGCGATGAAGACACACCGCCTCCATCGCCGGTGAATCGCCGCGAATGGCGAAGATCCGCCCACCCAAGGCCACTTTGTCTCTTAAGACTTTGGGCACCTGAGCTGCTGAGCCGGTGACCACCACACAGTCAAATTCCCCAGCGGGCAGCGCATCTGGGTTGAGTGCGTCCGCTTGCGTCACTGAGACATTGGCAACGCCTGAGCGTTCCAAACGTCGCGTGGCCGATTCTGCCAGATCATCAAATAACTCAACGCTGGTGACCTGCCCACCCAATTCACTCAAACACGCCGCCAAAAAACCTGACCCCGTGCCAATTTCCAAGACGGTCTGTCCCGGCTCAATTTGCAGGGCTTGTAATAAGCGGCCTTCTTCCACCGGCTTCATCATCATCTGATCATGGCCCAGCGGAATGCGGACATCCATAAAAGCCATCCGGCGCTGGGCTGAGGGCACAAACTCTTCTCTGGGCACGGTTTTAAGTGTCTCTAAGACCCGCTGATCGAGCACATCCCACGTGCGGATTTGCTGCTCAATCATGTTAAACCGTGCTTGTTCGATGTTCAGCGCCATGCCTTCTGCCTTTAAATCGCTAATTCTTTGACCGTCTGCTCATAGAGGGATGACGGTGCTCGGTGGCACTTGACCACGAGAGACCGCTACCGATATCCCTATTGTAACGCCACCGAGTCGTCAAATGACTGTGCCCAAGGTCATGGTTTGGGTGAACAAAAGCCCAATGCGGGCGGGATGGTATGATGGATTGATGGATGATTCTTGGCTCACCGACACCCCATGGCAAGTCCGCTTGCTGCCCAATATGGTGGGCCTAGAGAGCCGATCATTGGGTGAAATCAACACGATTGTGATCCACGCCACCGAACTGCCCAACTTGGCCAAAGCCAGACAATTTGCTGAAGAAATTCATTACCCGGGGAGCCAAACCGGCAACAGCGGGCACTTTTATATTGATCTCGATGGCACGGTGGAGTGCTGGGTGACTCCAGAGCGTGTTGCCCATCATGTCAAAGGCTACAACCGGCCCTCGATCGGCATCGAGCTGGTCCACCCCGGTCGCTATCCCAATTGGCTCTCGAGTGAGCACCAAAATTGGGATACGCCGTATCCTGAGGCCCAGATTGAGGCCTTGATTGACTTGATCAATCAATTACACGTTCGACTTCCACAGCTCCACCACATTGCCGGTCACGAGGAGTTGGACCAGACTTGGGTGGCGGCCAGTGACGATCCTGATAAAAAAGTTCGTCGCAAGCTCGACCCAGGGCCGACCTTCCCCTGGGATCAGATCTATACCAACACACCGCTGACCCCTTTAATTGCAAGAGACTAATCGCGAGTGACTGACCTCCCTTGATGGCATCATCGATGCTTTGATCTCCCAACACATCTTAGTATGATGAGGCCATGGACAGTCTCACCCTACCAACGCCTCAAGATGTCATCGATGCGCACGCACGCATTCGAGACCTCATTGTTGAAACCCCAGTGATGACATCGGCAGTGATGGACACCCACTGCAACGCGCAACTGTTTTTTAAATGCGAGCAGTTGCAAAAAACGGGCTCTTTTAAATTCCGAGGCGCGAGTCACGCCGTCTCTTGGCTACCCGATGATTGCCCAGGCGTGGCCACCCACTCTTCGGGAAACCACGGCGCTGCTTTGGCTTTGGCCGCGCATTTAAGAGGCATATCGGCCGAGGTGGTGATGCCCCAAAACGCCATTCAAGCAAAGATCGATGCCGTGGGGACGTATCAGGGCCAAGTGCATTTTTGCGAGCCCACCCAACGGGCGCGCGAGGCGGGCTTGGCTCATTGGGTGGATCAAGGGCGCGTGGCCATTCCACCCTATGAGCACCCGCACATCATTGCCGGCCAAGGCACGGCTGCTTGGGAGTTGATGCATCAAGTCACAGATCTCGATGTGATTGTCTCGCCCATTGGTGGCGGTGGCTTAATCTCTGGCACGGCGCTGGCCACCCGAGCGCTGAACCATCCCAAAAGGCCTCGAGTGATCGGTGTCGAGCCAAAAGGGGCTGATGATACCTATCGCTCGCTGGCTCAGGGCGCGCGCGTGGATGACCATCAACCCGACACGATGGCTGATGGCTTACGCGCACTGGTCGGCGAGATGAATTTATCTTTAATCGAAGCGCATGTGGAATCGGTGCTGTGTGTCACCGAAGATCAGATCCTTGAGGCGATGCAATGGCTGTGGCGAGACTTAAAACAAGTCATTGAGCCCTCCGGCGCGGTCGCGTTGGCGGGCCTGATGGCACACCCTGAGATTTTCAAAGGTCAGCGCGTGGGCGTGATTTTATCGGGTGGCAACATGAACCTCCCCAACCCATTGGTGAGTTAATCGACACCTAACATCCTTCCAACCCATTGCCCCAAAGTCCATTTTGGCTTGACGGGCTTGGTGTTAGTCTGAGTCCTCATCACTCAAACAGTGCAAGGATTCCATCTCATGGAGCTGTGGTTGCTCAGACATGCCAAAGCTGAACCCTACTCGGATACCCACCGAGACCAAGACCGCGCGCTAGCACCCGAGGGCGAGTTGGCTTGCCAACACTTAAGAACGTGGCTGACGAAGCACATTCAAACTGAGGCCAAGCCTCGCACCATTCGCTTTTCACCCGCGACTCGAACCCGACAGACCATTGAACAAGTCACTGCGGGTCTGGCCCTACCCGCACCCCAAGCCTTGGATGCGTTGTGGGCGGCGAGCCCCGGGGACTTGGTCGAAATCATCACCGACTTATCTGAATCACCCGCCCCAATTTGGTTGGTGGGCCACAATCCAGGACTGGCCGATCTCATCCCGTGGCTTGCCTCCCCGCTCCCAGCCCCTGGCATGAAACCCGGCACCTTGGTGAGACTCCATGTGGAACTGCCCCTGCAAGCAGGCGCCGGTGAGATCATTGAAGTGGTGCGGCCAGAGTTTTAACTATCCATCCGACCGAGGTCAGCCAGATGCCAGCGCTTATTGTTGGTGGTCAAACGATGCGGTGTAGAGTTTGGCCAGATAAGCCAGGCCCAGCTCATCCTCTTGACTGAAACGGTCTGGCTTGGGGCTATCGATGTCCAGCACACCAAAGATGTGGTCATGGTGGTCTAGGGGCACCACCAACTCTGAGCGTGAGTCGGGGTCACAGGCGATGTGGCCTTCAAAAGCATGCACATCGGCCACCCGCTGGATTTGGCGGGTGGCGACCGCTTGACCACACACCCCTCGACCGACTTCAATGCGAACGCAGGCAGGCTTTCCTTGAAACGGCCCGACCATCAACACCGGCTCACTTCCCCCTTCCAGATCCGCTTCGAGAAAATAAAAACCCACCCAGTTGAGATCGGGGAGCGCATGGTAGATCAAGGCACTTAAGTTCGCCGCATTGGCGATGCGGTGTCTTTGACCTGAAAACAACCCCAGAGCCTGCTGGGCGAGTTCATGGTAATGGTCGGATAAACCCGCGGGTGGTTCAGGCAGCGAAAGCGTCGAGATTGAATGCGTATCGATGGTCATGATGGCTGGTAGTGTAACCACAATCCTCTAAACGTGGTGACAAATGAAAGTGATCACCAAGTCACGCCACCCATTTCATGGCAATAGGGTCGGTGTAATAAACACCAACAGCTCGCGGCGTTGGTCTTCGTGGCTGTTTCTTTGAAATAAGCGACCCAAACCCGGGATCTGAGATAGGCCAGGGACCGCGGCAATCAACTGACTGTCTTGTTCTTGAAAGATGCCGCCTAAGACCAAGGTCTGGCCGTCTTCGACCCACACTCGAGTCCCTAAGGCGCGGGTGTCAATGGAGGGCACCGAACCGCCCCGTCCGGTTTGAAAGATTTGGCCCACGGTGTCTTGGGTGATGTGGAGATCAAGCTGAATGCGACCATCACTCAGAATCAAAGGCGTGGTTTTTAAGGCCAACACCGCTTCTCTAAACTGCACGCTCACCGCGCCGGTGTTGCCCTCGCCGGCTTGCACAGCCTCGAAAGGAATCGCCACGCCCTGTTGAATGAAAGCCTCTGCTCGATTGGCCACCATGATTCGTGGGCTGGAGATCACTCTTCCTTGACCAGAGGCCTCGAGCGCACTCAACTCTGCATCCAGCCGGTAGCGTGCGCTCAACAAACTGACATTGATTTCGCCGGTGGCATTGGCGGTGGCGAGATCCGCCCGAGCACCTCCAGAACCGCCATTAAGACCATCGGATGCTTCGCGACTGATGCCAAAGCGCATGCCCAGTGCGCGATTAAAATCTCGATTGGCAATGACGATGCGAGACTCAATTAAGACCTGTGGGGTCGGTTGGTCCAATGAAGCCAACGTCTCTTCCACCATCTCCAAGACAGCTCGCGTGTCCTGAACCCAGAGCCGATTGGCCGATGCATCGGCTTTGAGTTGGCCACGAGACGAGAGTTGGGCAGCAACCACCTCTTCGACATCGGCCACATCTCGATGCAGCAGCGCAAAGGCCCGTTGCGCCAAAGGTCTCGATTGATCGTGCTCAGACCAATAGGCAGCGCTTGCCACCACCCGCACCCCGTTGAGCTCGCGTGACTCCAAGCCCGCCAACGCCACCACCAAGTCCAATACATCATCCAAGTGCTGATCGGCAACCGATAGGCTCAGCACACTCTCAACAGGCTCTGCCAAAATCAAACTCACTTCCGCCTGTTCGGCCAACTGATAGAGCAGCGCACCCACCGGCGCTTCTTCCACAGTGAGACTCACGCGGGGATCCTCGGCCCACACCCAACCCATCCCACCAAGCCATAAGATTGCAATGAGTGCCCATGAGGCGCTTGGCTTGCTCATCACCGGTCCGCACCCACCGCCCACACAAAAGATGAATCGCTCATCTCATCGACCAACGACACTCCTTGGTCATCAATGGAGACCACTCGATGCACGGGACGCGCGAACTCAGTGCCCACAAAAACTCGATGGAGCTCTCCTCGAGGATCGAGCACCCATGCCCAATCACGCCCTGCCATCTGTCCGGTACCGATCAGTGCCAAGCGAGAGATTGGCAACGCTTGCCACCAGTCAGGCGCCTGCATGCCCCGGCCCCAAGGCGCATCTTTAAGCGTGTTTTGCCAGACCTGCTGTTGGTTTGTCTCCGCAACGAATGCTTCGCTGGGTGCTGTGTCGGGAGGCAAACCCACATTGCTCAATACCACCTGTAGGCGCAAAGACAGTGACGCTGGAGAGGATGGAAGTTGTGGCGCGCGTGTCAATTGCAGTTCGTGCAACCACAGCTGCCCGCGTTGTTGGTCTTCCATCACCGCCTCGAGCCACGCGAGCACCGCCGTCCAGTGGCCGGTGAGATCGGCCGAAAAACCCTGGGCGGTGATGGCTTGGAGATGTGGATTGGGGGCGGTGGCATCCAGCCAAGGCAATGAATCGATGGGGACCGGATCCAGTGACTCAATCACAGCTTCCAGACCGAGTCCGCTGGCCAATTCATCGGCATGAGCCAGCCACTGACTGGCCGGTCGCAAGGGGCCTAGCTTGGCAAAGTGTGCCTGGAGTGATGCAAGGAGCTCGTCTTGTTTGACCTGCTCGGTTTGGGCGCTTTCAATGGATTGCTGGGTCACTCGCAGCGAGTGGTCCAGATCAGATAACTCGCTTCGCTGCTTGGCCAAGTGAGTTCTTATGTCTTTAAATACCCACATCTCTCCAAAGCCGATGACCACCCAAACCCACAGCCCCAACACAGCCCATTTTATCGGCCAAGACGCCGTGCCCAAGCCAGCCGGCGTGGTGTTTTTTAACTCCTCTAAAAAAGACTGGCGCATGCGCAAAAACCTCCAGACATCGGCGACTTTTAATAACGTTTCGAACCCATCCATCGCTCAATAGAAAACGGCTTGAGGCCAGGCGACTCAGCGGGCATTGGTCTGCTCATTTCTGATGGATCGCTTGGCCCAGCGATGGCCTTGTTTGAACTCACCGCCGAGATACTGGGCTTGCCGTGATCGCCAAAATGGCGAGTCAAGGCCTCCTGATAGCGCATCTGATCGGTTTCTAAAACGGCATGGCCTGAGAGGGTGAGTTGCCAATGCATTGAGGGCGTTGGCCACTGGCTGGATGTCGGCGCCTCATCGACTCGGTGCGGTTCAATCTGAACGCCTTCGATCCAAACACCGGTTGGCCTCACGGCCATGAGATCCACGAGCCACTGCACCACGGGCGGACGAGCCTCTCGTAAGGTGCCCAGTAAAGCTAGGGCTGCCTGAATTGAGTGACTGGCCTCTTTGATGGTCAGTGCCTCGGCCGTCCAATCGGCCAAGAGCGCTTCTTGTTCAGACAAACGTGCTTGTTGCTCACCGATCGCAATGGCTTGATTCTGAGCGACGCTTTCTAGATTTGAAAACACCCAAAGCTGAACGGAGCCTGTCAGCGCGCCAGCCAGCACCAACAGCCCATAGAACCGAATCTGTCTTTGCCGATCTCGCTTCGCTCGCCAGGGCAAGAAATTAAACGGCATGCCTGAGTCCCCGCACGGTTTGGCCCATCAACAAACCTTGCACCGCCAGCTGAAGGCTGGCGCTGGGTGGGTGATCGGTGAGGCTGGGTATAAAAACCACAGAGAGATTGAGGGCATCGGCCACCCGAGTGGCCACTTCAGATAGCTCGCTGCCTTTTGGATGAGTCAGCCAGATCGTGTCAAATGAATGGCTCGCCTGAGTGCTCCCCAGACATCCGATGAGATGATCCACCCGCTCGGCGATGGATAATCGCTGATGGGATAACTGCCCCATCTCTAAGAGGCCTTGCCTGCCGGTCACCATCCATTGTGTGGTGCTGAGATGATCATCTAGGAGACAAGCAGGACCCTCGCCAGATAAATGGGGATACCAAGCAGCCAGCAATGCCCGAGGCCGGCTATCCAAACGGGCCAGTGACCAATGGCTTCCAGCAAACAACGCCTCCAGCGACGCGACCTTGGCTTCGGCCACACCGACCAAACACCAGCGCGGCTTGTGCTCTGGGCTTTCAGTTTCACCTGGAGACACCGCCGTCGGTGGCCACACATCCGCCTCTGACAACACATCAAAGACCTGATCGTCCAAGGAGACTCGGCCGTGCTCGCCCAAAACCTGCTGGCTCATGGCTTCATCCACCAAGCCCATGAGCACGTCGGTGCGGTCAATATCGAGGCTCGATTGGCGCTCTAGCCAATGGTGGCTGAGATCCTTGGCCGGCAGTGCCATGATGAGCTTAGGGTGGTCAATTTCTGTGGCCGCCACCCAGCGCTCGAGGCAAGCCAGCCAGTGTGATGCATCTTGCCACTGGCCGTCCACCATCAGGCCATCGGGGATGGCTTGGATACAGATCTCAATCGGTCTGACATGACGGTCCTCAGCCTCACATTGAACGACCGGCTCAGACAGCCAGCCGATGACCACATGATCATCATCCCAGTCCAACGCGAGGAGCGAATCCATGGCAAAGCGCTTGCCTCTGACACTGTCTTTTAGGCCAGCCAACACTGACCAGAGCCTTGGGAGGCGAGGCATCGATGGTTGGGTGGGCAAGTTCATGATTGGGGTCTCCAGCATCTCATTGGTATGCTGACACCCAAGTCCTTATACTGTGATCAATGTTGGCACTTTTTGACGGTTTGAGCGTCCAAGCAAACGAGCACAAAGGCACATAAGCCAGATAGAGCCACACACAAACCGACCACAGACACCAAAGCAGACGCATGCCCAAAGTAACCGGATGGAAACACCGCCTCTTTCGTTTGGCCCTCTACGGGGCAGGCGCCGGCATGCTCGCAGGCATCGTCTTGATCGCGGTGATTTGGCCCACCTTGCCATCGGTGGAGTCTTTAAAAGATGTGCGCTTGCAAGTCCCGTTGCGCATCTACTCACAAGACGACCGCTTGATCACTGAAATTGGCGAACAGCGCCGATTGCCCATGGCGCTCGATGAGATGCCGGAGCGATTGAAGCTCGCCTTTCTAGCGGCGGAAGACGATCGCTTTTATAGCCATCCGGGTGTGGACTGGCGCGGCACTTTTCGTGCGGTCTGGCTGTATGCCATTTCCATGGGTCAGGGGCGTGTGCCTGGCGGGAGCACGATCACCCAGCAGGTGGCCAGGCGCTTTTTCTTATCGACCGAATACTCCATCACTAGAAAACTCCGTGAGATCTTGCTGGCGTGGAAGATTGAGCAAACGCTCACCAAAGACGAGATCTTTGAGCTCTATCTCAACAAAGAATTTTTAGGGCAGCGCGCTTATGGCGTGGGTGCGGCCGCACAGGTGTATTACGGCAAAACCGTAGATGAATTGACTCTAGCGGAGATGGCGCAGATCGCGGCACTGCCCAAAGCGCCATCGCGGGATAACCCCATTCGTAACGAGCGCCAAGCCATGATTCGGAGAAATTGGGTGTTGGGCCGCATGGCCTTGCTTGGCTATGTCAGCGAAGAAGAAGCGCTGGCCGCTCAAGCCGAGCCCAATCGCGCCCGCTACCACGGACCTGAGATCGAGCTCTCCGCGCCTTGGGTGGCAGAAATGGCCCGCCTAGAAATCATTGGTCAGCTGGGTGCAGAAGAAGCCTACACCGGTGGCTACATTGCCAGAACCACCCTAGACTCTCGCATGCAAGAAGCTGCCAATGAGGCCGTGCTAACTGGTCTTCAAAACTACGACCGTCGTCACGGTTGGCGCGGTGCTGAAGACACTTTGGATTTGGCGCCGTTGATGGTCATCGAGCAAGACGCTGAAGGGTTTAATGTCGAGATCCTCAATGAGTCCGCCGCCGATGAGGTGTTAGACGAGATCCGGCCGGTGGCTGATTTGATACCCGCCTTGGTGGTGGAGGCCAATGGCGATCTGGCGCGTTTATACACCCGCGATCAACAGTGGCTGGAGTTTTCTCTGGACGATGTCCGTTGGGCGCGGGCTCACCTAGGTCTAGATGCGCTCGGGCGCACGCCTCGACGGGTCGATGAGGTCTTAAACCGCGGTGACTTGGTCCGTGTTCGCCAAATGGATGATCAAACGTGGCGACTGGCCCAGATCCCTGAGGCACAGGCGGCTTTGGTCTCGATGAACGCCCGTACGGGCGCGGTTACTGCGATGGTGGGCGGGTTTGATTTTAGGCGCAATCAGTTCAATCGGGTGACACAAAGTGAACGTCAACCTGGCTCTGCATTCAAGCCCTTTGTGTATGCCGCCGCCCTCGATCATGGGTACAACTTAGCCTCACTCATCAACGATGCGCCCGTGGTGGTTGATGACCCAACCATGCAAGAGGCCTGGCGTCCACAAAATTTCTCTGAGCGTTTTTATGGACCCACGCCACTGCGTGAGGCGATGGTGCAATCGAGAAACTTGATCAGCATTCGATTGTTGATGGGCATGGGCCTGCAAACCACCCGAGATTATGTGGCCGACCTGGGCATCCCCAAAAACGATTTGCCCAACGGGCCTTCCATGGCCTTAGGCTCAGGCACGCTCACTCCCATGACGGTCAATACCACCCATGCGGCCTTTATCAATGGAGGCTATCGGCCCACGCCTCGGATATTAGAGACGGTGATGAACGATCAAGGTGAGGTGATCTTAGAGCCCGTGGCCATGCGCATTTGTCCTGACTGCCCGGAGCCTTCCATGGCTGGGGTGATTGGCGATTGGGTCGATCCCGATTTTGTTGGGCCCATCGTTCCGCCCAAAGCACCGGCCATTCTCTCACCGCAGACGGCTTGGCTCATTAACTCGGTGATGAAAGACGTGGTCCAAAATGGCACCGGACGTCGGGCCTTGGCCATTGGCCGCGATGACTTGGCGGGCAAAACCGGCACCAGCAACGATTATAGAGATACTTGGTTTGCTGGCTCAGGGGGTGGATTGGTCACCACCGTCTGGGTGGGTCGAGACGACTATGAATCGCTGGGGAGCTTAGAACAAGGGGGGCGCACCGCCTTGCCGCTGTGGGTGGATTACATGGACAAAGCGCTCGAAGGCCTCCCTGAGATGGATGCCCCAATGCCGGTGGGCATTGCCAGTGCGTGGATCAATCCAGAGACAGGCCTTCGAGTTCGACCCGGCACCGAGGGTGCGGTTTTGGAATGGTTTCATGCCGATGCACTGCCGGCGATGCAGTCAACTCAGGATGCAGCCGAAAGCGAAAATCCCTACGATATTTTCTAAGGGGGTTTGAGTCATGAAAAACCGACGCACAGCCTCACCCAAATCCTCGCGCAATACCGACCGAAACCGTCTCGACATCGCGGCTGAGGCGGCACGGATCATGGCGACTGAAGGCCAGAAAAACTATCTAACGGCCAAACAAAAAGCGGCGGCTCGTTTGGGCATCACCCAACGCTCTGCCCTGCCTTCAAATGCCGATGTCGAAGACGCTCTAAAAACCTGGCAGCGCCTCTATGGAGGTGAGGATCACGCCAAATGTCTGTCTGATCTTCGTGAACTGGCCGTTGAGGCCATGGCGTTTTTAAAACCTTTCAAGCCTCGTTTGGTGGGTCCGGTGCTAGAAGGCACTGCCGATCAGTTTTCACGCGTGTGCTTGCATCTATTCACCGATGACCCCGATGGCCCGGTGCATTTTTTAATGCAGCACGACATTCCTTTCACCCAAGAGCGAAGGCGTGTGCGTTGGCACCGCGATGTCTTTCGTGAGATTGATGTCTTGGTCATCGATCAAGACGGTGATGTGGTGGAGTGTTCAGTGATGGTCGGGCCCGATGGCAAACACACACCGCCTTCTCCCATCACCGGTGAGCCGATGGCTCGGGCAACGCTCGGTGAGGTGCGGGCCCTGCTGGCCTGCCAAGATTGAAAACTGTCGTAAAATAAGGCCCATGGAATATCCCCAAACCTTTGATGTGATTGTGATCGGTGGCGGCCATGCCGGCACGGAAGCGGCTTTGGCTGCCGCACGGGCGGGTGCGAGCACGTTATTGGTCACCCACAGCATCGAGACCATTGGCCAGATGAGCTGTAACCCCGCCATTGGCGGCATCGGCAAAGGTCATTTGGTCAAAGAGATCGATGCCTTGGGTGGCATCATGGGCCATGCCGCCGATTTGGCAGGGATCCAGTGGCGCACGCTCAATGCCTCCAAAGGGCCGGCGGTGCGGGCCACTCGAGCCCAATGTGATCGGGCTTTGTACCGCCAGGCCATCCGCGAAGCGGTCGAAGCCCAATCGGGCCTGACGCTGTTTCAACAGCCTGTCGATGATTTGTGTGTCGAAGACAATCAGGTGGTGGGCGTGAAAACCGCGATGGGTCTGATATTTAGAGCCAGCGCGGTGGTCTTGACCACCGGCACGTTTCTGGGCGGGCGCATCCACATGGGTGAGACGCAACTGGCTGGCGGACGCGCGGGTGATGCACCATCCAATGCGCTGGCCAAGCGACTGCGCGAGCTTCCCTTTAATGTGGGGCGTTTAAAAACCGGCACCCCACCCAGAATCGATGGTCGCACCATCGATTTCTCTAAACTCCAAGAGCAACCCGGCGATCAACCCATGCCGGTGTTTTCTTTCGTCGGAGATCTCAGCGACCATCCCGAACAGCGCTCGTGTTTTATCACCCGCACCAATGAACAAACGCATGCAATCATCAACAGCAATCTGGATCGCTCGCCAATGTTTTCTGGCGCCATCGAAGGCCAAGGCCCTCGGTATTGCCCATCGATTGAAGACAAAGTCGTGCGGTTTGCTGAAAAAGATTCACACCAAATCTTCTTAGAGCCTGAGGGCCTGGGCGTCAATGAGTGGTATCCCAATGGGATCTCAACGAGCCTGCCTTTTGATGTCCAAGTTCAACTGGTTCACTCCATCGAAGGCCTGGAAAACGCGCACATCACACGCCCAGGCTATGCCATTGAATATGATTTCTTCGATCCTCGGGACCTCAAGCCCAGCTTAGAGACCCGCCACTTGGCCGGTTTGTTTTTTGCCGGCCAAATCAACGGCACCACCGGTTATGAAGAAGCGGCGGCGCAAGGCTTGATCGCCGGTCTC